>CAZTFP010000019.1:0-25676 GCA_964613015.1 uncultured Candidatus Peribacteria bacterium | reverse complement strand
GTAGAGCGGGAGTCTCCAAAGCTCCGCGTCGAGGGTTCAACTCCTTCCGGTCCTGATTTTTTTTTAATCTTGATTTCTCAATAATAAAGTCTATTCTTACATAGGTAACACGTTTTTTATTCTTTTAAAAAATCACTGTATGAAAGAAGTTAAATTGGTTGCATACATCCTCATCCTTATCGGTGCATTAAACTGGGGATTGGTTGGTTTCTTCAATTTCGATTTGGTAGCATGGATATTTGGAAGCATGCATATCATTTCTCGTATCATCTATGCTATCGTATGATTAGCTGCTGTGTATAAGATTTTCACATGGGGAAGTTGTAAAAAATAATAATAGCAAATGTTTTCTTATAAGGCTGATTATACAAATAATCAGCTTTTTTTGTTTTATTAATTACGAGAAACACATAAATTTAATGAACAATATATTCAATCAAAAATCGAAGATATTTTTGAAGGATAATATAAAATCGACGTTAAAATTCTTGTGGAAGTTTCGACGTCTTATTTTATAAAAAAAAGACTTGATTATGAAATATATTTCATTATAATAAGAATATAAGAATATTTATTCTTAATACAATATAGGATGGCCAGAACAAAAAAAGAAAGAAAAATTACTTGTACACCAGTCTGTTATCTTTTTGGTCCATTGCTCTCCAAATGAAGCAAAGAAACAATTGAATTGGGATTAGACGAATACGAAGCAATAAGATTATCTGATTATGAAAAACTAGCGATGATAGCTGCAGCAAAAAAAATGAAAATATCAGCACCAACATTTTGCAGGATATTGAAAATAGCTCACCAAAAAATCGCTGACGCGTTAATGAACAACAAAAACATAAAAGTATGCATAGAGAGATGTAATTAAAACTTGAATTAGTGAAAGTTTTGATGATATCGAAATTGTACCGACAATTTTTGATACATAAAATACGAATGCAATGAAGTAATTTATGATTTCAAAAACAGTCGATATATACAAGAATGTAAGTAAATTTATTTATTAATAATATATGATGTATTTAGACAGAAACGATATAGCCTTTAGAGAAGAAGAAAAAAATGGATTTTTAGAAAAAGATAGAATAACCGTATTTAGACCAGGGAATAGGATATATCCCCAAGAGAGATGATACATTACTTGAGAAGTAGTGAAAGCAAGAATAATCGACACTCCATGAAATGATGAAGAAAATAGGCCTCCCATATTTTCTGATACTGTTGCAATGGTTAAAATAGAAACAATTAATGTATTACAAGAAGATAATCTAAAGAAAGAAGATTTTTTAAACAGTCTAGAGCCAACAGATTCCAAAGAAAAATTAAGAAAAAACTTTAAAAAGATTTATAAGAATAAAGATTTTAACATAATAACAAAAATAGACATGAAAAAAGTAGACAATAATGAATTGATAGATAATTCAAATGAGATAAGGGAGTTGTTCACTTCATGAATTATACAATTTGCAATGTTACCAGAAGGAAATATTACAAATATAGAAGAGATATTACAAGCAGGAAACTTTTCTTTCACATTTATAAATCATGATTATGCAGGGATGACACCAAAAATGCGAAATCACATAGCAAGCATATATAATGTAGACATAAAGAATTCAATGGTAATTATACAACCAGAAAATTTTGAAAAAGTTTTGGATATCTTACAAAAAAACAACAAATTTATAGGTGGATGACTTGGTGTTTGATTTAAAGATTTATGACGAAAAGTATTAAAACAAAAAGAATATTGATTTATAGATCCAGTAGCAGACGAAATGCAGTCAATAAATTTTATCGCTCACTTTTGAACAGAAATACATGGGTATAATTCAGATGCCTCTTGATATGTAGAGTCATTATGTGATAAATTTAAGGAAATATGAATGGAGATACAAAACAAAAATATTATAATATTATGAGCGGGATGAACTGCAAGAGGAATAGCGCTAGAACTTGCAAATAGATGAGTAAATAGCGTCAACATATTAAATAGAACAGTAGAAAAAGCTGAACATATATCAGAAAGACTAAACAAGGCAAGAGAAGGTATAGCTACTGCAGGAGATGAGAATAAAATATTTACTTTTAAAGACAGAAAAGTAGATGCTATTATAAACCTCTCTACAAAATGAGCAGATGGAGATCTTGCCTTGTATTCATGACTAACGCCTACCGAATGATGAGTAGAAAAAAACTTACATGATACAAAAGAATTATTAAGAGAATTTAAAATTAACAATCCAGAAATCATAATAAGTGATATAAATCTAACAAAAACAGGATCAACACCATTACTTGATGAAGCAAGAGAAGTGTGATTATATACACTCGATGGAGTATCTATGTGAGGAAGACAATGAGGCATAGCAATATGGACGGTTTGGGGATATAAAGTAATTGAACAATGATGAACAAAAGAACAAATAAATGAACATATATTAAAGCTCATTTCAAAGAAATCTCAACAATGAAAATAATATAACTTAGGGGCTTAAAGACAAAAATAATCACACAAAAAATTTTATCTATTAATCATATATAATGTTTGATACAAAAGCATTTGTACAAAACGTACAACAAAAAAATCCCAATGAACCAGAATTTATTCAAGCCGTAGAAGAAGTGGTCGATTCAATTAAAGATTTTATCGATCTAAATCCTCACTATCAGAAAGAAAAAATCCTTGAAAGATTAGTCGAGCCAGAAAGAGTCATTATGTTTAGGGTTCTTCGAGTTGATGATGAGGGAAATATCCAGATAAATAAATGATATAGAGTACAATTCAACAGTGCTATAGGGCCATACAAAGGTGGACTCAGATTTCATCCTACAGTCACCTTATCTATCCTTAAATTCCTATGATTCGAACAGATCTTCAAAAACAGTCTGACTGGTCTACCTATGTGATGAGGGAAAGGAGGAAGTGATTTCGATCCGCATAATAAATCAGATGCTGAGGTAATGAGATTTTGTCAATCTTTTATGACAGAACTTTCAAAATATATCTGACCAGATACCGATGTACCAGCAGGCGACATTGGAGTAGGTGGAAGAGAGATTGGTTACCTTTTCGGACAATATAAAAAGATAAGAAATGAATTTACAGGAGTATTGACAGGAAAATGACTTAATCGATGATGAAGTTTGATAAGAACAGAAGCAACGGGATATGGGTTAGTTTACTTCGTACAGGAGATGCTAGCAACCAAAAATGATAATTTGAAAGGAAAGACTGTTGTCGTTTCGGGTTCATGAAATGTAGCACAATACGCAATAGAAAAATGTATCCACTTATGAGCAAAAGTAGTTACTGCTTCCGATTCATCATGATATATCTACGATCAAAGTTGAATCACCCAAGAGAAATTAGAATTCTTAAAAGATTTAAAAAATAATAGACGTGGGAGAATAAAGGAATATGCAGATAAATTCGGAGCAAAATTCATAGAGAACAAGAAACCACGAGAAGTAAAATGTGATATAGCATTACCATGTGCAACCCAAAATGAATTAGATTGAATAGATGCGAATATGCTAGTAAGTAATTGAGTTATAGTAGTGGGTGAATGAGCAAATATGCCATCTACACCAGAAGCAATTGAAATTTTTCACTCAGCAAAAATACTCTTTTCACCAGGCAAAGCATCAAATGCTGGGTGAGTAGCAACTTCATGATTAGAAATGTCTCAAAATAGCATACGTCTTTCACGAAGTAGTGAAGAAGTAGATGAAAGATTACAGGCTATCATGAAAAATATACACACACAGTGTGTCCAATATGGAAAACAGGGTGATTATGTTGATTATATCAAAGGAGCAAATATTGCAGGATTCAAGAAAGTAGCTGACGCGATGATCCAACAAGGATTGGTATAAAGATAAAAAATAACCATAGCAATAGTTTAAACACCATAAACAATTAAATCTAGTTTGATAACCAAATGGTATCAGGCTATTTTTAATATAACATATTAAAATATTATTTACAAATAAGTAAATAAGAAAAGAGTAAAAATAAAAAATAAAACTCTGAAGTTTTTGCATATCAGAAAATATCGAGTATACTTAAATTAACATAGTTACTTGTCGTATGGATCACTACACAGTACCTTGGTATAGGTAATTATGTTGGAGGTATTTCCTCCTTAAACACTATCTAGATCTTATACCCAATAAGATCAGATGGACCTAGAGAGAGTATCGGTTCTTATAATCAATAAACGAATAATTTGAAATGTAATGAGAAATTATCGATTTATTAATTATATACCCTTCAATCAAAAACAGTAATCGTTTTTTGAAGTAGCGTATACAATCTATAACAATAGTCAGCTCTGTTGATTATTATTGTGGGCTGTATGAAGCTCATCCCGATGCTCTCTCGTTAAATCTATCTTGGGTAAAACAAAAAGGTACAAATAAAGTATAATATATATCTGAGACACAATGAAAATCTGAGCCTTCTAGAGGATTTACATGATGTCAAAGTTATATCGGCACCAGCCGATAAAAGGGGAAAGCACTGATGGTATCCATTCAGTGTTTTTTTAATTGAGACGCAATAAAAAGTCGAATATAAAAGATCTTTTTATGACGTCGAAATTATCCAGCTAAGTTGGATAATTATATTATTTGAAAAAGCTTTTTAAAAACAGAGGAAATTTGTTTGTAATCTCTCGATAAAAAAATATAATTCATTCAGATTCAATTTGTTTCAAACCTCTCACATATATTTGAATATGAATTATCACGTAATACACGACAATCCAGACGAAGATCTGTTGACTAGGCTTTTTAAAGTAAGATGAATCGATGATACTATCGACTCTTTTTTGAATCCTAAACTGAATGACTACCGATTAGATCCATTTCTTTTACACGATATGGATAAGGCAGTGGAAAGAATTACCAATGCTATAAAAAACAAAGACAAAATTATGGTGTTCTGAGATTATGACGTTGATGGAGTTACATCAAGCTTTATTCTCTATGAATTTATTACTAGATTTCTCAAATACAAAAAAATAAGTATCCAATATCCCAATAGAATAAAAGAAGGATATGGACTTAAAAAACTACACATAGATGATATGAAACAAAAATGAGTACAACTAATTATTACAGTAGATAACGGTATTGCCTCATTACAAGAAGCGATTTATGCAAAAGAACAAGGCGTGGATCTTATAATAACCGATCATCATCAAGACCTAGAAGCGATTCCTGAAGCGATTGCAGTGGTCAATCCACAAATTTCACCTAACTATCCCTTCAAATGATTAGCAGGCGTAGGGGTAACTTTTAAACTAATTTGTGCATTATTAACAAAATCAGATTTTGATCAAAAAGAAAGAAACCATATCTTCAACTATTTTATTCCTATCGTAACCATTGGAACGGTAGCTGATGTAGTTCCTTTAGTGAATGAGAACAGAGTTATAGTAAAAAAATGATTACAACTTTTAAACTCACGTAAACATTTACCAGCTTCATTAAGAGGATTTTTGGATTTTTTGAACATTAAAGGGACGATAGAAACCTATCATATAGGATTTATTATCTGACCAAGAATCAACGCAGGAGGAAGAATAAAATCTCCCTATGATAGTCTATATTCACTCCTCTATTCGGGAGAAAAACAACTAGAATATTTAGAAAACTTAGAGCTTATAAATACCGAAAGAAGAAAAATTCAAGAACGTATGTTTAAAGAAGCAGAAGCAATGATAGATTGAAGCAAAAAAATATTAATAGCTTTTCATGAAGAATTTCACGAATGAATAGTAGGTATTGTATCATGAAGACTTACGGAAAAATACCACAAACCGTCTATGATTATGAAAATAGATCAAGAAAAACAGGTAGCTGTAGCGAGTTTAAGATGACCAGAATATTTTAGTGTTATTGATATGCTCAAAGAGCATTGAGCATTATTAGAAAGATTTGGTGGCCACAGGTGAGCTGGTGGATTAACAGTAAAATTAGAGAATTTAGATAAATTAATCCAAAAATTTAACGAGCATTGTGAAAGCATAATAACTGACAATCATTTGATAAAATCCGTAAAAGTAGATACAAAAATATATGAGAACGAACGGAATCAGGAAACGCTGGAAAACATAGACAAGTTAGCACCATTTTGAGAAGGGAATAAAGAACCAATGTTTTTATTAGAAAATGTACATATCAACAAAATAGAAAAGGTTGGAACAAAGGGCAAATGTCATTTAAAAATTCACGCAAAATTTGGAAATAAAAAAATAGTAAGTATGTTTCGAGGAAAATGAGATGAAGTAGAAGCATTTATAACTCGTCACGAAGCACCAGTTTCATTAGTCGGGAAAGTCAGAAAAGATACATTCAATGGATGATTTTACCTAGAATGAATTGATATAGAATAAGATAAAAAGTGTAGCTTGAAATACTACAGAAAAAAAATAATGTATAATTAATTAATAAATCCTCATATGAGGATTTTATTCGTTAGTACAATTCTATGCAAAACATTAACAAAGAAATAGACGAACTTAAAGAGAGAAACAAACGCGTAGAAATAGATAAAGCTCGAGAAACTAGCATCACAAGAAAGATAATTATTATGATATTAACATATGCTATAATTGTAGTATTTTTATATACAGTTAAACTAGCTAGACCACTGATAAATGCTATAATACCAACTTTATGATTTATGGTATCAACACTTTCTTTGCCATTGTTCAAAAAATTACGAATAAAATATTATAAATAGATTTTATTTTATTATCAAAAACGTAATGCAAACGTTTTTCCCAAACATCTGAATAAAAGTACCAGAAATCTATCTTCCTCAACAATGAATTGATTTAGAGAAACGAGCTGTTGTAGCTTGTGATCAATATACTTCTCAACCTGAATATCGAAAAGAAGTACAAAAATTTATAGGACAAAATCCATCCACATACAATATAATTTTTCCCGAAGTATATTTAGAAGATAAATGAAAAGATAAAAGAATTGAAAATATTCAAAAAAACATGAACGCATATATACAAAAAGGGGTTCTTGAAAATCAATGAAACTGTTTTATACTTGTAGACAGAAAGACATCGCATACTCCATCAAGAAAATGACTTATAGTAGCAATTGATCTTGAAAAATACGACTATAGTATTGGTTCACAGACACTGATTAGAGCAACAGAATGAACAATTCTCGATAGATTACCACCTAGGATAGAAATCAGAAAAAACGCACCATTGGAATTACCACATATTATGGTACTCATAGACGATCCAGAAAAAATAGTAATCGAACCATTATTTGATAGATTAGAAAAATACCCAAAAGCGTATGATACGGATCTCATGATGAATGGTGGACATATCACAGGATACAAAATAACAGACGAAACAACTATTAATGATATAATCCAAAACCTAGAAAAACTCTCAAATAAAGAAATATTTACAAAGAAATATAATGTAAACAAAGATATAGGCGTATTGCTTTTTGCAATGGGAGACGGAAATCATTCTTTAGCTACTGCCAAAGCCATCCGAGAAGATAAAAAAAAGTGATTAAGTGATAAAGGAAAAGAAGATCATCCAGCAAGATTTGCTTTGATAGAACTAGTAAATATTCATGATAATGGACTAGTATTTGAACCGATTCATAGGATTATGTTTAATATACAAGCAGAAACGGTCGAACAAGAGATGGAAACATATTTTAAAAAACAATGATCAAAAATACATAGGGAAACCTATCAGACATTTGAAGAAATGAAACAAAACATCAAAAAATCGAACAAATCAGCACATTATTTTTGTATGATGTATACAGGGAAATATAGTATAGTAGTAATAGAAAATCCAAAATTACATCTAGAGGTAGCCAATTTGCAATGATTTTTAGATACGTATATTAGAACACACACACAATCAAAAATAGATTATATCCATGGAGAAAATATAACAGAAGAACTAGGGACAAAAGAAGGAAATATGTGATTTATTTTACCCATTATGGACAAAAAAGAATTTTTTCCAACAGTTATCATAGATGGAGCACTTCCAAGAAAGACGTTTTCTATGGGAGAATCAGAAGAAAAAAGATATTATTTAGAATGTAGAGAAATACAGTAAATATTTATTTATAATAACAACATAGTACACATGAACCCACAAGAAATCAATCAAATAAAAAGTATAATTATGAACATAGAAGAAAAAAGATGAAGTATACCATATTTTTCTGATTTAGAAAAACATGAAGTATTTGGTCCAATATTCAAAAGTGTTTCTGCTGAAGAAAAAATAGAAATCCAACATATTATCAATGATCATATTACAGAAAAAATAGATGATATGACAAAAACAAAATGAGGACAACTTTTCAAAAGATTTTTTGAGGCATACAATGAGCTATTCTGGAAATTTAGAACACTCAACGAAGGAGAACATACAGCTACAAAGTTTCAAGAAGTTGGAAAACAAGTAGAGCAAGAGATGTTTAAACTTGAATGAATACTTACAGAAAGAATGCTCAAACAAGAAAAATGACTCGATAAAGTCATAGATTCATTTTATAAAATAGTTTATACATTTTTTCCAAAATACAATCAGATAGATTAGAAATTATTTTTGAGATATTTTTCATAATAATCATGGGGTCATATATTATCAATTATTCACTTTTTGGATAACAATATTCTCCATCCATTGGCCATATCAAAGGTATAATAATCACGTCAATCTCTATGTTGTTCTTGTTTGTTTTTGACAACAATATCATAAATAATTCTTCTGATATCTTTATCCAATCTTAGATTGGAATAACAACATTCAGTAGAAGATTCAATAAACTTTTCTTTAGTAGTAAACGTATATCCTAGTTGTTCAAAAATATCAACATATCAACGCATTTTTTTTAGAAGATAGTCTTTTTTAGATTCTCATTCCAAACGTTGAAGCGCATCAAGCGTAGATAAAGAAGCAAGAATGGTATTTTTAGAATCAGGAAGTGAGATTTTATTATCAGAAGCATCTGACATACCTAGGAAGGCATCTTTTTCTTCAGTAGAATGTTTTTCAACTTTTTTATGTGCATCAATACAAGAAAAACCATAGGATTCCAAAAGAACAAAAAAATCATAATCAACACTTCCTAAGCCATAAGATGATATTTTATCTAAAAACCATTGTTTCCTGATACTTTCATTTTTAGTCAAATTTTTTTGAAGAATTTTTTCAATGATCACGATTAACCTTCCACTATTTCCATTTATTTTCTGATTAGTTATATATTGAGATATTTCATCATGTAATCCCTCTGGCAAAGATAACAATCCAGAATTATTTTTTTGAGAAGATATTAAAGTAGAAATAAGTACACTTTCAGTTGATGGTGTTTTTTGTTGAGTTTTATTGGTATTATTCTGATGAGACTTTTGAAACTGTTGTTCCAGAAACAAGGAAACGTATGTATAAAACATATTATCTATAGTTTCTTCATCAGCAATAGGCATACAAATAAATGATAATGTATTAATAGCTTGATGAAAATCTCCCTCAAACAATTGAGAATATTTTTCATCCAATCAGCGAATCATTGCATTTTTAGATACATTAAGAAAATCTTGCTTAAGTATATTTCGTTTATTCTTGTCACGTAAAAGTTGATTTAAATTGTTAGACGCTTTGGGATATATTTCTCTAGTTTTTTGGATCAAATCACTTTTCGTATCATCATCCCAATCACTGATATCAGAAAGAATATCTTGCACGATGGTAGAAATAAATTTATCTATAAGTAAAATAACCAAAGATTTAGTTTGTTCAGAAGACAATGTAGCTGTATTTTTACATAATTCAGGAAAAAGTTCAGGACTAGAAGAGGTAACATGGATATCTGCAAGAAAATGCCAAAAAAGGGAATAAATTTCAATAAATGGAGAAGATTCAATATCAAAATCCTCAGAAAAAAGTTGAGGATAATTAATCATAAATAACAAAACAAGATTTGTATTAGTGATATATTGCTCTATATATTGCTTAAAAATAGCATAAAAAGAACATTTCAAAGAATTAGAAAAATTTTTCAGATCATTTATCATCTCTTTTTTAAGATCACTAGGAAAATGTGAAGTGGTTTTTTCTAGATCAGAAATTTTATTTTGTAATGTTTGCAATTGAGGAAAGGGATTAGGATTGGTTATTATATCGATATCTAATCATACAATTTCATAGGCTATAGAGCTAATGCGCTGTTCAAAATCAGTAATTTTTTTGTACATCATAAAAAAAACATATAAACAAAAGTTCCTCCTTATATATAAATATAGATAAAAGTCAATAAATGATTTTGATGAGGGTATTATCCAACAAAATGAAGAAAAATTCAATTATATTTCTGAACCTGAACAATGTTTACCTCCATACCATCATCTAAGACTACGACTCCTCTATCTCAGATTTGACCACCACTTTCGGCATAAAATGGTGTAGCATCAAAGATTAATATTCTTTGTCATTGTACATCAAAATCTTTGAGCAAATGTATGTCATCAGAAACACAAGTATCATAACCAAGAAATATTGTTGGAGATATTCATAATAAATATGTGGATCGATCTATTCATTGTTTAAACATATCTTTGGATCAAGCACGAGATCTTTCTTGCTGTACTTCCATTTCTTTTTCAAATCATTGTACATCGACAGATAATCATTTATCTTCTAATATCTCTTTGGTTAATTCCAAAGGAAATCAAAACGTATCATAAAGTTTAAAGATATCTTTTCCTGATATGATTTTTTTATTTATTCAAGCAATAAGTTCATCAAGCAATTTTTGTCCATGGATGATGGTTTTCTGAAATTGATGAGCTTCTTTAATTAGTACTAGAGCAATGTTTTTTGTATCTGCTTTGGTTTCCATCAATGCGTCAACATAAGTAACAATTGTAGTGATAAATACATCAAAAACATGTTCCGTGACTGGTTTCAAAAGCATAAAATTATAATACATTCTTCTAATTAATCTTCTAAGGACATATCATCTTCCTTCATTGGAAGGAACAATATCATGGAAAATCAAAAAGAATGCTGTTCTTATATGATCAACAACAATTCTACATCTTCTTTCATTACCAGCATATGTAATAGTAAGCGTTGTTTCTATCAAAGCAATCAATGGAGCAAAAATATCAGTTTCAAAAACTGTTTTCTTTCCCTGTAAAACTTTAGTCATTCTCTCAAATCCCATTCCCGTATCAACATTCTGATTTTTTAATTTTGTAAGTTTACCTGTTTCATCACGATAAAACTCCATAAAAACATTATTCCAAATTTCCAATCGATTATCATCATCAGTTTTAGGATTAGAATCTTTGGGAGGAAACGTACTTTTACCTACTCGATAAAATATTTCAGTATCAGGACCACATGGTCAAATCAATCAAGGACTTCGCCGATTATTATCCGCTGGCATATAAGCAATTTTATCATCAGTTATTCACATATTCTTTCGATATGTTGCAGTTTCATCATCTCTAGGAGTATCTTTATCTCATTCAAAAACCGTAACTGCCAACTTTTTAGAATCAAAACCAAGCTCATCAACAAGAAATTCCCAACTTCGTTGAACTGATTCTTTTTTGAAATAATCACCAAGTGACCGATTTCCCATCATCTCAAAAAAAGTACAATGACTTGCATCACCCACTTCATCAATATCAACAGTTCTAATACATTTTTGGACATTAAACAATCTTTTACCTAAATGATGCTCTTTACCAGAAAGATAAGGAATCAATTGTTGCATTCATGCAATAGTAAACATAGCAGTACTTTCTTTACCACCAATCAAAGAACTTTCTGGAAGATATATATGTTGTTTTGACAATCGAAAATTTTTCCAATGCTCTCTAAGTTGTTTAGATGATATTTTTTTCATAGTTCTCAAGCTTATTCTTTAAAGAAAATTAATTAAGTTGTTTGAGTACTTTATTGTTATTGATACTATCAATGAACTCATATAAAGAAACCTTATTTATTCATTCATTTGTCAAAATATACATATCTGGTCTATCACCACTAGGATCAGGGATATCAATATCAATAACCTTATTTGTAGCACCTAAATCAAATTTGAACATAAATACGTAATACAAGCCATAATTGTAATTATACTGACTGGCATTTTTTGCTGGACGAGAGTCATAGATAGTGAAAGTTTGATTCACCCTATCAAATAAATACAAGTATTTGGAATTTATAGAACTAATCACTTTCACATCATTGGAATACTGTAATATTTTTTTATCTCCTCCAAGAAGTTTGATTTCACGAACATCAAGAGTAAATGCTGTTGGTGGATTTCTTCGAAATTGATAAAGTTTACCACCATTCCAAGCCAAGAAAGATCAATCAACCGCGAAATTAGCAAATCCAGATCAAAAAGAAAATCAACTCATATTAGTACCCAGATAGTATTTTTGTCCTCCTTGATAAATAGTTTGTGAACCTAAAGTATTACGATATCTCGTAACCAATGTAGTATTACCAGCAGAACTTACATTATTTTCAAAAATATAAAGATTAGCTTTTCCATAGGTAATTACTCAACCAATATTCTTAGAAAACGGTGTAGTATCAGTAGTAGTAACCGGTTGAGATCAAGCTTTATTGATAGAATAAATATTTGCATTATTGGTAAAACAATACAGTCAGTCTTTTAATAGATTAAGATTACATCACTTTACAACATCAGTTGAGGGAAGATTATAATCAACCAAAGAGCCTCTCATATTATCATCTAAAGAACCAACTAATGCTGATTTACTTCCGGCCACAATCATATTTCTCCACACATAGAGCGATTGAATAGTACCTAGTTGTGAAATTTCTGAAGGATTAAAGCTTAAAATCTTTGTTTTTTTACCAAGGGTCGCATCATCAAATTTTGTCAAACTACTCACATAAATAATATTAAATCATTTATAATATTCTGATTGTAATAATTTTCTAAATTGAGCAACATCTTCAAGCCATCTTCCTTTACTTTGAAGAACATCAAGTTTACTAAGGATTTCATTATATTTAAGAGATTTAGCTTCAGATGTAGGATCCATACCCTGAAAGGTGAAAAGATCTTTTTTAATATCTTCTATAGTGAGATCAACCGTTACCCCGTCAGAAGTAACAAAAGTATCGGCGTTTGATTTCAATACCTGTGAAAGCAAATTAATGACCATAAACAAAATGAAAATACCAAGAATAGCAACAGTGGCTTGATATTTATTTTTAAGTAAAGTTGTTTTTATTCTACCCAAAAGCGAATTTTCATTGATTTTCATAGAAAAGTCTTCATGAGTTTTGATTGCAGCTCCTGTAAGTATATAATGAAAAATAAATCCAAATGACTTTTTATCAAGTCTAGCATTGAGAAGCTCTTGGAAAAAGTTAATTAAATGAGTATCTTCTGATTTTAATACACTTTCCATTTCTTTAAAATCACTCGTATCAAACACATCAGAAATTTTAGTTCCTACATAAAGTATTTGATCATGTCCCTCCACATCTCCTTCTACAAAATCAGAAAATAAATCTATTTTTCCCTTATCATTGAGAGAATTGGTAAGCGAATAATATAATCTTTCATCTCTAAATATCATAACGCTCACATCACCAATCATAGAAAGCATAAGAATATTATCGATTACAAGTTGGATATATCCCTTTATACCAAAAAAATCAATATCACGAACCTTGTCAGCAAATGCTTTAAGTCTCACATTCAAGTTTTGAAGAGATATTTCAAAATGATTTTTTACATCATTGATATCATAATCTTCAGTAGTTATTTTATCCTTAAGTTCAGCAAGAAAATCTTGGAGCAAATCTTTCTGAAAATCCAAAAATTTATCTGATTCAAATCAAACAAACATTTTTATTTTGATTCCATTTTGCACTTCCTCAGCAAAATTAAACACATGTTCTTCTGCAAGATAGAGAAATTTTTTTTCTTTGAGATGCATCAAATGAAATCGTAAAACAATAAAATAGCTGAAAAAACCTTGTAATAATTTTTTATTTCATATACTAAAAAAACAAAAAAGAGGACAAAGTCGTATACACTGTACATTATGTATACATATTTATCCCTTTTTCAATATCAAATACGACAAAATATACTTAAAGATAGCCAAAGTAGACACTACTTTTTTGATATTCCTTTTGGGATCAGAAATAAGTCTTCGCAACCATTCTAGTTTAAGTATTCTTACAGGTTTTGGAGCTCTTTTTTGTTCACCGACCCAAAAATCAAATGTTCAAGCTTGATTCATAACAATCAATCCATAATGACTTATCTTATCTTTATTGGCCAATGTCCATATTTCTTGGATAGGATAATCAGGAGTAGATCTAGCAACAAGCAAAATATTGATATCATTGGTTTTTCATTTCAAAGCAAGATTAACATTTTCCCAGTTCAAATTAGTATATCCATCCTGAGCATAGACGACAGTATATCATTGTTTCATAAGAAATTGTTTTGTTTTTTCTAGAAGATGTGGATAGGTCCCATAAAGAATGATATTCATTCCCCTGTCAGTAATTTTTTTCTTTGTATACGAGAGAAAATAGGGACAAAAATCAGTTCCATTGAGATTTTGAAGTCGTTTTTTTTTGGCAAGATAATAAAACACTTGCAATCATATTCCATCCATCAAAACGAAATCAGAATCAAGAATAGCCTCTTGATAAAGTGCATAAATACCATGTATATCCATATTTTTATAATCAGCAAGCAATGTTTCATTAAAGTTAACTACCGGATACAAGCTATGATGAGAAGTAAACATCTGCTTTCCAGCAACATTAGCGAAATAGAGATAATCAATGATACAAAAACCATTCTTATCATAAAGTTCAAGAATGTGTTTGCATGCCTGATCAGCATTTCACTGAAATATAGTACTGAGAATTTGTTTATACACGATCAAACAATAAGAATAAAAGCATATTTTCAATAATAATTAGTTAGTTGAAGCAAGTACGACTCCTGGATAATAATACTGTAATATTTGTTCTAGTGTCCATCACTTTTCAGCAAGATATTCAGCTCATTTTCCACTGAGCCCGACACCATGACCATTAAAATCGAAACACGCAGCAAAATCCAATTTAGATTGTAAATACGGAGTATCATTCCATCACCATTTTTCTTTTGCTGACCAGGTAAATCCAGCAGAACAACTAAAATAAGGCAAAATAGGAACATAGCCATGATACATAACTACAGTATTTTTGATGTCAGTCAATAAACTCGCAGACATAGTGGAAGTTTTTTCTCGTCCAGCTCAGACATATTTTTGAAACATATCAGGATTATCTATAGCTTGATAGCTTGCTCCCACAGGAATTGATGGATGGGTATTATGACCATTGATATAAAACAAGGTATACATTTTTGCAAGCAACAAAACTAAGGTTTGTTTTTCTACATTATCACTATCACTAGTTTCGGCAATACCTTTCATATAATTATCAAAGGATGTCTTATTGATAACTACTGCCTGATCTACGAATGTACCATCACCAAGATTTTTAATGGTTTCTTTTTTCCAAAGTAATGATCCTCTGAAACTATTCCACGCTATACCTCAATATGATTTTCTCGAATAGTTATTTACGCGTACCAATCCTGCACTCATAGAAGAAATTTCAAGATTGGTTACAGCCAAAGCGTTTTCAAACATTGGAAGTGTCAAATAAACAAAACCATTACTCGTTTCTACAACAGGATTAACTCATGTATAGAGTTTATCATCAGCTTGGATAATACATCCGCCATCACATGAAATTTCATATCTTGGAAGTGTTGTACTCAATTCATACAGCAAAATATTGAGGGGGGTCTGAATCAATGTTTTAATATCAGATAGAGTAATTTTGGATGTTATTTTGTTGATATTTTGTGATGATGGAGTAAGTAATTTTCTAGTCATATAGTCTTGTTTGAGTGTATTAGCAATACTTTCAAAATCGTCTTGCCAAATAAGATTCATAGAAAATATTTTAGTCCCTGAAGCAGTAACAACAGAAATAGTTTTGAGTCCACTGATTCATTTTTTTGTCAATGAAATAAGTAATTGGTTGTTTGTGGAACTACACGATCCTATACTTATGGTAGAATCATTACTGGTACATGATTTCACGCCCGTCCATCTAATAGGAAGGGTAAAAGTATCACTGATTTTATCAGAATAATATCGTCCATCAACAATAGTTCACCTTTCTATATACGGAACAACAACAGGTTTTTTGGAACTAACCAAGGATATTTGTGTTAAATTTTGACTGATCTGATCCCTAAGTTCAGGAAGTAAATTATACAGATTGGTTCAAGGACAAGATGTTATTCATGCATCTTCATGTCCCACTATCGTATAATTAGTATATCATTTGAGATAGGGTGTTTCAGGAGATTTTTTAAAATAGGTAGTAGTAGCTTTGGGGTTGATATGATATTTTTTTGCTAAAGCTGTGGTGAGTTTAAGTAATGATTTTAATGCTGCATCTGTAGGGATATTTATGTTAAAATTTCCCATCAATGAAATACCTATACTCGGAGTATTATTCCAAGCAGCATGTGCTCAGACTACTCATGCTCATCAAGCTCTCCCCTCATAAATGTTTCCAAATGGATCAATAACAAAATTATAGCCTATGTCACCCCATCCATTAGTTAGTGCATGATATTTATAGATAGCCTGCATTTCTTTGATTGCTGCTCACGTTCATCAAGTAAGTAAAACAGTATTATCATCAGCTGTATGATGGATAATAATTTTAGATTTATTGGTATGGATACTTTCTGGTCGTTTAAGAAAATGACCGCTTGACGATTCACGATATTCATTTACCACCTGTTCATTTGGTGTCTGGGTAAGCAAAAAATCAGTAGCTACCTGTCCTTGAGAGCCAGTTTCTGAATTTTGACCAGATTCACTATCTATTTGGAGTTGACGAAGAGCATCTCTTTCAGATTTTGATGTAGTAGAATATCTCCAAGACTCATTAGCTCACCATTGTGCACGAGTAATAATAGTTACTCCAGGTAAATTCCATGCCGCCGCAAAAACAAAGGAAAAAAATCCACTCAAAGAAAGCATTCCTATCAGTATTTTTTTATACATTTCAATAATCACAAAAATAAAGCCCCAACATGATAAAAAAAAACCTCATTTTTTCAATCAAAAATTTTTGAAAATATAAAATAGTTTTGAAAAATATATTATTTTTCGTATAAGCAAACACGTGTATTTTTTATCTTGATTATATACTTATGCCAAAATTGTCTTCTCACTTCCAAAACAGAAAACCTTCTTCTATCAGGATGGCTCAGATAGAATTTCTCAAAAGAACAGATAAGGTACAAGCAATGAACGTTTCTATCGGTGATGTTTCACTACCTATGCATCCAAAAATGCAGGAAAGAATGACTCATTTAGACGATGAAAAGAGTCCATTCAAAAACTGAGTAGTGCCCTATTCACTTACCAAATGATATGAAGAAACAAATACAGCATTTTTACATATTATCGCTGCTAGTGGATATGATACCACAAATCTCTACAGTCAAATAACAGATGGGGGAAGTTTAGGTATGGAACTTATCATAATAGGATGTTGTGGTCCAGCAGGAAGCAAAGAACAGCCGCTACTTTTGATCGACGCAGCATACACCAACTATATGACCATGGCCAATAGAGTTGGAAGATCTACTATTTCTGTTAAAAGAAATTTACAAAAAGACGGAAGTTTTACTCTGCCTGATATTTCCGAAATAGAAAAAACAATCACAGAATATAAACCATGAGCGCTTGTGGTGATTCCTTACGATAATCCAACAGGACATTTTTATGACCAAGAAAGTATGATAGCTCTTGCGCAGCTCTGTGTAAAACACGATCTCTGGATGATTAGTGATGAAGCATATAGAGAATTATTTTATGTAAACAAACCAGCAACCAGTATTCGAGGGATTACTGATAAAGAAGTTCCATGAATACAAGGAAGAAGAATCAGTATAGAAACAGCTTCCAAAGTACGAAATGCATGTGGATTGAGAGTAGGAGCTCTAGTAACAGATAATAAAGAATTTCATGAAAAAGCTATTGCTGAATATACAGCAAATTTATGTACCAATGTCATTGGACAATATATTTTTGGATCAATTGCCCATGAAAGCAAAGAAGATTTACAAGCACGATACAAAAAACAAAGAACATACTATAAAGGAATGTTGGAGTCTGTAACAAATAGTTTCAAAGAATTGGTTCCAGGGATTATTATTTCCAGTCCCGATGCATCACTCTATTCTGTCATAGATGTAAGAGACATCGCTAAATCAAAGTTTGATGCTAACGAATTTGTACTCTATTGTGCAAGCAAAGGAAAAGTAACCATAGAAAAAAATGGAGCACAAAAAGATTGGACACTTCTAGTTGCGCCTATGACAGGGTTTTACTCTCCAAAAGAAGGACAAGAAAATTCTGGAAAAACACAAATGAGAATAGCATATATACTTTCCCCAGAAGACATGAAACGTGTACCGATACTTTTCAAAGAGCTCTTTGACCAATTTGAAGCAGGAAGATAAATAAGTCTTCATTTCGTTTTTATGATTTCGAGAAAAAGACAGCGTATATAGCTGTTTATATATATATATAATTAACATAATAGTAAAGAAAGAAGAAAACATACTATTCTATAGTATGCAAATGTTCGTGCAATCCGTCGCAGATATACATTCCCATAGGAATATTCTAGGATATTTTCTTGTATTTCTTGATGTAAGGGAGAGATTCTGCAGTCCGTCGCAGGAGTATCCTTCCATTAACTGTGTATTTCATACACGGTATTGATCCTATAGACTGCTTTTTAGTTTAAAAAAACATAGGTTCCAATATAATATGTAATACAACATTCTTCTTACTGTTGTTTTGCATATTACAGGGGTTTGGCCTATGTTGATGAAAATAACGTGGTTGAAAAATTTTTGTGCTTAGGTAACGAATTACTTTAGCATGTAGAGTATACATATTAGACAACAAAAAGCAAGGAGAGTTATAAATTGATTTTAGAATACAATTAAGTAAAAGATGAGTAACAATAATAAGAACATATATCTTAGCGATCAAAAATACAATATATTTTAATGTTTTAATAGATTAATATGAGTTTTATTCATCTACATGGCCACAGCACCTTCTCATTTCTAGAGGCGATAGGAAAACCAGCAACCATCGTTAAAAAAGCAAAAGAGCTCTGAATGAATGCAATCGCAATCACGGACTACAATGGTATGTACGGAATGGTAAAATTTTACCAAATAGCAAAAGACGAAGGAATCAACCCTATCATAGGTGTAGAAATTGGATTCGTTATGGATATCAATTCTCAAATACCAGATCAACACATTGGAAATATTGTTATCATAGCAAAAAATAAAGAATGATATCAAAGTTTAATGGAATTGACGTCATTTGCGAATAAACAATGAATCAAAGGTAAACCCAAAATAGATCTCCAAGCATTGAAAACATTCTGAAGAGATATTGTTTGTCTCTTTTGATGAGCAAATTCACGAATAGGCAAAATGATTGCTCTTGATGAAAAAGAAAGCAAAATGATTGAAATAATTCATCTTATGGAAGATATAATAGGAAAAGAAAATATATATTTAGAAATAATTGCGCAAAATTACGATGAAACAACAGAATCACAAAAAGTAAACGATTTTCTTCTTACACTTGCAGAAAAAGAGCATATTGAATGCGTAGTTGATAATAACTATTTTTATCCTTCCAGTACTGACAAACAAGCACGGGAAGTTGCTCTTGCTATCAAAGATGGACTCAAAATTTATGATGAAGGAAGAAGAAAACCCAAAGGACAATTTCATATCATGAATGAAAAAGAGATTAGAGATATTTTGGAACATAATGGATTCGAAAAGAAAATAATCAATCAACTGATTGAAAACAATGAAACTATTGCTAACCAAATAGATATAAAAATCGACCTGAACCAATCACTCTTTCCAAACTACGAAACTCCAGAAGACGTTAGACAGTTGTATGAACAATACGAAAATGACTTAGTAGTAAAAGAATAATTTCTAAACAAAAAAAGGAGTCCAATATGGACTCCAAGGTTAAACAAAACACACATTAATCAAATGTAGTATTCTTATATAAAAGATATACTTGTTTTTCTTATTGTTTCAAGAGCTGATGAGAAAAAATACATAAAAAAAGGAGCCCAATACGGACCCCCCATTAATCAGATTAGATGAAAAAGTTACAAATGTAAGCAAAGGATAGGAATAAAAAATAAAAAAACAAGAGAAAACGAAACATTGACTTAATAAATAAAATACATATAAAAAAAGTCAAAAAAATAAAAACCGTTAATAAAAATAAAACAACGTATGGAAAAATTAGAAAATTTATCAGAAAACTTGCGAAAAAAAATCGTAACAGGAGAAAGACAGTTCACACCAAGTTCAAACACTCCGGTAACCAACTTTTTGGTTCACACAAAGCGTCACTGTAATGCTGGCAAAACGATTGATGCTGGGTTATGGCTCAAAAAGCATCTCGACAATGATGGAAAATTATTTCTCTCAATGGCAGGTGCTGGATCGTCATTTCAGATGGGTATCATAATCGGAGAACTCATCCGTGCTGGCAAAGTTCATGGAATCTCTGTCACAGGAGCAAACATGGAAGAAAGTATGTATCGTTATGTAGCGCATAGTCACTATGCCTATATTCCGGAATATACAGACCTCACTCCAGCAGAAGAAAACGAACTCCGTGAAGCAGGGTTACGACGTATCACAGACACATTTCTGCCTGAAGAAGAATCAGTAAGAATAATTCTTCCTGAATTAGAAAAACTTTGGAGAGAAGCTGAAACCAAAGGTGAATGCAACCTATGGCATGAATACTTCTTTCAACTCTTTGAACGTGGTCTGGTAGAAAAAGACTTAGAAGCTAATGAAGATGACTGCTGGCTATATCAGGCATGGAAATACAAGATTCCTGTGTATGTACCAGGATGGGAAGACAGTACGATGGGAAATATTTTCACCCAAGCCTGTTATGATGGAAAACATTCATTACTTTCCCAATACAAGTTTCCTAATGGCCCTATCAGTCCATCAGTCATAAAACTCAACATTGCCTACATGCACCACTTGGCAGAATGGTATGTAGACAATACAAAAGACTCTTCCATTGCATTTTTACAATTAGGAGGAGGAATTGCAGCAGATTTTCCTATCTGTGTAGTACCTCACCTAAAGCATGATTATCTTGCAGATGAAAGCATGCAAATGAAAGACGCAGCCATTCGTCCATGGGCAGCATTTATTGAAATCCACTCCTCCCCCATGAGCTTCGGCTCGTATTCGGGAGCAGGATGGAAAGAGAAAATCACCTGGGACAAACTTCCCATCGATCCATTTGGATTACAAATTTTCGGTGATTATACCGAACACTTCCCCGACATCGCAGCAGTTATTCTGGGGAAATAGCACAAATAGTAGTAAATATCAAGAGCTTCCAGTATTTCTGGAAGTTTTTTTAAAAATACCATAGAAAAAAAATATTCAAATTGAAACAAAAACTATTTTCCATACACTCCCAACACACAGACAAATTTTCAATTCTGCATTCTGCACTTGCCTACCGGCAAGTAGGTTTTACCTTCTGCATTATAGAACATGGATATTAAAGCATATTTAGCAAGTCAACTGAACCAGGAACAAACAAATGCATGTACTCACATCGATACTTCTTCACTTATCATAGCAGGAGCAGGAAGTTGAAAAACAAGAGTATTAACCTATAAAATAGCTTACATAACGCAAGCTAAGCATATTCCTGTAAATAGAATTTTAGCCGTAACCTTCACCAACAAAGCATCCAACGAAATGAAGGAAAGATTAGTCAAGATTTCTGAAGAAATGCCAGCATTGAAAACAGAAATCCAAAAAAAAGAAGTCAAAAAGACTGATAACGATAGTATCGAAGATTTTCTAGAAAGCGTTACCAAAGATCAAGAAGTATTCACCCCACAAAAGCTTTACACCGCAGCATCATTGAAACGAATAGGGACATTCCATAGTATCTTTTTAAAAATACTCAAAGAAGATATAGATAAATTGGATATGAAATATAATAAAAAATTCTGAATATTCGACACGAACGAATCGCAATCCGTGCTCAAAGACGTATTGAAAAAACTCAATCTCCAAGAAGTATTCAAAGTCCCTGAAGCCAAAAGTTTCATATCCAAACAAAAAAACAATGGATTTGATCCACAGTCTTCAAGCAAAGACATTAAAAGCGATTACGATCAGACAATGTACAAGGTTTATGAACAATATCAAAAAGAATTGGAAAATTCTAATTCACTCGATTTTGATGATCTGCTCTTACTCCCCTATCTCTTATTCAAAAAAAACAAAGAAATACTCACCAAATGGAAAAATAAATTTGATTATATATTAGTGGACGAAGCTCAAGATACCAACCGAATACAATTTGAACTCATCAAAATGCTTTCTGGAAATCAGGGAAATGTAACCCTTATCGGAGATGATTTTCAAAGTATCTACGGACGAAGATGAGCCCTCATGGAAAACTTTTTGAATGTAAAAAAATATTGGCCAGATATCCAGATGTTCAAATTACAAATCAATTATCGTAGCAAACCGCATATCGTCAATGCAAGTAATCATATCATCAAAAACAATACCAATCAATATGAAAAAAATATCGTACCCCACAGAACAGGTGACGATAAAATAACGATTTTCTCCCATGGAAGTGAAATGGATGAAGCAGCAAACATCATCGATCTCATTAAAAAGATGAAAGAAGGAAATAAAATCAAATCACGATGATCAATAGCGATATTATATAGAACCAATGCACAGTCATCTCCCTTCGAACAGCTCTTTATCCAAGAAGGAATCCCATATAAAATATTTTGAGCATTTAAATTTTTTGAAAGAAAAGAAATTAAAGATGTAATCGGATATATAAAACATTTTTTGAATCCAGTGGATAATGTATCATTGAAAAGGATTTTAAATACACCAAATAGAAAAATTTGAAAGACTACCATAGAGACACTCGAAGAAGAAGCAATAATTCACAATACTTCATTGATCGATATCCTCGAAAAAAGTTGCCATGAATCTTCTAGCATCAAAGTAACACCAATGGCAAGGAAATGAATCCAAGAATTTATTCACACCATTGAAGAAATAAAAACACATATTGCAAAAAGTAGACCAGCTGAACTCATAGAAAAACTCGTAAAAAAAATCAAATACAGGGACTATTTGGTCAAAGAAGAAGGCGGAGAAAGCCAAGCAGATGAAAAATATGAGAATATCGGACAATTAATTAATATGGCAGAAAAATATGTAGAAACAGGTGAAGAAGTACTCAGACAATTTTTAGAAGAAGTCGCATTACTCTCAGATATTTCAGAAAACGAAAAGGGAGACATAGATGCAGTAAAATTGATGACTGTACATTCAAGTAAAGGACTAGAATTTCCTGTAGTATTTGTTGCAGGACTGGAAGACAACATATTTCCATTATCCAATGCGATGATGGAACCAAGTCTGCTAGAAGAAGAACGCAGGCTGATGTATGTAGCTATAACAAGAGCAAAAGATGTATTATTTCTTTCTCACGCAAATAGTAGAATGACGCGGTGACAAACCAAGATGAATCCACCAAGTAGATTTTTAGATGAAATACCCATAGAATTAATCAAAAAGTTTGATCTTTGATGAGACGCAGATACTTCACAAGGTCCAGATATAAATGAATGAGATATTGTAAAACACAAATTATTTGGAACGGGATATGTTTTAGAAATTTGGAATCATCTCGCTATCGTAAAATTTCACAATCCAAAATTTGGTGTCAGAAAAATAGAATGTAGATTTTTACAAGTAATATAAAATCCAGTCTTTCAATACACCTCACAAGAAATTGTGAGGTTTTTTTATAAAATCTGCAATAATTGTTTCAATGCAGAAATAGAAATATGTCCTTTATGATAAACTATTCATTCAGAATACCTATCTACATGGATAGCATCTATACCAGCATTTTTTGCTCATTGCACATCAGAAGAGAAACTATCGCCTACCATAATAATTTCATCTGACCCATATCATGAAATATATTTGAGATGATCAAAAATTTGTTTATCAGGTTTTTGCATACCTAACTCATAAGAAAGTATTTTATAGTCAAAAGTGTATGGAGGAATAAGATGTAACAAAGGATAGATATATGGTTTAGTGAGATTAGAGACTACAGCAGTTTTATATCACAATTGTTTCAACGTAGTTAAAGTAGGAAGAAAATCTTCATACACAAAAAGAGAAGAAAGTTGATTATCCAGATTAGATTGAAATTTTACGAGTAGTTCGTCAATAAAAGTATCAGATGGTAATTTTTGTAACAATAGATCTTTAATATCCAAATTAGTCGTTTGTACAATAGTAGAAAGTTCTTTATATATGGCCAAAGAAATTCACAACTGAGAAAATATTTCCTTATATGGATTTTGTCATATAGGAGCAGATACCCAAGTATTATACATATTAAAAGCTATGAGTTTTTTATTATTCATATAAAAAGTATATACATTACCACACAAGTTTCCATAAAATATACTTGTAAGAAAAATTTAAAACTATATCAGTTATATATTCGAATATTTTAATATTTTAATATATTAATAGATAAAAATGATTAACAAGAAATTTCTCTATGCCGTTGTCGGTGCAACAAATAATAAAGAAAAATATGGATACAAGGTTTTCAAGGATTTATTAGACGCAAGATATAAGGTAATACCAATCAATCCAAGCGAAAAAGTAATTTTAGGAGAAAAAGTATATCCCATACTTTCAAACGTTAAGAAAAAAATAGATATAGTTATTTTTGTTACTCAACCAAAAGTCACAGAAAAAATTTTGGAAGATGTAAAAATATTATGAATACAAAACGTGTGGTTACAACCTGGTGCTCAAAGTGATGCAGCAATTCAGTTTTGTAAAAAAAACAACATTGAATGTATCCATAATGCATGTATTATGATTCAGAGAACAAAATAAAAAATTTTAAAAAAAAATTAAAAAGGATTTTCAAAAAAATATAAACAAATATATAACATTTTTTATGGCTTCGAGACTGTGATTACTAAAGAAAAAAAAATACATATAGACACAAGAGTTTTTGTGTGAAAGATACGGTACATACTGAAAAAAAATTAAAAACAATGACATAATTCATACACTTAATTGAATATGTAAACTAGATTATTTTTTGATACAATGAATCATTAGTTTAGAAGCTATAACATTCAAATATAGTTTTTTACGAAAAAGCAGTATTATGTTTGCTTTTTTTGTTTCCTTACATATAAAATTTGTAGCAAGGAAAGTTTAACGAGTAAGTTAAATTTCTACCTGGCATTTTATTTCTTATTATATACCACAAATGGTAGTAAAGAAAAAAGTTGCTAAAAAAGCACCAGCTAAAAAAGTAGTTAAAAAAGCTGTAAAAA
>CAZTFP010000018.1:0-27926 GCA_964613015.1 uncultured Candidatus Peribacteria bacterium | reverse complement strand
AAGAGGGAAGAAATATATTGGAGTATATTACATCACAATGATGAATATCCTATGTGCTCCATGATAAAAAGGATATTCCACAGATTGATAAAAATACGACATTTGCCGTGCTTTCCCAAACGACATTAAATTTTGATTACGTACAAGATATCATCAAAGAAATCAAACAACAATACCCCAAATCATTGTTACCAATCTTATCCGATGTGTGTAAAGCAACCTACGAAAGACAGACGGTGATTATTCAAAATTTAGATAAATTTGATACTTTTATCGTAATAGGAGGAAAAGAGAGCAATAATACAAAAGAACTCTATAGTATTTGAGTAGAAAACAATAAGAAAAGTTTTTATGGCGAATCGTTAGAAGATATTCTTCAAAATTCAGAAGAAGAGCTTTTTGGTAATAAAACAGTAGCTATCACATGATGAGCCTCCACCCCTACAGAAGATATTAAAGCGGTTTTTGATTATTACAAAAACCATGGGTATGAACCAAGGGTGATAGAACTTAAATAAGAAATATTATGTTTGAGTAAATATTAGTTCATACCAGGTATTCATCCTCAACCACCAAGCATACTAGCCATATCAGAAGGATCTACCCCAAGGATTTCTTTTGTTTTTTCACCAACAATCTCTTGAGCTTTGGTTTGCGCTTTTTGAAAACAAGAAGTAATAAGGCTTTCCAGTTGAGATTTTTTCATAGGATTCAATAAAGAGTCATCATTAATATGTAATTCTCTCAATTTCATTTCTCCACTAATATCTACAACGATAGCATCTTGTTCCACACCATCAGATCAGATAAATTTCCCTTCTTTACCTCTAATAACAAGGTTTTTAAGTGCCTTTTGAAGCGTTTTGTATTTATCATACATTTTTTTCATTTCTCACAATTTTCCAAACATACTGATTATATAATAAAGTAAAATGTTGCTAAGACTTTAAATAAACCATTCACGTTTTCAACTACAATTCTTTTTGTTGCATAGAATTACATATTAACATGCGAAAGTGTGAAAAAACAGATAGCTATTTGTTATTTCTCAATCAATGAATAATTGATAATAAATTTTGCTAAGTCTCAGAAAATTTTTCCTGCTGTTGCTCATCACCAAATATTTTGTCTTGGTCTACGTACGTGGATTACAATAATATACTGCGGACTATCTTTGGTAATAACTCAGACAAACGATCCATCAGTCCATCAAATACCCTGCATATATTTTCCCTTATAGGAAATTTGTGATGTTCATGTTTTCCCTCAAAGTTGAAAACCTTCTACTTTTGCATATTTCAATTCTGGATTCTGATCCATAACATCAAAAAGTCAGACTTTGAGTGCATCGGCAGTTTCTGGTCTAAATATTTGTTTAATAATTTTTGTTGTGGTAGGGTAATACGTATTGGTCTTTCTATCAAATATTCATTTCACAATAGTGGGTTTAACGTAATATCAACCATTGAGAATGGCTCAATATCATGCAGCCAATTGGATAGGAGTAACAAGAAGTCATTGCCCAAACGCATTATTAAAAAATCTTGCATCAGACACTGTGGTTACTCATTCTACAAATCAGGGATCTTCATTTGCTACTTCTATTCATGTTGCCTTTCCAAAAGCAAGTTTATCTACATAATTATAAAATATTTCTTTTCCTAGTTTTTGAGCTATTCTTACCATTCACACATTACAGGACCAAACAAATGCATGTAAAAAGTTCCAATCACCCATACAGGTACTTACTGCATTTTTAATAGTAAACTGTCCAACTTTTACTTGGCCAGGATCATTATAGGGGTCATAAAATCTAATTTCATCAGTATCAAGTCCTATAGCTACAGTAAATGCTTTAAATACACTTCATGGTTCATATGCCATAGCAGTATTTCTATCTACCAATACTTGTGGACCATAGCCATTTTTAGCTATATATTTAGGAATAGTGGTATCTATCCTTTCATCAGTAGTAGCAGGCCTATACTCTCATCATGTTTGTATATATACGGGATTTTCTATATAACTTAAGTCATCAATCATATATGAATATTCGGGACCAAGAGGTTCTAAGGTAAATGCATCATTATAATTATTCGGATTATACGAAGGATAACTTGCTGACGCTTTAACCTGTCCATTGAAAGGATTATATACCAATACACTAATGGAATCATCCTTGAGCATATCATGATATGTTTTGATAATACTTTCAGCTTCTTTTTGAATACCTATATCAACAGTAAGATAGACATCGTTTCCATCCTGTGCCGCATCCAATTCAAATTCATTTGCTCCTACAGGTCACATCCATGCAGAAGCACGTCACACAATCTTTCCATCTTTTC
This sequence comes from uncultured Candidatus Peribacteria bacterium, assembly GCA_964613015.1. Lineage (GTDB taxonomy): Bacteria > Patescibacteriota > Gracilibacteria > Absconditabacterales > Absconditicoccaceae > CAJBLF01. The sequence goes on along the minus strand of CAZTFP010000018.1, from coordinate 25,578 downwards.
CACGAAGTATATTATCAAAATATTGTTCTACACCATAGTATGCATTATTACTTTTATCAACGAATCACAAAACATTGGAAAGAAAAGATCCATATTCATAATATCTCTTAATGTAAGATTCCATTCATAAACCATGAAAAAGAGGAATTTTATCTTTTGATTGGGTCTGATAATAAGTAAGTTTTAAGTCTTTAATATCCTGAGCAATAAGCGGATTAGCATCAGAAATAATTTTTACATATCTATTTTCTTGTTGAGTAAATAAGGTTTCAATATTAGGAAAATTAGGAAGATATCAATATTTATCAAGAATTTTTTTGATGGCAAGAACATCCTGATTGAGATTAGTGACACCATTGGGCACTATATATACATAATTTTTACTCTGAATATTTATATAACTGAGATTGAGTTTTGCTAAATCAGCTAAAAAATTTGTATTTGCAAAAAATCCAAGATAATTCTTAGGTTTAACACCTATATAAATCATTTCATCAAGTCTGGTTTTGATAAGACTACTTGCAGTACTCGGAGTAAATCAACTAAGAATTTGTTGAAGTTGTGTATCATATCATGTTTGATCATAGAAAAAAAATCCCGAAGATATAACACCACTACCATAATAGAAAAACTGAGGTTTAATAGGAAGAATTTGTGTTTGGGTAAATTGTTCAATATTATGAACACATTCAATGGGAGTAACCTCTTTCATACCATAGAGTGTACAAAAGTGTTTATATACTACAGGTACAATAAGATCTATAAATTTTTCTTTGTCCCAAACAAATTTTGGATCCACAAATATATTATACATACTAATATTATCCGTAAGTTGAATATGTTTACTTGCTTTATCATCAGCGAAAATATTTCCTCTCTTAGCCTGAAGCGATGTTTCACTTACATGCTGTTGATTAAGTAGAGTATCATAGTAATTATGCTGTATTACTTGAAGAAAAAATAATCTTAATATTAAGATAAAAAATAAAAGTCAAAAAAAACACAGCAAATAAAAATCCTTGCTTACTTTTATATACTTCAAAAATGTTGTGGTTTGTAACCAGTGTTCTAATTTTTGATCAAAACTTTTATAATGAGACATTGATTTGAGCATAAAGGGCATAATATTTTAAATGCAGGGTATAGGGTAATCATCCAACATTTTTTTTCAATACAAGTATTTAAATGTATACAAATAAAATAAGAGAAAAAAAAAGACAAGATAATCATTACTACTTATAAGGTAAAATACATATTGCAAAAGCAGTAAAAATTTATAGTATCATGGAAAATATGGTTTATAGAAAAAACTTGATTTCGTATTCTATAAATCTATTATAGTCAGTAATCAAATAATTCCGAACGATAGTATTGAGGAGTTATTGAACCACTTAGTCTTTTTAATTTGTTTAAAACATGGAAAAAATGAAAAAATTATCGTTAAAGGTTTTAACTTTTATGACATTTGGAATACTTAGTGTATGAGGTTTAGTATGATTAGTAAATGCACAAAGTACACCATCAGGATTTGGTGATGTAACTGCTACGAGCAATGTTGGAGTATCAGGAACTGGAACAGCTCAAGGAGGTAAATTGATTGATGTTATCAAAACATTCATCAACTGGATGTTGGGAATGCTTGCATTGATTGCATTAGTTATTTTACTACGAGGTGGTTTTCAAATGGTTACTGCAGCTGGAGACGATGCTAAATATAAAAAAGGATTCAAAATTTTACAACAAGCAGCTATTGGATTGGTATTTATAGGTGTCTCTTGGCTATTGGTAAGTGTAATTTTTTGGCTGTTAGGAGTAGTTGGAGTATAATATAATTTTATGATATAAATATATGAGAAATCCCACAGAAATGTGGGGTTTTCTGTTATAAAAAAGAATAGATTTTAGTTTGAAAAACAGTACTAAATACCTATATCTAATATAGTGTTGTTTTTTTGATTCCTAATGTTACATTCGCAAACATGCATATTCATGAATTTGAACTACGTTATCGTGCATACAAATGATTAAACCATAAATTTGATCTATGATGGAATCAAGAGATTATTTTAGAAATGACAAAAATTTCAAATCAAGGGACGCTAACCAAACCAGTACAAGAGATTAAACCTGAAGAATTACATGAAATAACTTTAGAAACATATACTACATACAAAAAAGATTTTCTACAAACAAATACAGATATACAACTGATACCTATAGGAAGCCAAATCTGATTTTGAACATTGGGAGAATATATTGAACGTTTAGAATATGAACTCAAAGTAATTAAAGAAATGTGATTCAATTCTTATTTTCTTATCGTAGCAGATTTTGTTCGTTGGGCAAAAAAAAATGCTATCGTTGTTGGTCCATGAAGATGATCATGAGCATGATCAATTTTGGCTTGGGTAATAAGAATTACTGATATAGATCCATTACAATTTGGATTATTGTTTGAGAGATTTCTCAATCCTGCACGTATATCAATGCCAGATTTTGATATTGATTTTGAAGATGTACAGAGAGAAAAAGTCATTCAATATGTGACAGAAAAATACTGACAAGATCAGGTAAGTTCTATATGAACATATATGCAGATGGCAAGTAAAGCAGCATTCAAAGATGTTGCAAGAGTGCTTGGTGTCCCATTTGAAAAATCTAATCAAATTTCTTGATTGATGCCAGATAAAATGTCTTTACTCCAAGCAGTACAATCACCAGACGTCACAGAAGAACTCAAAGCACTCTATGAATGAGACGTAAAAGTACAACAAGCAGCAGAATTATCAGAGAAACTCCAAGGAAACATGAGACAACTTGGTATGCATGCATGTGGGATTATTATTGCACCAGACAAAATAACTAAATATTCACCAGTACAATATGTAAATAATACCACTATTGTGAGCCAATATGACTGACCGACACTAGAAACTATATGATTATTAAAGATGGATTTTTTGGGTCTTAGAAATCTATCAGTCATCAAAAACTGTATCAAAATTATTCAAAAAAGACACGAAAAAGAAAATATACCACTTCCAGAAATGTTTACACGTTTTTTTGAAGATACATCATTTCAACCACCATTAGAAGATCCGTTTACCTTCCAGAAAGTATTCCAAGTAGGTAATACAACAGGGATATTCCAATTTGAATCAAGTGGAATGAGAAAGTTTTTGATAAAATTAAAAGCAGATTCAATAAACGATTTGGTAGCTATGAATGCATTGTATCGTCCATGACCGATGGAATTTATTCCCAATTACATCGCAAGAAAAAACTGAGAAGAACCGATAGAATATATGAGTAATGAGCTAAAAAACCTACTCATAGAAAAATATAGCGAAGAAGAAATGGATAATGAAAACATGAAACTTGTTGAAGATCTTTCTCCAATCATGAATCTTACGTATGGAATTGCTGTTTATCAAGAACAGTTAATGTTTTTGGTACAATCTATGGCAGGATTCTCTTTAGCAGAAGCTGATTTATTAAGAAGATGAGTCGGTAAAAAAAAGAAAGAAATAATTGAACAAATAAAAAAAGATTTTGTTAAAAAATCAAAAGAATATAGAAATTACAAAAAGGAAACAGCAATCTATGTGTATGAAAAAATGATAGAACCAGCAGCAGCCTATTCTTTCAATAAATCACATTCTGTTTGTTATGCAATGATTGCATATCAAACTGCATATCTCAAAGCATATTATCCTGTAGAATTTTATGCGTCTTTGATAAGATCAGTAGAAGAAGATACAGACGAATTGAGTATATATATCTATGAAGCACAGAATCAATGAATACCAGTATTACCACCTAACATCAATCATTCATTCAATCATGTAGCAGCAATAGGAAATGAAATCAGATTATGATTTTTTTGTATTAAATGATTATGATTAGAAATAGGAGAGGTAATACAAAAAGAAAGAGAAAATAACGGTATATACCAAACTTTAGAAGATTTTATCAAAAGATGTACAAGTATAATAAATAAAAAATCTACAGAGTGATTGATAAAATCATGAGCATTTGACAATTTTGGTGATCGTGGAGTATTATTAGCAAATAGTGAAACTATCTTAGAATGGGCAAAAAAATCTAAGGATGCAGGAGGTGGACTCTTTGGTATGATGGAAATGAGTACAAAAATAACATTCAAACCATGACCAACAACGACCATGATGGAAAGATTGATGTTGGAATATGAGGTGTTCAAGGTTTTTGTATCGGGTAATCCATTAGACTGATTATATACGTACATCAAAAGATATAATTTCATTTCACAATTCAAAGAAAAAGAGAATTTTTGAAGTTTAGTCATCGTAGGATACATAAAAAATATCCAAAGAGCGAAAAAGAAATGATTTTTTATTCAGATAGAAGATATATCAGGGACTACAGAAATTTTTGTAAGAGAGGTTTTGGATTTTAAAAAATTTGATATTTTAGTAATTACAGGATTCAAAGGAAGATCAATCAGTATAGAAAAAATAGTAAAAGTATCTCGTGAACAATTGATTAGACAAGCATGAAGTAAATACGATCAAGAAATAACAGTAGTAAAAGCAAAAGCATTAAGATGACAATCAGTACCAATAGACGATAAAACAACTGTTCTAGAAAACAAAAGAGAAACAGCTAGAGAAGAAATACTGCCTACATCACCTCATCAAAAAACAATATATAGCTTACCCGATAGTGCACAGAAGATAAACGAGATAATAACTATAGTACAAACACACATAGGGGACCAAGAAATCACAATAAATGATAGAATATTCTCACTCAACGAAGATGGAATTAATAAAATACGCATTTTACTTGACAAATAATAATTATGCATAAAAACACTCTGATAGCAAAACACATGATAGAAAATGCGAAAAATATAGCACTTTTTGGACATATGAGTCCTGATGGAGATTGTATAGGCGCCATGCTAGGCTTATGAAGATTATTAGAAAAGCAAAAAAAAACCATAAAATATTTTGTACCTAATAAGCCAAGCAAAGTATTTAATTTCATAAAAAACATAAAGAGACTCAAATCACGTTTTGACTACAAAAAATACGATCTTCTCATCTTCGTCGATTTTACATGAATCAATCGCATGGGGACTTTAAACATACAAAATTCTAATTATTTTAAAGAAAATCCACTTATAGTTTTTGATCATCATATTGACAATGGGATAGATCAAGGTATAATTATAAAAGACACGAAAAGCATAAGTACTTGTGAAATACTTTTTGAACAGACATATAAATGGTGGCCACATCTTTATGATAAGGATATTGCTACCTATTTTTATCTAGGCATAACATCTGATTCAGGAAACTTTCTTTTTGGTGACGACCACATAAGAACATTTACTAATGCAATAAAACTTTTTAAACTTGGTGCTGACAAAGATTTCGTGGTAGATAATCTCATTCGCAAAAAATCACTCAACTCAATAAAATTTCTTCAGTTATTACTCAATAGAATTGATCAAAAAGATGAATTACTTTATACTTATTATGATGAGGAAGAACTTAAAAAATATAATATTGATCCAGAAGAGGCATCATATGGCTTACACATCATACAAAATATTGATGGACCACAAATAGTACTTTTGATAAGAAAAATGGGGGAGTATATCAAATGATCACTCAGAGCAAAAAATCCAGAAGGAAAAAATAAAATCAAAATAGATTGTAATAAAATAGCTAAACATCTTTGAGGTGGTGGTCATAAGTTAGCAGCAGGATTTGGTGTACCAGCAAAAGGGAAATTTGAACAGCAAATAAAAGATATTGTAAAATATATTAATAAAATAGCAAAAACAGAACAATAATTTTATTTTCTGTATCTTGTCCTATGAATAGAAAGTATAATGTAGTATTACGTTTATTGAGACCAATAATTCATATTGGGATAATTATCATAGTATTTTATGTTATGTATAGAATCCGCCTATTTACTGATTTAATACCTGGCGTACAGCTCAGAATACCAATAATCAATTATCAGGAAAATATGGCTTTTAGTATTATTGCTGCATTTGCTTTCGTGGTTATAGGTATTATAGAAAATCTATATGAACTCCACAAACCCATTCAGAGGTATTTTCAGACGTTTACGAAAACATGGATCTACTGGGTTATTATCATTACATTCATATCATATTTCGGACAGTGATTTGTCTTTTTCTTCTGAATTTCAAGATTTATCATCGTTGTGGGTGCTTGCGTAAGTTTTATGGGACTATTTCTATTCGATCAAATACGAAATTATCTAGAAGCGAGAAGACATAGAGATGGAGACAATAAAATACTTATTGTCTGAAGTGATACCTTGGAAAGCTATAAAGCCATAGAAAAAATAAAAAACTGATTTTCATTTAAAACAGAATTCATAACCCACAAAGAAATTAAAGATATAAATATAGCTGCATATTTCATAGTGGTAGCTGTAGGAAGTTTTGAAAAAGAAGTGTTACAAGAACTTTTTGAAAAAGTGAGATTTAGTGATAATACAAGATTCTATCATATAAGTGAATGATTTTTCCTAGAAGATGTGGTGTATTCACCAGAAAATATTGATAACATTATAGCATTAGAATATAAACATTCTAAACTTGATGGCCGATCAATTATACTCAAGAAACTGGCCGATCTTTTTGTATCATGATTGTTAATTATTATAGCATTACCATTTATGATTATTATCGGGTGTATAATCAAAATAGATTCTCGTGGACCAATGCTCTATAGATCTCAAAGAGTAGGAAGATATGGTAAGTTATTCAATTTTCTCAAATTTCGTAGCATGTATACACACATGAGTGTATGATATGGTGGCAAAGAAGCTGATGAATTATATCAAAAACTTATCGCATCTGATGCTAATGTGAGACAATGAGTACTACCAAAAATACACAACGATCCAAGAGTTACGAGAGTAGGAAGATTTTTGAGAAAAACATCACTCGATGAACTTCCTCAGCTATTTTGTATATTCCGATGAACGATGTCTCTGGTATGACCAAGACCACATTTACCAAGCGAAGTAAAAAATTATGAATCACGACAAAAGAGATTATTATCCATAAAGCCATGAATTACCTGATATGCTCAAGTATTTGGAAGAGATAGTTTGGACTTTGAAGAAGAAGCAAAACTTGATCTCTATTATATTCAGAATCGATCACTCTTCTTAGATATATACATTGTTTTAGCTACCTTTTGAGTAGTATTTAAAGGAAAATAATAAATAAATCTAAATAAAAAAATCAAATGATAAGCCCAAAACCAAGTCTGATAATCAATAGTATCTTATGCGTCAGAATACAAATTGAGTCAAAGTAAACCCTAACGACAAGCATACAATAAGTTATATACAAAAGTTAAGTCTTTTAAAAAAATATAAGCGAATGAATATAAGCGAACAAACAAAGGGTATTCAATCATTTATCAAACAACATCCAAATCAAGAAAATCTTTCTGAAAGAGATATTCATAACTTTTATATTCAACTGATTGATTGTCTTGTAGATCATAATCATTTATATTATATTGAAAATAAATCCATTATATCTGACAAAGAATACGATGAGATCTTCGATTATCTAAAAAAGATAGAAGAACATTTTCCTCAAATTATCACATCAAATAGTCCTACACAATCATTAATAGGACAAATAAGCGAATGATTCAATCAAGCAAACCATGACACCAAATTACTCTCATTAGAAAACACCTATAATGCTAAAGACCTAGAAGAACGAGAGATAAGAGTTCAGAAAAATCTGGAAAAAAACAATAAAGTTAAAAATTCTGACAAGGATAATTTTGTATGTGGTACAGGCATTATTATAAAAACTAAAGTGGGGAAATATCTTTTTCAAAAAAGAGATAACAATACTCCAAAGCAACCGTGAAAAATAGCGTTATTTGGCTGATGAACAGAAGAGAACGAAACACACAAAGAAGCAATAATCAGAGAATTTCAAGAAGAATTAGAATACAAAATAGAAGAAAAAAACATAACAGAAATAGGAAATATTGAAAGTCTGATAACAAAAGATAAGTATTTTAAGATATTTTATATTACAGATATAGATACATCAAAACTCACTATTCACGAAGGACAATCTATGGAAATTATGAGTTTAGATGAGGCGGAGAAAAGCAAAGAAGTTACAGATTTCACAAAAGAAGTCATAAAATATTTTAAATATACAAGAGAAATTTCTTATCATATAGAGCCAAAATTTGACGGATTAAGTGTAGAGCTTATTTATAAGAAATGAATATTCGCTCAAGCAATTACTCGTGGGGATGGTCTAGTGTGAGAAGATGTAACAGAGAATGTAAGAACAATAAAAAACATTCCTAGAAAATTACAGTTTCCCCTAGATATTCAGGTAAGATGAGAAATACTTATGCCAAAATCCGTATTAAAAGATATCAATAAAGAAAGAGAAGATGATTGAGAAATTCCATTTTCCAATACAAGAAATGCTGCTGCAGGAAGTATTAAATTATTAGATCCCAAAGAGGTAACAAAAAGAGGATTGGTCTGTTATGTATATGATGTATTAGCCTGAAGCTTGAAGCTTGAAGCTTGAAGACAAAACAATTTGGAAAAATTATGATTTCCAGTATTTCCACGAGCAGAAGATAGAAAAAATATCCAAGAAGTTATTGATCTTTGCGAAAATACAGAAACAAAAAAATATTTAGAACAACAAGATATTGAGTTTGACGGATTAGTGATTAAAATAAAAGACGAACACCAACGTAAGATTATTTGATCTACAGAGCATCATCCAAGACGAGCAGTAGCGTATAAATTTCCTGCACAACTTGCAGCAACCCAAGTACTTTCAGTAGATTTCCAAGTTGGAAGAACGGGAATCATTACACCAGTTGCCAATCTCGAACCCGTACAATTAAGTGGAGCAAAACTACAAAGAGTCAGTTTACATAATTTTGATTTTATCAAAGATAAAGACATTCATCTATATGATTGGATTCGATTACAAAGAAGTGGTGAAGTTATTCCGTATATTGTAAGCGTAATTACTGACCGCAGAACAGGAAAAGAATCAAAGATCCATTCGCCAAAAACATGTCCTTCATGTCACGAAACCGTTACCAATATCGATATGCATTATTACTGTACCAATGCGCATTGTCCCGAAAAAACCAAACAACAAATACAACATTTCGTAAGTAAAAATTGTATGGATATCCAGGGTATAGGAGAAAGTGTGGTTGATCTTTTGGTAGATAATAAAATTATAGAAACTGTGGCTGATATTTATAAGCTTAGTGAAACCAACATCCAAATAATATTAACCAAATTTCCAGGTATAGGAGACAAAAAAGTCGCTGAAATGGGAAAGGGAGTAGAGGATTCAAAACATAAAGCTTTACGAAGATTATTAAATGGACTATGAATACCACATATAGGTAAAAAGATAGCCCAAGATATTTCTGAGCAATTACAAAGCCAAGATTTCATGAGCGAATTGACAAATGAAGAATTTCTTCGTTCCATTTACTGAATAGGTGAAAAGACAGTAGAAAATCTAACAAAATTTTTTACGGCTAAGGATAATTTAGACCTTCTTGAGCAATTAAAGGGTTATGGAGTAAATATGGACCCAAAGAAATATTCAGATATTCTCAAAGCGAGCGATGCCAAGGGCAGCTTTTCAATCACCTGATCATTTGACCTTCCAAGAGAAAAAATCGCCGAATATTTTCAACAACAGGGCTACTTATTTCACGAACAACCAGGAAAAACAACAGATTTTATGCTCATTGGGAACAAAGCAGGAAGCAAAAAAGTTAAAGCACAAGAACTTTGAATTACGATCTATGAATGATGGGACAATATTACCCAAGAATTTTCATTTCTAAAGAAAATTCTCAGTGAATGAATCAAACCAAAAACACAAAGTTTATTTTAAAAAAAGGGCGAAAACGCCCAGTTATAATACATCTATCAATCGGATATATTCATCCAGGAGTTGTTCCTTATCCATGGTAAATAATTCAGAGAAATATCCACCTTCAAGTTCTTCATCCAAATCGATTTTACGTAACGTATCATCAGCAATATACACAGAAAATTTGCGTAAACTTTTTTTGCATACAACAAATACGATTAAAGTGTTCTTGGTAATACGAGGAAGCAAAGAAATTCTAAGCTGTTCTGGATGTAATGGATCATTCTGGTTGATATTTTGTATAACCTTATCCATATACATAAGAATAATACTTAGAATACGTTTCTCGATAGAATCATCGTACTGAAGACGTATACTTAACGCCTTGAAATAATTAACGAATCTTTGTTCTTCGGTGTCCCCATTGGTCTGACTAATTTTAGTCGTCAACATAGCACTATATACAGCTATCTGACCCAACGTTTCCTCTGGAGTTATTATATTATTTTTATTTTTCATGATTGATTTTTATTTTTTAATGTATATATTGATTTCATTCAAAATTTCAATGGTAAGAGTAATCTTTTAAACATTAATAGAGTGCTTATGCTTATAAAAGAAGAAAATTCCCGTAAAGAAGAAAATAGTCCATTTTGCACAGTATGGGAATATGATTTTTCCAATAAAGATTTATGATTGGCTATTGCACATATTAACGGAAGATATCCAACAACTGGAAAAGCAATCGATCATGAGTGTGAAGATATGTATTATGTAATTTCAGGTGAATGAGTCATTCACGATGAGACAGGAGATTATGAAGTCAAACCATGAGATTGTTTTCTATTTAACAAAGGAAAACGATATCGGGTAGAAGGAAATAATTTAAAAGTAGTGTTACCATCAACTCCAGCATGGTTTTTATCTCAACATGAATTTATCAAATAATGATCACTCCTATCACGCTCGCATTTCTCAATGCAGTCAAAGAAAACAACAATCTAGAATGGATGAATAAGAACAGGGATCTCTATTATATGGTCAGAGATAATTTTTTGGATTTTTCCAAGCAGCTAATAAAAAAATCAAGTGAAATAGATAATAGTATCTGAAATTTGCCCGTAAAAGATGCAACATTTCGTTTCAACAAAGATATTCGCTTTACCAAAGACAAGTCACCTTACAAAACAAATTTCTGAGTCATTATCCGTGAAGAAGGTAAACACGGAAACGGAGCAGGCTATTACGTACATATACAGCCAGGAGAATCTTTTATTGGATGAGGGATGTATATGCCACCGACACCAACATTACAAAGAGTAAGGTTCTATATTGCCAAAAATTACAAAAAACTAGAAAAAATAATCAGTACACCAGAATTCAAGAAAATATTCGGTTCACTCCAATGAGAGGAATTACAAAAAGTACCAAGATGATTTGATAAAGAACACAAAGCAGGTAAGTTTCTTAAAATGAAATCATTCTTTATAGGACACAACGTATCAGACAAAAAAATCCTTCAAGAAGGATTTATAGAATATTGTATATCAGTATTCAAAGTACTTAAACCACTCAATGACTTCCTCAATAAAGCAGCACAATAATACACAACATTATTTTTCCAGAAAATCATGTATATATTGTTCTATATCATTGATCTTATCATCGATAAGATTTTTTTCTTCCATTTTAAAAGAAGTGAGGACATAATCAGCAACATGATTCTGATTAGTTGGTCTATCAACACCGATTCTAAGTCTCCAAAAATCCTTGGTTCAGAGTTTTTCTATAATGCTTTTCAATCAGTTATGACCAGCGCTACTTCATCATAATTTCAACTGAATTTTTCCTACGACTAAATCGATATCATCGTGAATGATTAAAATATCTTTGGGTTCTATCTTATAGAAGGTTGCTAATGCGCCAACAGCTCATCATGAAAGATTCATAAACTCCAAAGGTTTTAAAAAGAATAGTTTCTGAGTGTCAATATTCGATTCAAACATTTCTCATTTTCGTTTATTATCATATGTTCGTGTTCCTAGTTTTTCACGATCAACAAAATCATCAATAATCATAAATCAGATATTGTGTCTTGTTTTAGCATATTCTTTACCTGGATTACCAAGTCATACGATTAATTTCATTGGATATATAAGAAGGTAATTAATCTGGTTTATCTTGCATTTCAAAGAATTCTATAACATCTCAAATTTCTATTTTCTTACCGGTAGTTACTTTGATTCCACATTGATCTCCTTCACCGACTTCTTTAACTTCATCTTTGTTTTTATGAAGAGAGACTACATTACCGGTACAAAGAATATCTTCACCCCTCAATACTGTGAATTTTGGTTTACCATGAAGTTTTCCAAAGATAACCTTCCCTCAAACGGTCATATCTTTGTTTTTGGTAAAGAAGATTCAAAGTACTTCAAGTTTGGCAAACATAACCTCATGTTGTTCAATTTCGACCATTCCAAGAAGCAATTTATCTAAGTAATCAACAAGTTCATAGATAATATCAAAATTTTTCATTTCTATTTTCATAGAATCAGCTTTCTTTTTTAAGATTGCATTCATAGAAATATTGAATCACAAAAGCAATGCTCATGATGCTTGTGCAAGAGAAAGATCAGATTCAGTAAAATGTCCTACACTTGCTTGGATAACCCTCATAGTTACATTTTTGGGTAACTGAATTGCAGCTACTGCTTGTTGGAGTGCTTCCAAACTACTTGAGCCATCAGATTTCAAAATAAGTTTAAGTTCTGCTCAGAAAACATTGGCCTGTATTTGTGATATAAATTGTTTTACCACAGAATCACCAGCAGTTTTATTTACTTGTTCTTGAATAAGTGATATTTTTTCATGTGCCTCCTTTTCATTTTTTACGACTTCTACAATACGTCCTGGATCAGGTAAATCTGTTATACCAAGGACTTGTATAGGATCTCATCACGTAGCAGTAGTAATGGTTTGTCATTTTCGATTTTGCATTCTTCTTATTTTTCCCGTAGTATTATAGGCAACAATAGTATCTCAAATTTTAAGTGTTCCTGTCATCACGATAATAGTAGACACTACTCATTGTTTTGGATCTTTGTGAGCATCTACAATAACTCATACTGCTGATCTATTGGGATTGTATTTAAGATCAAGCATTTCTGTCTGGAGAAGAACCGCTTCGAGAAGTTCTGGTATCCCTTGTCATGTTTTTGATGAAATACCAATAATAGGAGTATCACCTCACCGATCTTCTGGAATAAGTCCATATTTTGCAAGATCCTGTTTAATATTTTCAAGATTTTTTCCTGGTTTATCAATCTTGGTAATAGCAATAATAATAGGCACACCAGATTCTTTTGCATGTCAGATTGATTCAATAGTTTGTGGCATCACACTATCATCAGCAGCAACAACAATAATTGCTATATTAGTGAGTTTAGCTCATCTTGCTCTAAGACTAGTAAAGAGTTCATGTCCCGGAGTATCTATGAAACATATTTTTTTACCATTATATTCCACAACAGAGGCTCAGATAGATTGGGTTATTCCTCATGCTTCACCTTCAGCCACGACAGTCTTTCTGAGATAATCAAGTAAAGATGTTTTTCCATGATCTACATGTCCCATAACCGTAACAATAGGTGGTCTTGGAAGTAAATATTCAGCATCCTTATCCATATCGAGAATAGCTTGTAGATCTCAGCTCATAAATGTCTGAACATCTACTTTATTATCATGTTTTTTCACAAGAATATTAAATTCTGATGCAATCAATGCTGCAGTATCAAAATCCAAGGAAGCCGTAATAGAGGTCATAATCTTATTTTGAATCAATTTTTTCATAAGTTCTGGTAACGGTACTCACATTTTTTCAGAGAATTCTTTTACCGTTATTTTATCGTTGATATATACTTCTATTTTTTTGACAAGATTGGCAGAAGTAGTAGCAATTTTATGGATTTTCGGAGCAAGTCTAACAGGCTGAGCTAGAGGTGGTTTAACCTGTTGAAAAGATGGCCTATTGAACGGCCTATGTTGTTGATTAGTACCATATTGAGGCTTAGATCATTGATATCATGGTCTTGCCGGAAATTGTTTACCTCAATGCTGAGGAGTTGTATTTCTTGGCCTAGCTGGTGAACTCGTTATAGGAGCACTTACTGGCCTAATTATTGGTTTACTAACCGGTCTAGCAACAAATGAGTCATCTCTTCTGCCAACTATATGGGTTGTTGTTTGTTCAACTTTATCAAATGAAAATGATGCACGTCTAGGTTTTTCAAGAATAATGCTTTCTTGTTGTTCTTCCTCTTTACGTTGTTCCTCTTCTTTTTGTTTAATTGTTTTTTCCTCTTTTTTAAATCATAATCATGATAAAAATCATCCTCATTCACCCATAAGTTCATCAGCTTTGAGTACTTTTGTTGTAACATCTTTTTCTTTTACAACAAAATTTTTATCGTCTTGTATTTTAGAAGGTGATTGTACTTTAGACAATTTAATTTTTGGATCTGCATGTGCTTTTATTGCTTGTTTTTTTACTGGTGCTTGTACAGATTTTTTTCCAAGTGGTTTAGTTGATGATTTTGGCATAGATTAAAAAATAACGTAAAAACGTGCAGATGATAGTATAAATATATAGGCGAATATCAAGTGCAATGTGCTTTATCATCGTCCAAAAAATAAAGAATATACTAAAATACTATATACAGTAAATTTATTTGAATTTTATCTCAAAATTTACGTATACATTTCTTTTCAAAAATTTGCATTTTTTTGGGTTTGTGAGTATAATTAGACGACAAACTAGAAGTCCAAAACATGTAAAAGAAAATAGGGCTTGATGTCTTTAATATTTAGTCTCTAAAATGAGTAAAATGTTTAAAATTCATAAACCAAGATCAAACGCAGTAGCAGCAAGAAATTTGGTGCTTTTGTTTTTGACGATAGTGGTAGGATTTATATCGGTAATTACGCTAGCACAAGTGAATATTTCTTCAGATATAAATAATGCATGGCAAACGATAGGGAGAGTAAGTATTACTAGTGGATGAACAGAAAATGGAACCAAATTCTTTGATTTTAATTATTCCGGCAATTGAGAAACATATATTAATCCTACATTATTCACACCATTAGACACCTTTGCATGAAGGGTATTATGAATAGATGATAATGGAAATCTTATTTCTGTATATAGTAATAATCTCGTAGTATCATGAGCAGGTTGATCAACAATAACAGAAGATAAAGATTGGACAATAAGAGGGAATAATATTTATGACCAACAAAATGGAAATGTTGGTATCGGAACAGATACTCCAATAGGTAAATTACATATCGTAAATTCAGGTTCTACTGATGTATATATAGAGGAAAAAGCGGCAGGAATGGCAGCGAATCTCTATCTTAAAAACCCTGAAAGAACTTGGACTATGTGAGCTGATTCTAATCCAGATGTTTTTTATATTGGCATACCAAGTTTACCTCAATTTTTTAGTATAAGTCCGTCATGATATATTGGCATAAATACAAATAATCCACAAGAAAAACTAGAAATAAACGGTGGTAATGTGAGGATAGATAATTTACCCAATAAAGTAGTTCTAGGAACTGATTCCAAAGGTACAATAATACCTATAACAAGTGGTAATGTATATAATTATATTAGTTGATTTGCACTTAGTTGACCACAATGACCAGAATGACCTCAATGAATACAATGAATTACTTGAGCACAATGAGTTACTTGAGCACAAGGAATTACTTGAGCACAAGGAGCAACGGGACCAGCTTGAGTATGATCATGAACAGGAGATAACCTATGAAATCATACAGCCACAGAAAACCTGATAATGAGCGGATACCGAATAACATATAACTGATTTGCTCAATGATTACATATTTTATCAGACTGAAGAACTCAGATATTTTCTACGATACAGGTTGGAAACCTATCATGATTAGTTTGCGATTCAACAAATAGTGGCACAATAAAATATATTCCCAACTGTTTTCAATGATGCGATGGATCCAATTGGATTACTCTATGATGAACATGTATATGATTACCAGCTAGATGTGGAGATGGAACAATTACTACTCCAGAACAATGTGATGATTCCAATACTAATAATGGAGATTGATGTAGTTCTACCTGTCAACGAGAAGTACCTACATGTAATTTCACATTTACACCGACATCATGAACCACGCCACTACAAGTAACGTTTAGCTGATCATCTACAGGTCGAGCACTATATACTTTAATCTTCGGAAACTGATATAGTGTATATGATCTTTCATCATTTTCAGGACAACAATATACCTATCAATCAGTAGGAAGTTTTATACCGACATTACTCGTAAAAAATAAGTACAATCTAAGTATACAAACAGGATGTTACGCAGGATGAACAACAACAAGTATTACCGTAAATCACTATTGTTGAAATTGAATCGTAGAAAATTGAGAACAATGTGATGGTGCAGATTGATGTAGTCTTAGTTGTCAACGAGCAACCCCTCCTGCGTGTACTTTTACACTTACACCAACATCATGAACTTTACCATTACAGGTAACTTTTTGATGATCATCTACAGGTCGAGTAGTATACACACTAAACTTTGATAATGGATATGGAATAAATAATCAATCATCATTTTCATGAGTCTCCACAATATACACAATTGCTTGATCCTATCATCCTACGTTAGTAGCAAAAAATAAATATAATCTAGATTTAACTACCACTTGTACTGCAGAATGAACAACAACAATAGACGCGACTAGAGAATCAAAATACTGTGGTGACTGAATAGTACAAAGCCCAAATGATAGTGGAAACTATGAAGAATGTGATCTTTGATCATCAAATTCTTTAACAGGAAAATGTGGAATAGCTTGTACCTATAATACACCAGATTGTAGTATATTTGCGTCTCCATCAATATTTACATGATGAAACTGAGCAGCAAAACTTACATGACAAATTAGTCCTCGAGCAAATTATACAATAAAAACAACATTACCAGATGGATCAGAAACAACACAACAATATTCAGAATTCAAACTACAAACAGGATTTGAAATAAACAATCAATACGACATGACGGGTGAATATATCATAACATTAGCATCCAATGATTGAGTATGAATTAGTTGTTCCACAAACGTGAATGTATATGAAAACTGAGAATATGCTTGTGGGAAAATACATAAGAGTGATGAAACAAGTATAAGTAACTTAGATCAATGACTATGTGCACAATGATATACGGCAATCAATTTTAGTGGTCATTCTTCAACAATTGTAGATGTATGACCATGAAAAGGAAGAACACATGCTGCACTCTTATGGAATTCTTTAAGCACAGAATCTCCTTTTCCGTATACAATGGTAGATAGTGGAAAAAATATGGTAATGTATAATAGTGGTCTGTATATAAAGTTTTTAAGAAATTTGATGAGTTTACAATTAACTATACTATTACCAGAACAATGATACTGATATCGAACACGAGATTGTGAAAAAAACGATAAAATAATTGCGTCTTCATGTTATGCACACAAAAAAATAAATTGAGCTTGTGCATACGATATGGACGTACGTTCAAACACTTTTTGAATTTCAGCTCGAAGATTTACTCCAGACCAAATAGCGGCAGCAAATGAAAATAGTGGATATCTATTAAAATGCTATTTATCTGACCAAGCATCAGTCGATACTTATCCAGAAGATAAATATACTCGATGATTACCAGCAACAAGTCCACGTGGAAACGCTGCATGCCAAGTAATACCAAATGGGAACACAGAGTGAAATTTATACTATTTACATCGAGTATGTCCATGATACAATTACTGAGAAACATCACAAAGCTGTGATTCTATTGTACAAGTAGGTCAATGAATAGAATGATGTAGTGGGTTATTAGCAGATTTCTATACGGTTCCATGAAGCAATTTAAATGTAGTAAACACAAAACCATAAAAAACAAGATTTGGAAAAGATAGTGAACCATCTCAAGACAACTTTCTTGAATATAAAAAAATAGATATATAGATACAAAATAACGTATATTGTTTTCTTTATCTTGAAATCTTACGCATTTTCCATATTACCTATACGTCAATTTTTTTTATACCTTCACGTATACAATGGAAAAACAAGTAAAAAAATGAGCACATGCAAACTACGACATCCAACTCACCATTACAGCAAAAGAATTTGAAGATGCAAAACTCATTATGCTCAAAGAATTTCAAAAAGACTATGAAGCACCTGGATTTAGAAAGGGTTCAGCACCACTTGATATGGTAGAAAAAAACATCAAACCAGAATATATTGATATTGGTGCATACGAAAAACTTATCAATATAGGACTTCAAGAACTATTAAAAGAGCAACCAGACATCAAACTCATCGGTGAACCATACGACCTCAAACAAGAACAAAAGGATGGTAATACTATTATGAATCTCAAACTTGATATCTTCCCAGAAGTAGAGGTAGTAAATACAGACCGAGAGAAACAATCTTGTACACCTATAGACAATACTGCTACTGAAGAAGAAATTGAAGGAACACTCATGAATATCAAAAAACAATATGCTGATTATCAAGACGCAGATACTATAGAACTTGATACAATTTCCAAAATTGCGCTTGAATATCTGGATAAAGAAGGAAAAGTAATACACACAGGACACACCTATATCGGTGAACAAGAATTTGCTGAAGATCCATTTTTCCCCAAAACATTTATCAACAAGAAAAAAGACGAAGTTATAGAACTTACTCACGACGAAAGTAAACTTCCTGCAGTATTACATAACAAAAAAAGTGATATCAAAGCAGAAAAGATAAAACTTATCATCAAAGATATCAAAAAAATAGTACTTCCAGATATGACCCCTGATATGCTCAAAAAGCTTTTTTGAGATGATACAAAACTAGAAAGCCAAGACGATCTTATCGGATATATTAAAGATTCTATAGAACACCAAAAATATGATCAAGAACTTATCAAAAAAATAGAAGCAGTACTACAAAATTTGAGAAATAAAGCCATGAAAGTAATGATACCTCAGACATTAATAAATGAAGAACTCAAAACAAGAATGAAAAGTCTTGAAGAAAGATTGGGATGAAAAGAAAAAATGGATGAATATTTCAAAAAAATGGGAGACGAAAAATCAAAAGCATTTTTCGAAGACATTACCAAAGCAGCTGAAGAAAGTTTAGAGAAATTCTTTATCTTGCAAAAATTCACCCAATTACTTAATCTTGATGTAGATCGAAACGAATCAGCACATATGGCAGTAGAACAAAAACTCTATGATAAATTAGTTAAAAATGATGGTACAGAAAAGAAAACAAAGAATCCACATACGCACTAAAAAACTAAATTAAGGAGTAAAAATTAAGAGTTAAGGATTAAAATTAATAACATACATAAATTCTTAATAATCGCAAAAGGCAATCTTAATAAACGAAGCGCTTAATGCTTAATAAAATATTTTATATTTAGTAGTAAAGTGTATGTTTAAGTTTCTTCGAGATCTAGTTATTTACCCTTTTGATACTCACAAAGAGACAAATAAGTTTGGTGGTTTTCTTAAAATGATTTTTAAAGACTATCCAGCATTTCTATGGATTAAACCAAACATCAGAAAAATACTTGCGTTTCCGTTTTTGATGCTTTATTATATTTTCAAAAGCAAACCAACAATAAATAAACAATAAGCATAAAAAAGTCCACCTACGTGGACTTTTTTTAAGTATATATTATACAAAGAGTTACTAATCAAGTTCTGCTTCGTCATAATTTTCTTGAAGATATTTTCTAGATTTTTTAAGAATAATTTTTACCTTATCTGAATCAGCGAGATCTGATTTAGAGATTTTTATTCTCGTGCTAAGGTAACGATTATATCAATATTCTTTAAGTTTTTTGAGGAAGATAGATAATTTCAAAACTCAGTCACCAGGCAGGATATGTCATTCTCAAATTCTACTTTTATCAGAGAAATAAATAACTGAAAGATAAGGAAGAAAATCTCTTATTTTTCTCAAGAAATCACTTTCAAAAGAATCAGAATCGAGATTAGCAATATCCAAACCAATATAACAAAGATATCTTTTTACAATTTCCACCATATTACTAAAACGATACTTTGGTATTGGTAAAGCAAAAAGACTTGAATCTTCTGGATTGATAATAGAAAAATGTATGCCCTTATGTTCTTTTCTTCGTTTCAATATATTATCAGTAATAAAGCTAAATGCCTTAAAATTGAAAAATTTTGGAGCATTGATAGTGATAGTATCAGCACCTAGTTCATAACATAAATCTATAGCTCTATTGATTTCTTTATCATTAAGATTATCAGAGGTTTGTATAACTTTGACAGGGAGTCCATAATTTTCAGAAAGTTTTTTTACATAATCTATTTTTCGAGAATCAAAGTTTTTCCAAATTGCAAGATCTATACCATCAAATCATGCTTCTTTTACAAGTTCAAAAACGAGGTCTAATCAATATCAAGAAAGAGAATCTGTACTAAACAAACATAAAGGTTTTTTTGGATCTTTTTGAACATCTGCCGATTTTCCCTCTTCCATATCAAAAAAGAAATCCTTTTTAATAGATCAGAGTTGTCAGTCTTCCATTGGTTTTTCTTTTTTGTTTATCATTATATATAAAGAGTAAACAAGATAAATTATAGACTAATTATACTGTTTTTTTATGATTTTGCAAATTCTAGTAGATAAGTTTACCTACCGATAATAGCTACTAAAGTTGTACAGTAAACAGAAAGGCTTTATGGTCAGAACCTGGCATAGATATAACTCTAAACGATTGCACGTCAAGGGATAGACTAGTCCATACATGATCAATATGTGCTCGAAAAATAGGCAATGGTTTAAATCCTCGAGTAAAAAGAAAGGGAACACGTTTAGTTAGATCTACAAGTTCACCAGAAAATGTAGCAGATAAAGCAGTATAATAGGGAGACCACGGCGTCACATTGAAATCTCAAATAACGATAGTAGTCTGTTTTCAATTAGACTCATGGCTTTTGTAATCATGTATCAAAGTTGTAAGTTGTTGATTTCTCATGATAAAGTGGCTATAACTATCGGGAGAACTAGTATGTACAAGATAAAAATAAATTTCCTGATTATGATAAGGTAGAGAAAAATGTCCATATCTCCATGCTCATTGAGGAAAATCATCTGCTTTATTATGTAATGGATATTTACTAAATACCATACTACCTACAAATTTTTTTGATCGAGTTGTACTATTGGTATAGGGATATCTAGTTTGTAAAAATGTTTTAAGATTATCATAATGATGATCAGCAAATTCCACAAACATGAGTATATCAGGATCATTATCAGAAATAGTTTTTTTTATCCCCGTATAATCAGTATTATCTTTATGAATATTGGCAAATAATATTGTAAGACTTCATGATTGTGCTATTGTCTGAGGAAATGGTTCATGGATATAAAAACGATTAAACTGTTTACTATACCAAAAAAATAGAAAGCAGAAGACCAAAAACGATATCCCTCGAAAATAACGACGAAGAGGAAAACGATATCCAGGTTTCATTCTTTTTCTGAAATACACAAAAGTTATTCAGACAAAAACGCCACTAATTACAGCTATATAAGGCAAAAAACTGATAAGCAATTCACTGGCATAATATCAAGGGAAAAAGAGAGGAAAGAGGAATATAAGCACAAGAATAAATATAAGGGTAATCATGGATAATAATTCAGAATTAAAAATACAAAATCAAAAGGCACGACATAGTATTCAAGATAAATGTAGCATTCAACACCAAAATTTCAACATCAGTTTTTGTAAAAAAACTACGTGCAAATACACACGTAGTCTCATAATAATGTGATGGAGTTAATGCCCCCATCCTTGATGCATTCCAACCCTTTGGAAATTTTTGGGATGCGTTTCTACCAAACGATTTCGAAACGGTTGCTGAACAACAGCAATTGGACAAACTTTTACACGTTTTTTTTGGTTAACATCTGATGTACCACTTAATTGTTCTTCATGTTCCATTGGTAAAGATTTTTATGATGATATATTTTTTTCAGTGGAAAACTGATAATTATTTTCTAATAAAATGCAAGACGTTTTCATTTTTTATTGACTAAAAACATCAAATCGCTAGGCTAAAGTTCCTTTATATAAAAACGATAGTAAAAATGAAATTCCACATACTTATTTTTGGATGCCAAATGAACTATGCAGATAGTGCAAGAATAAAAGCAGTACTCATCAACTGCTGATTTTCTTACACAGAAAATAGTAAAGACGCAGATATAATAATTTTTGATACTTGTTCCATAAAACAAAAATCAGAAGACAAAATAACCGGAAAACTCAAAACAATCAGACCAGACCAAAAGGTACGAATAACCTGATGTATGATCCAACACAATATGAGACAATGAAAAATGAAAAATGAAAAATGAAAAATGAAGGTAGGAAATTTCTTATGAACTATAACAGATAGGAATCCGAAAATACTCTGAATAACAACCGATGAAATTAATCATTTACAATCTTCTGACAAATCATCTGCAATCATTCCAATCAATAATGCATTCAATCCGATCTTTCATAATCTTACTCAGAAACGAAAAAACATAGAACTTATACGAAGAATAGACGACACGGGATTTCTTCCTTTGATGCTCAAAAAATTAAAATACACATTTTCTTACGATCAAGAAATGATTAACGAATATGAAAAAATCATTCCCGAAAACATTAGTACATCTATGAATAGCCACCAAAAAACCGCATATATTCCTATTGCTACCTGATGCAACCAATTTTGTGCTTACTGTATAGTACCATATGCTAGAGGATTAGAAAAATACTTTCCCGTAGAACAGATTATCAATGAAGCAAAAATTCATCTACAAAATGGCGCAGAAGAGATAGTATTACTTGGACAAATCGTAAACAAACATCCAGAATTTATTACTATCGTAAAAAAAATTTTAAAGCTTAAATGACTTAAACGATTGAGATACACATCACCATATCCCACATATTACAGCAAAGAATTGATTACCTTACATGAAAAAGAAGAAAAACTCTGTCCGCATATCCATATACCCTTACAGTCAGGATCAAATACTATTTTAAAAAAAATGTTTAGAGGGTATACCGTCCAACAAGCCAAAGAATTTATCGATAGCATCAAAAAACTTACAAGAAAAATTAGTATTACAACAGACATTATCGTAGGATTCTGTGATGAAACAGAAGAAGATTTTCAGGAGACATTAGATCTGGTAACGTACGGATGATTTGATATGGTATATATCGGAATATATTCTTCTAGACCAGGAACATTGGCAGCAAAAAATTATCTTGACAACATATCACGTGCAGTAAAACGAGACAGACGAAATAGACTCAATGAACTTTTAAAAGACATTTCACGTCAAAATAACGAAAAAGAAATTTGAATGACGAAAGAAGTACTTATCAATAAAATAGATAAAGGAGTAATTGAATGATATGCCGACAATATGAAACAAATAATCATTCAACCAAAAATCAAAAACAAAAAACAAAAAACACAAAAAAGCAAAAAAGAATTTGAATCTTGAAACTTAGAGCTTGGAGCTAATTATAAAATAGGGGAGTTTACCAAAGTAAGAATAACCAAAGCAGTACCGTTTAAGCTCTATGGGGAAATTATTTAATTTTTAGGTAAAGTGACTCAATAATTATAATTGATACTTCATCATATGAAAATCTTTTTTATAGCATCTGCAAAGATAGGAGCTACATCAATTATTTTGACAAATTCAGGATAATTTTCTCTATAAATAGTATTGGTAACATAAATAGTTTCAAATTTTTTATCCTTATAAAGTGTGGTAAGTTTACTAATAGCATCCCTATTAAACATCCCATGAGTAATAGCAATATTTATACTTTGAGGGATTTTTTTATAAAGCTCTTCTATAAGTTTTATCAAACTACCTCAAGTATCAAGGATATCGTCATGGATAATAATGTTTTTTTCTGTCACATTGCCATGCACAAAGATTTCTTCTACCATATTTGGTTTAGAATAATCTCTTTTCTTTAAAACGGTAAGATAATCCAGCTCAAGATCTTTGGAAATAGAAGAAATCTTTTTGAGTCATCATTCGTCCATAGGAGAGATCACAATATTATCTTTTTTAAGATCATTAATGACTTGTTGAACGAACCGTCACGTATAAAGATTTACAAAATTTGTTTTCCTCGAATTGTTGATTATTGCGGGATTATGAACATCTATAGTAACACAATAGTCTGTATGTAAAAGATCTTGAAAAATATCTACTATTAACTGTGCAGAGGATGGTTCTCTAGAAACTCTCTCTTTGAGTCATCATTGGATAGGTTTATCCTGTCTTGCATAAGGAAAACAAGTGGGAAGAACATTTATGGTTTTAGCTCAATGATTTTTTGCACATTGCAACAAGAGCATAATTTGTATAAATCTATCATTATATTTTATGGTATAATCACCTATATGTTTATCACCATTAACATCTCAAATTACATACACATGTTTTCCACGCACAGAATGTTCCAAAACAATTTTAGTCTCTCCATTTGCAAACTCCTTATATTCTACACATTCATAGGTGATATTATCGATATCCTGCAAATCTGTATGAAGTATAGCTAGTATAGAGTCAACTAGGTGTTTAGTGTCCTGAGTTGAAATAATATGAAGTTTTTCTTTCATAATCAGTAATAAGAAAGATAAAGAACACTTGTCTTATAATTATATAAATGATTAGGTCAACTTGATTTATAGAGCAGTAGTATTTACAAAAAGACTAATTGGTATATAATAAATAAAGAGATTTTTTTACCTTGAATATTCTAAACAAATACATATCAATTTACTCAGATTCTATGGAATACTTTTTTTTGTTGTTTTTCATTCTTATTTATAACAGATGCAATATCCAAAACATGTAGCTATTATACCCGACGGAAATAGGACACGAGCCAAAGCCAACGACAAAACAGTTGCTGAAGCATACATGATATCATACGAAAAAGCGATAGAACTTATTATACATACCTTTACTCAAACCGACGTAAAAGTATTTACCCTACGATGATTAAGTACAGAAAACGGTCAAAAAAGACCCAAAGAGGAGTTTGATTTCCTAATGACTATGTATAAAATCGTAGAAGAAGATCTCGATGAATTTTTAAAAGAACATAAGGTCAACTTCAAGGTTATAGGGAATCTTTGAGGTATCACCAATGACTTTAGAGAATATTTAGTAGATAAGCAAGAAAGAAATACATACAACACAGACAGATATTTTGTGTTCGCTATAAATTACGGAGGAAGAGATGAGATTCTTAGAGGAATAAAAAAATTAGCAGAAGAAAAAAAAGATTTGAAAATAATTACAGAAGAAGATATTAGCAATAGTTTAGACCTAGGGAATGTACCACCTATTGAATTAGTCATAAGAACAAAATGAGATCAGGCACAAAGAACGTCAGGATTTATGTCATGGTGGATAGGATACGCAGAA
>CAZTFP010000017.1:0-29849 GCA_964613015.1 uncultured Candidatus Peribacteria bacterium | reverse complement strand
TGTTAAGTGTTACGGCATTAGAAGTAGTAGAAGCAGCATCATTGTTGATGACAAATGATCAGGTAAATGCTCATCATGGAAGGACGATAGCAAAATCGGTGAAGTGAGTCGTAGTAAATTCAGCATATGGTTCTCAATTAATAAGAGTTACTGTAGTACTTGTATGGAAATTCCAAGTTACTCAATTGTTTTCTGAATAATAAATATTTACAGGATCTCATAAGTTTTTTCCTGGAGCAGGTAATCTAAGTGTAATATTTATAGGATTACTATTTGTATCTTCAAAATTTATCGTATCTCCTGTAGATCCGAAGCTTGCTGCATAAACGGAATTACTCAATGATATACTTCAAAGAGGTATAGCTGTAGGAGTATCCAATATTCATGTATACATATCATTGTTAGAATTTTTAACTATTGCTCAAGCTGGTATCTGAGCTTCAATCTTATTAGTAGCTCAAGAAGATTGCATGACGATTGCAGATAATATTTTACCTAAACTATCTCTGGTTCTAATGTTTTTTGTTCAAACTAGGAATGTATTGAGGTTCGCTTTTATACTTCATGTTCCATAGATATATCAATTAAATATAAGTGTGTTGTTCATAGCAGATTCAGAAGAAGAGCTAGGCAAATCTATAATATTTTCTTCACTATTACTAATAGTAATTGGCATACTATAAATAGGATATGCTGGTTGATAAGTTATAGTACTATATATAGCTTTATTTACTCAAGAGTTAGCATTTGCATAATTTATATAAAAAGTTGCTCATGAAGTTACTCAACTCAAAGAAAGAATTACAGAATTTGTTCAATAAAGAGACACTGATTCTACAGAAACATTTCCTCCACTAATTCAAAATGCTGAAACTGATCATGTAAGATAAGTAATTCATGCAAGATTGTTTGTATATGATGATGGAACCTGTTCCGCAAGCGGCGTATCAAATGTAAGTACAAGTGAATTATTGTTGGTATATAATACAGCTCATGTAGAAAGGATTTTAGGCGAAGCGTTTATTCATAATCCATAATAATCTTTTGATATTGCATTCCATCGTCTTTCTGAAAAAGCAGCGAGATCACCATCAGATCTAAAATGAAGATTTACATCTCATTCATCGGCTATATTGATATCATAGGTTAATGAAGTTGTAGGATATACATAAGAATTTGTTAAATATATTTCCTGTTGCGCTTTACGGATTGCATCTAGAGCATCTCCAGAATAACTATCTGGACCGATAGATCATATAAACCATTTAATAGTTCATGTACTTGAAAAATCTGATTGCAAAGTATTTATGATTGTATTTAATGCTGTTTTATAAGATGATGTTGATCTTTTCATCATTACATCAGATTCTCATTGAAAAAAAAGTACCCCAGCTATTTTTCATCATACTTGAGCAATTCTATATGCCATAGAACCGTAAAGAGTAGTTCTATCGAAATGATTTGTTCATGGTAGCCATACACTAATATTAGTTCATCACATTGCAGTAGGTACAAATGCTACTGGGATATGTTGACTAGCTATAATTTTAGTTGCGAGAAGCGGAACAAACGATCCATTTGCCGACGAATCAAGACTGACTGTATCCACTTGATTGACACTACTATCATAAGGATCTCTTAATACTTTCCATGTATAATCATTGCCAAACAAAGTAGCTGTAATACCATTAGATCCAGTAAATAATTGAGCTCTGGCACCTCGTCAAGCAGCATTACTTTGTCATGCTACAACAAAAATATCTCATATTCCTATATTAGATAGGCTTGCTATGTCTCATGTGTTATTTGTTGTACGTATGATAAGTGTTCATTGACCACCTGTTTGATTTGTAAGGATACCTGTAAATATTCATCAATTCATAGCTGCAGATATATTTACAAATCCTCCATTATTTCGACTAGCTTCAATACCAGACAGAGATCAACTATACGTACCAATAATTTGTATAGATCATTTATTGGTAGATTTATCACGTTGAATGACTTGATACTGCACAGGACTTGTAATCGTTAATGACATAGGATTGCTTATCCAAGTCACTATGGCTGTAGTACTTCATGTATTTCCTACTGCATCCACAAAATTAAAGGTAAAACTTCAGTTATTTATAAATGTATGACCAGAGCTTCATCCATTATTTGTAATGGTAATTGATTTACTAAATCACGTCAATGTTGCAATTACATTTCCACTCGTTGCTCCTGTTGTACTGTAATTTATTGTTGCAGTTGGAGACGTTTTATCGATCCAGCTTACTATTGCTACTGCACTACCCGTAGATGCTCACTGGGTATAGGTAAATGTAAAACTTCCATTTCATGTAAACGTATATACAGCACTTCAACCATTATTAGTTATAGTTGCTCCACTTAATCACGTCAATGTCGCAATCACATTTCCACTCGTTGCTCCTGTTGTACTATAGTTTATACTGGCATTTGTTAATGCTGTTGTTGTTCCTGTATATGGATTTGAACCTGTAGATGATCCTACAGAATTTTGAGCTGATAAGGTAAATTCATATGTTGTAGATGGAGAAAGTCCAGATAGTGTCAATGGACTACCTGTTCCTGTGGTTGTGATAGCTCATGGATTGGCTGTAAGAGTATACTGATTCACACCAGATAATATATATCCAGAAAATGAAAAAGTTGCTGATGTTGATCCAATTCCTACTAGACTTGGAGTATTGGGTCTATCGGGAACTACAGTAGTTGAAGTAATATATTGCATAGTAATATCATCAATATATGCTAGATTTAAATTTTGATAATTCCATCCATCAGTATATTGGGTATATCCTCAAGAAGAATAATTAGAAAATGTCTTCTGTATAGCCACTATCCATGGTCACTTATTAGAAACATCTGAATATGAAAAGGTTTGTGTATTTCATATTACTGTAGCTTTATATCGACGAGGAACATTGGGAAGCGCTCCAGTAAGATTCTTAACTGTAATATTATATCATGTACTTGAAACTACAGCAAACATTAATTGGTTTGTGTAGTTTGATACCTGGAAGATATATCATTGTCTTACTCATGAATTTGCAGCAATGTTTATTATAGGCTGAGCACGCAGAGTTACTCCATTTTTATATCCTGTGTTTGTACTTGATTGTAACCAAATTACAGAATAATCTGTAGAAGCAGGAAATTTCGTTAATGTAATTGGAACTATTGGTGGCCAGGCACCCCCTGATGAAGAAACAGTTGATCATTTTCAATTTAATCCAGTAATCGAGCCGACTTTCATATCTCATTTTAAATCAATAAGTATATCTGCCGGTCTTGCTCATAATGTATCAGATGCAAAATCATATTTTATAGTTTGGATAGATGAAATTATACTACCACCAGTTGCCACAGTTGTACGACTAAAAATATTATCTTGTCCAGAAAAGTTAAGTCATGAAATATCAAGTATCGCTCATGAAGATACATAAATATCTCCTGTTAGACCAAATGCGGAGTTGCTACTTGCTATAATTTTTCCTTCGCTAATTGTTGTGTTTCATGTATATGTATTTGTACCACCCAAAGTCAATGTCCCTGATCACATTTTACTTAATCAACCTATTCACGATAAGACAGAATTTATTATTGGAGATGTGGTTGATCATCTAGCTGTTATAATAGTACTTGTATTACTTAGCATAATCATACCGCCACTTAATGTATAATTTGAGGATACTGGCAAAAACAAGATAGAGTTTGGAATAACAGTTCCAGATACAGTTATCACTCAACCTGCTCATCAGTTTCCAATCATTGCATCACTACCAGTTGCCCACACAACACTTGTAGCACCATCATTAAAAGTCAATACTCAAACCTTCCATGTTCAAGTACCATCATTTATTGTAGCTCCATTGGATACAACGTCCCATGTCAATTGTGTTGCATATACACTAAAAGAAAGAATAGACACAATAAAAGTGATTATAGATAGTAATTTTTTCATTGTAAATGTTATTTAAATAAATTCATATTACCAAAACACTAATATTATAAATAATATTTATATTTTGTCAAATTTTTTGAGGATTTTTTCACTCTATGAAGATTTGATAAATCAAATAATTTGAGCAAAAAATTCATTGCTATAACTAGCAAGAGCAATAAAAAACAAAAAAATAAAAAAACAGCAACCTTTCGGCAACTGTTTATGAATCATTTTGCAATATGTAGTCAATCTATCTTATCTCTATCTGATACCCCGTAATCTGAGTCGCTAACTTCACGTTAGAAGCTCATTTTCCTATAGCAAGTGCTTTTTGACTTTCATCCATAGTTACAATAGCCTTATTATCAATGATTTCTACGTTGTTAATTTGAGCTGGTTTAAGGCAGTTTTTAATTAATTGAATAGGATCTTCACTATCTTCCACAAAATCTATTTTTTCTCAATCGAGAAGGGAAAGCACAGTATTGATTCTATCTCCCTTGCTTCCCACCATCACACCAACAGGATCAACTTTTTCTTCATTCGAATATACAATAATTTTTGTTCTCTTTCCAGGGATTCTTACAATCTTTTCAATGGCCACAACACCTTCTTCAAGTTCTGGAACTATTTTTCTGAGGATTGCTTCAATATATTCAGTTGTTGATTGGGTGATTTCAAGGACAATACCACCTTGGCCTTTTGATATTTGTTTCAATAAGACAAATATTTCTTCACCTGGTTCATACATTCTATTTGGGATTTGCCCATCAGGTTGCAATACGACGGCGGTTCCTTCGATATCAAGGATGACACTATCAGCATGTACTCTGATGACTCTTGCTTTCAATAATTCTCCTTGTTTGTTTTGAAACTTCTCGTAAAATCTTTCTCTTTCGATAGCCTTCAGACTTTGTTTGATGGTTTGTCCAGCAGATTGAGCAGCAATTCTGGAAAGTTCAAGCGTCTCAGGAGTGACGTTAATCAATAGTTTTTCTCCCATAGTCACATCTTTTCTAATCTTCTTAGCCTCAGCGAGCGTAATTTGTTGTTCAACATCTTCAACGTCTTTGGCAACTTCAAGTTCTCTATATATAGTCACCGTACCATCGTTTTCGATATTTACGATAATTTCAGATTTTTTGTATTGAGGATAATCTTTTTTAAATCCAGATTTAATACCTGATTTCACAATTTCGAGAACTTGATAGGGATCGAATTTATAATCATCAACAAGCGACATAATGGCTGCTTGGATACTTTTTCCATCTAATTTCATGTGTATTTTTGAGTAAATAAAAAATAAGATAATCTTGTTATCTTATTAATGTTATATTTAAGATACGTTTTTACCGTGAATTTGCAATACAAAGTATCTTGAAATCGGCGAACATTTATATATTTAAAAGACACTTTCAAAAGAAAGGTTCGCACAAGTAAAATCTTGTGATAAAGAAAAAGCTGATGTGCTTGTCATTGAGCCAAACATCTTCTATCCGATCTTGGATTTTGAGATACCTCTTTTTGGCAGAAGTCCGTATGAGGAAAAGGTTTCAAAACGAGGGACTTCTTGTGTTTATTGCAAGAAGTTTTTTTTAAAATTAAAATAAACATATAAGTTTCATTAATAAAAAAAGGGCGAATACCGCCCATTGCATTAATTTTGTAATTTTTTAAGTTCGTCCTCCTTAGTCTGTAGTAAACTATCAATATACATACAAGGAACGCATGTTTTAATGTAGGTTTCTGTCTGATGAATAGTGCTTCTAGCTGACCAATAGTCATTACCGTCGGGCTCTGCATACATTGAGGCGTAGGACGCATCTCTGCTTGCTTCTTTGAGCGAGTCCGGGACGTAGGAGTTTACAAGCGTGTTTTTAATGTCTTGTAAAATGTTGATTTCTTGCTGTAATTGGATCCAATTTTTTTTGGGTGTAGTGTTGTGATTGCCAATGAGTATGCCTATTACTACACAAAAAAGTGACAAAAGATATGTTTTTAAAGTATTCATGATAGATGATTTTATTTTTTTTTTATATTTATTTGTAAGGAAAAGTCAAGTACTAGAGTTTCTGCAATAAATCAGTGATGATGGAATTATAGACGTTCATACCTTCATCCGTGAGTTTTAATCTCGTTCCATCGAAATCAATCAATCATTCTTTCCTATATATTGCCAACAATGATTCGTGAGTCGGTACGAGAAGAGGGATAAATTTTGAGATATCAGCGATTCATTCTTTAGTTCTGAGTCTGAGAAAAAATTCTTCAATTAATATATCTGATGCATTCAATACATGGACTTCCTTTTCATCAATCCAATTTCCTTCAAGATATTGTTTGATATCTCATGTATTCGTTCGGCGCATAGTCTGTCATCCTGAAGGTAATGAAGGGTATAGTTTATCACTTATATTCTTCAGCTCTGCTTCAGAATGACAGGAGATAAAAGAACTCGCGGAAAGTCAGAGCCCGATATAAGGTTCCATATTCCAGTAGACCATATTATGTATAGAGGCTTTGCTGGCTCTGGCAAAATTAGAAATCTCGTATCTCAAAAATCCCGCATCTTCTACGATATCTTTGAGAATCAAAAACTCTTCCATAATTTCCTCATCAGTTCCATAGTAGATTGCTGGGCAAGGTTTATCTTTGATATTTTCAAGCGTATACACGGAGAGACTATCTACGTATCAGCTATCGAGAAATTTTTGAAAAAAATCACGCTTAAATTCATGCCAGAGTTGTTTAAACCCATTTTTGCTGACTTGGAATTTTCCAAAAGCGATAAAGTCAAAATTGAAGACATTATTGTCTTGTTTGAGCTTGACGAGTGCTCTTAGAAATTCTACGATAGCTCAAAACGTATAAGCTCTTCAGGTCATTTTCAGAACTTCATCATCAAAACTTTGGATACCAAAACTATATCTTAATCTAGAGATTTTTGAATAGGTCTTGTTCAACGTTTTTACAAAATCTAAGACTTCTGCTTCAGGATACGGATTTAATTCGATACTCAGTTCAGCTAATTCTTCGAAATCAAATTTGGTTTTTATATATTCTATGATATCGATGATTCTCGTGATTCAAATCTTGCTCGGAGTTCATCATCAGAAATAGAGTGTCTTCAATGTTTTGTCCGTCAATGTTTCTGCGTAATGATCAATTTCCTTTTTCAATGCTATTATGTATTTATCAATCATGGTATCAGAAAAATCTATCGGCATGCTATTGAATGAACAATAGACACATTTACTAGTGCAGAAGGGGATATGGATATAAAGTGATATCATATGAAAATTAATAATAAACAAACATTTCTGTCCTTAAAAGGAGGGGAGGTGGGAAGCACAGGAGGATTTAAGTCGTGCGACACGAAATCCCTCATCCGCGAGATTCGGATACCTCTCCCTTTTTAAAAGGGAGACATTTTTTTATTTCCTAGTTAAATCGAGTCCATCGCTATATTCAAATTTACCGAGTTTGGATCAGATTTTATCTTTTTTGCAATACTGTTTATAGTCGAGTACTTTTTGTTTTCTATCTTCTAATGGTTCCTTGGACATCATACCAGGACCACCGATACATCATCATTCACACGCGAGGATATCGAGGAATCTTATGTTTAGATTGTTTTTAAATGCTTGGAATCCTGCATCGAGATTTTTCGGTCCATCGACGATGAGAATCTGTGATTTGTCTACGATACTTTTTACATGTAAGCTATCTGCAACACCTCAAGCAAGCGGATAGACTTTGGTATAATCATTATAAAATTTATCAAAATCTGGAGTACCATCTTCAGTCACGGAGTAGGTAAATTCTTTTGGCTCGATAGTGTTTTCTTTATTATGCGTGAAAATATCTTGAAGCTCTTTAAATGTTATCGCATAGTCGATGCCATATGTTTTTGCTTCCATCTTCTTCGCAAAACATGGTCCGATAAATAATGTTTTATAGTCAGATCAATATTGCTTTTTTACAAATCTATCCATGATGACCATAGGTGAAGCGACATCAATAATATATTCTTTGAGTTCTGGATATTTAAATTCAATCATTTTCACAACTGTAGGACAGTTAGGACAAATATATCTTTTATCTGGATTCTCTTTAAGAATTTTTTCATATTCCATATTGATCAATTTTGCCGCATAGGTGAGCTCGACGACTTTTTGTACGCCAATCATTTTAAGATTGAGGATGATATCTGGATATTGAAAATCCACAGGAAAACTTGGTGCAAGCAAGCAAGCAATCTTTTCGTGATTTAGTGCATCCACAAGAGTTTGAAGTTCTGGAGTAAGCGACATAAACATATTATAAAATATAAAACATTAAGTAGTTACATAATAATAATGAATACTTGGGATTTTGTCAAGAAATGAGTTACACTATATATGATATTTTATCTCAGATTTTCAATGCACTGTTATCTTCATAGGTATCAATGACCTGATTAAGAGGAATCTCATCATACGCATCAATCTCTGGACAATGCAACCATGGCCTTACGACGAGAGTTACCTCACCCCCGACCACTCTCCACTCCGTAGCGAGGGGAGATTGATTAGAAATGTCTATAATAGTTTGTAGTACTTCTTCTACTTTTTCAAAAACATCATCATTAGTAAATCTAATAACATTAATATTGTGTTGTTTTATGATAGTATCTCTTTCATAATCGTGTTTTTTTTGTTCTGTTTTATTGTGAATATTACCATCCAATTCTATAACTAATTTTTTTTCTGGACAATAAAAATCTGCAATATAATTTCCTATTGAATGTTGTCTTCTAAATTTAAGATTGTTTACATTTTTGTTCCTCAATATTTTTCGTAATAATAATTCAGCTGGTGTTTGTTTTTTTCTTAATACTCTTGCTAATGCTATCATAGTATTGCCAGATGGTAATTTATTTTTACCAACAGTATATACCCTTGCTAGTCTAGTTCCCTTTCCATGCAATGGGGAGGGATTAAGGGTGGGGTAATCTATTTCCATGATATATCATGTTTCTTTTTTTCCTTTTCTCATCTCTTCCTGGTCAATCAACTGTCTATTTACGAGTTGTCTTATTTTGGTAAATCTCGCTCTAATAATATCGTAGCCGACTTTATTTTCCAATTTACTTGAAGCAGCAAGCGGTTCATCATGATACTCAAATAAAGCTATATTATTAAATTTTGTTTCATCTACAAAATTCATGAGCTTATCAAAATCCTTTTCCGTTTCGCCGGGAAATCCGATGATAAGATTGGTTCTAATAAATCCAATCGGAAAGGTTTTTTTAATCTGATCTAAAAATTTGATGATATATCCTTCATCATAGAATCTTCCCATTCTTTTGAGGACAGGAGAACTAATATGTTGTAGTGGAATATCGAAGTAAGGAATTAGTTTTTTTAGTTTTGCTAATTCTTTGATATGACTGATTGTCATGATGTCTGGATAAAGGTAGAGGAGTCTATAATTGAAGTTTCATGGAATTTTATCTAATCTTTTGAGAAGTGTCGGTAATGCAGATTTCCCGTATCTATCGAATCCATATCTGGTTGTGTCTTGGGCTATCAAGATAATCTCCTTGATTCAGTTCTGGATCATATTTTCGGCTTCTTTGATGATATCAGGAATAGTTCTGGATTGTTGTTTTCACCTGATAGCTGGGATGATACAAAAAGTACATTTATTGTCACATCATTCAGCGATTTTGAGATATTCAAATTTCTGTTCTAGATTGGTATACACTCTAGGTCCTGTGCTAAATTCAAAATCACCAAAGATTTTGCTATCGTATCATTTCATAATGTTTTTCAAATTTACTTTATTTAAGTCTCCTCGTGAAAGATAATGAATACCCTTGATTCATTGTTCTTTGACTAATTTTTTGTAATACTGGACTGCACATCAGAGCAAATACACCGTTTTCTTAGCTTTCAAAAGTTTTTTCACCGTTTTATCAGCTTCGTCTCTTCCTGAAGAAATAAATCCACAAGTATTTACAAATACCATATTCGTTTTTTTATCAAATGGATCAGTGAAATAGTTCAACTGATATTCAGGTGTTTTGATGCTCATATCAAACAGTCTCCCCAAAAAATATTGGCTATCTACGAGATTTTTTGTGCATCATAGGTTAATAAGTGAGAAATTACAGAGCGTTTGCATATGTTCTTTATATATAAAAATCTTGTTAGAAGATACAGAAAGTCTTTATAATTGCAATTATATAAAGCAAGTTACCATTCAAAATTAAATCACTTGTTTTTTATTGACATATCATTATCAGAAATAAAGAAATTAAAAGAAAAATGGTATGGATGAAGAAATGAATGATTTACACGCTTTTCTCATAGAAAAGGGTGTTCCAAAAAAACTTTTACCTACACTTATCAAGATTTCTAATGACAGTTTAACACCCATAATGGAGGGGTACAAAAACGACAACAATGAATGTTTTTACTTGTGTGTCTGTACTAGTGGACATAGTATTGGTGTAAGTCAGTGGAAATGGGCTCATTCCGGTTGGGTAATGAGAGTAAGAGGGAAAAATATTATATTTTCCAAACACAAACGGGAAATTAATATTACGGAAATACCTGTCTTTAAAAACATCATTTTCGTTGCGTCGAAGCGTATTCAAGCAAACGAATTCGCTCAATAACGTACGGATATTTTGTGTGTGCTTTCAAACAGAAAAAAGCTTGTTCGAAATAAAAACAAGTCGGAAACACAAAGAAGGTGTAACGGAAAACAGAATTAAAATGTATTGCTAGACAAAACTGGGAGCTGTATGAGCTCCTTTTTTTATATATTTTTTCAAGAATGTATGTCGTTTCTAATCTTTCCAATACTAATAGAACTAATTAATAGTATATCTGTAATTACTAAATAAATCGGAAAAGCAAGTTCTGTGAAGCCAAATGTTCTTAGCGCAAAAAAGCTTGTCGATGCACTAAATAGTCATCCAAAAAATGCTGCGACTGACTCTGTTTGAGGATGTGTCAATCATTTTATAAGTGTGGGAATCGCAGCAAGAGCATCGCTGACTATAGCAAAAACAATAGCAATTGATGGGTTTTTGGTGATTCGTCGTAACAACAATGCTAATGCAGAAGAAACACCACAAATATAGTCAAATTTTCCAAGTTTTCGATATGATTTTTTATTGGCAAATGAAGCGATAAATATTAATAAAGGACCAAATCAGGACATAAAAACAGGAAGAACTGCTCGATGAATACCATCAGATAAAGCTGCTGCAGTTGCTATCAATGGTGCTATAGATCGCATTAATCGAGAAACTCTGTTCGGTTTTGTATTCCCCTTGATGGTATCTTTAATATAAGAAAAAGCTCCTCATAGGCTTACCATAGCTCACAATAGAACAATATATTGTATCATATAGAATAAAAAAATAAAACATTCGTGAATGTAAATATATGGATTATTCCTCTCCAAAGACTTCTTCCAGTCAATTTTTTAATGAATATCCATCCATAAATTCTTGAAGATGAGGCTTTTTTTTGAGCAAGGTATCTATACTGAGGATGAGAGAATCATAATTTCCTGATTTGGGATAAACGTAGGTAATTGGATCCAAAAGTCCTGTAGGTCTAATGATTTGTTCTACGATTTTATCAGACAATTTCAGTTCATATTCCGAAGGAGTAGCTGAGAGAAAAATAGATTTTGTATCTTTTTTATGCTTTTTGACCAAAGTCATTAACTGATTTTCTCCACGTGCTTCTTTCATTTTTTTATACTTATTGAAAATCTCTACGTGAGCATTAGAAACATTGGAGCTAATATCAAATGCTTGATCCAAGACGATGTCTTTCAAATCTTTCCAACCCAAAATTCCTTCTAATTCTTCAAATCTGAGTGGTCTATGGTCGACCGCTGAAGGAAGTCTGAAACCGTATTTTATTAAATTTGCTTTTCTTGATCTATCGCCTCATGGCATCGCTCTAAGCTGAGGTAAGGTCATATGGGATTCATCGACGATAAGGAGAAAATCATCAGGGAAATAATCAAAAATAGTGTTTGGTGGTTCGCCAGGCAGTCTATTGTCAAAGTAGAGTGAGTAGTTTTCAATTCCATTTACAAATCATGTTTCTTTGATCATCCTGATATCATATTCTACTCTTTTTTTGATTCTTTCTGCTTCTACCAGCATTCATTGTTTTTCAAATTCTTTCACTCTGAGCTCTTTTTCAGCATTCATTTGTTCAAGAATCGTCTCTATATCGCTGACATCCTGGAGAAATTGTGTCGCTGGCCAAAGCGTTACTTTATTTTTATTCTCTTTATGTTCAAACGTTAACGAGTCTTTGAGTTCAATCAATTCAAGTACTTCTTCGTTGAAATGTAATCTGTACACAAATTTTTCTGTACTGGAAAAAATATCCAGAATATCTCCTTTGAATTCAAACATTCCATGTTCTATCTTGGAAAGAATAGGTTTGTATTGCATATGGAGGAGCTGTTTTTTTAGTTCTTTAAACTTGTATTGTTTTCCTACTTCAAATTGTAAACAATTCTCTTCAAAGAATCTTTTTTGTCATAATCCATAGAGTGATGAAGCTGAAGCTACAACAATTACATCTTTCCTACTCAATAATGAAGCCATGGTCGCAAGTCTGTACATCTCAATTTCTTGATTAATAGTCGCTTCTTTTTCTATGTAGAGTCCTTGAGCAGGAAGATAACTTTCTGGTTGATAATAGTCAAAATACGATACGAAGTAATGCACAGCATTGTTTGGAAAAAAATATTTAAACTCTGTAGCAAGTTGTGCAGCCAATGTTTTATTGTGGGAAATAATTAATGTAGGCTTTTGCAGATGCTGAATCATATTGGCCATAGTAAACGTCTTACCCGTTCCTGTAGCTCAGAGGAGGGTAGCTTTATTTTTTCCACTTTCAAAAAGTGCTTTGATTTCCTCAATAGCATTGATTTGATCTCCGGCTGGTTTATATGATGACTGTAACTCAAATAACATACTGATATATAATAGTGGTAAAAGTAAGTATATATATATTTTTTTTCCATCAAAAATCTACTGGTAACTGATAGTAGGTCTATATTTTTACAAAATCCATTTGTAAATTTGACAAGCATAAAATAATATATATAATATATGTAAAGATTTTATTTACTACAACAAAGTACATGAAAAAATCAGTAAAAGTTGGTCTATGACTTGGCCTTGGATTTGGACTAGTGGGTGCGACACAAGAAGGAGTGGCAGCAACCAATAAAGAAACCAACAAAGACATTCAATGAGTTTTTGCACAAAACCCAGATTGGAAAGGTGGCGAAAAATCAAAAACCTATGTAGCTACAGCAGCTGATTTTCAAAAACATAAACTCGATTCTTTAGATGCGATTCAAGTAGTCTCACTATTAAATGATACTATAAATAAATTGGTAGCATCATACGGTAAAGAATGACTAAATGAGAAAATTAATGAGATAAATAAAGAATATCCTGATTTTCAAAATTTATCAGAAGGAAAACAGAAAGAAATTATAATGAAGAAATTTGTAGAGAAAAAATCGTTTTCAGAATTTATTTGAGATTTTGTGATTATTATATTTATTATCGGATTAGCATGAAAACTAGCTAGACTTACGTCCGGTAGATAAACAATGAAAAAATACAAAAAAATATCAGAATAAAAAAATCCGCCTAGGCGGATTTTTTCACTCCCGCGAAGCGGGAATATGATAAGCATGGTTATGCTTCTAGTCTTTAAATTTTTCTTTCAATCTCTTTATTGTTTCTTCTCTCTTTGCTAATCTGGCAACTTCTTTTTCAGCCATAACTTCTTCTCTTGTTTTCTTTACTTTTCCTTCTTCAGCAACCACTTCTTCATATTTTTTAGAGCTTTTTGAAGCTTTATGTTTAGCTATTTTTTCTGCTTCTTCAGGATCTTGTTCAATCTTAACTGCTACATCTTTTTTGAGTTCTTTATAAAGAAATGGAACAGTGAAACTTCCAAGAGCAGTGATTTTCTTTTTGAGCTTCAAATAGTGAGCTTGGATTTCTACACCATATATTTCATTGATCTTTGTAGCGATATCGTTTTCGTCTACTTTAGCGTAAAGTGTACCCTCAGCATTAGCTTTTCTTATAAGCGTAATACCTTGGTCACCATGAAGCTTAGTGAAAAGATCTTCTAATCCAGAAGCTTTCTTTTTCCTGTCAGATTCTGCAGCTACCATTTTCTGAGCAAATTTATTTCTATTATTAGCATCTGCTAAAACAGCGATATTTTTTGGTAACAAAACATTTCTAGCAAAAATAGGTTTTACTCTAACGATTTCAAACTTTTCTCCGAGATGTTTGTCACTTTGCAAGAGGATAATCTCTATCGTCTTGTTTTCTAGTTTTCTTCTTGGCATTGGTATATACAAAATAATTAAAAGATTAATAATTAAGTGAAATTCCTACAATACCGATACTAAACGCTCGGTATAGCTCTCTTATCGAAAAAATCTTTTATTGTAGATTTTTGTCGTGTTCGAGCTAAAAAAAAAATCACGTGAAAAATATATACGAATTCCCATACCGATTTCAAATGAAAATTGACCTATTGTTGTAAATCTCCCGTTCATTTGATAATTACCTCCTTTATTTGGATTCCAGCCTTCAAAAATAAAGTCTGTAATGTGTTTTGGGCATTGTTCTTTGCATTTTGAAGAATATTTCCACTCAATGCTTCTTGGATCATCATCTCACCAGCCTTTTGTCTAAGTGCATTTTCCATATCTATGTCACTTTGGGTTATGATGCCAAGCTTTTCACTTTTCGTGGTTCCAGTAAGAGTTACTCAAAATACTTGAGGTTCTCCTAATAGAATGGTAACAGCACCATCACGAGATACTTGTATAGCTCACGTCGCTATATCACCGACAAAATACCCAGCATGTACTTGTCCATTGACATTCAATACCATTTTGTCTTTAAACAAAGCACTACCAACAATCTGATCTACACCAATGCCAGGAATAAGATTTGCTAGTTGTTGTTCTCCTTCGATAGTTTTACTAAAACTCCTGGTAACCGTTTCCAATTTATCTATTTTTGCCAGCTCAGTCATAATAGAAACAGTTGTTTTTTTGATGACGGTAGCTCATTTATATTGCAACCACACCCAAAAACCATATATACAGACAAGCACAATCAGAAGTGCTACAAGATATCTTAAAAAACGTTTCATAGTACGAATAAAGAAAAAATAAAAAGACATTATGGGACAATACAATATATACTATCAAAGAGTTGATACAATATATATTGATAGAGTCTTTATTCTATAAAAATAGTCATGAAAAACAACATTAAACATATTTCCTGGACTTGGGTCGCGATTTGACTCTTATTTTTTATGGTAGTGTATATGTTCATTTCCAATTATATTCACAGAAAAAATACGGCATTACAAGTGTGTGCGCAAGAAACATGCTTTACTGTAGAGTTGGCTCGTACCGCAGCAGAACAAGAATTAGGACTTATGAATCGTACAGGGATGGACGAAAAAAAAGGAATGCTCTTTCTATTTCCCAAATCTGATATATATGCTTTCCGGATGAAAAATACGTTTATTCCTTTAGATATGGTTCGAATTGACGATCAGTATAGAGTAGTCTCTGTGGTAACTGCACAACCATGTACCGAAGACCCTTGTGCAGTGTATAAACCAGAAATCTGAGCAAAATACGTCCTAGAGATCAATGCAGGAATTGCAGCAAAATATAAGATTGCTGAAGGGACTATGATGAAATTCAGAAATATTAATTCACCAACAGAATAAGTACGAAATGTAATGAAAAATTATTGAGTTGGTAATTATATATTTTAATTTTAAAAATATATCAGTATTTTTACATGCTAAATGTGTTCTTTTGTTACCACAGAAACTCCGTTTAACAGGAAAAGATGTTATTTTTATCACAAGAAAAAGACAGTATTTGAGTCAATGACTATTTGGCTTTTTTTATGTTAAGCAATATCCTGGGATCAAATATAATCAGATTTCTTCTCATGTAACTATCAAAATATCAAAAAGATCTGTAGTGAGACATGTCATAAAAAGAGCAATTATGCAATATATACAAGAACACGATATAATGAAAAATTCTATAAGTGATATTTTTTATAAGATTTTTATTGTACTATCCAAAGATCGTGTCTGAGAGATTGATAAAAAAATTGCAAATTTATCCAAAAAAGATACAATAAGATATATACAAGATGAGTTTGGAAAGGCATGGAAATGATTTACTGGTAGATTTCGTGTCAATTGAAAGTTTTAATCATTTAGTAGAAGATCATGGCTTTAATTCACAAAATCATGGAAGGCGGATCAAGTTTTTTTAAATCGATCAAATCTGACAATAAAAAGCAATTGCTAGAACTAGAAAAATTAGAAAAAAAACTTGAAGAACAGCAGAAACAAGAAAAAAGGCCAGCAACACCTCCCTTTGTAATTACCAATAGGATGTTTTTTAAATTTTGGGCATTTGGTATATTAGTGCTTTTTTTGTGATTATTTGTATACACATCCTTGAGCATCATTTATCTTATCTTTATGGCATACATCGTGTCTCTCGCTATGGAGGCTGTCATAAGTTTTTTCCAAAGATTATTGTCGTATAGGGGAATAGCCATTGTATTAACATATTTGTTGTTTATCGTTTTGATTTTCGGGGCTATGATATTTATCGTCCCATTTATTCTCAGTCAGTTGTCAGATATTATGACAATTATCATAGGTAATATTTCACACTTTCAAAATATACTAGCTACAAAATCACTAATCAGCATTATTCAAGATACTCATCGGATTCCATGAGGGATCAAAACCATGCTTTTGGATTCATTCAATAATTCTAATGTTGTTTCATCAGTACAGAGCCAATTACAACAGAATATTTCTCAAATAGTGAATTTAGGCACATCGTATGCAAGAAATATTGGTACCATGGCAGTAAGCGCAGTAAGCACATTTTTCAACCTCATTGCTCAGACGCTTATTGTAATGACCCTCGCAGTATTGTTTTCTATCCAAAAAGACGCAGTAATGAAATTTATTGCCGGACTTGGTGGAGAAAAGAAATATAAGCTCATTTATATGAAGATTGAAAGGATTTATAAAAAACTCGGTATTCGACTCAAAAGTCAGATGTTGTTGTGTCTTTTTATCGGGTTAGCATTATATATATCTT
This sequence comes from uncultured Candidatus Peribacteria bacterium, assembly GCA_964613015.1. Lineage (GTDB taxonomy): Bacteria > Patescibacteriota > Gracilibacteria > Absconditabacterales > Absconditicoccaceae > CAJBLF01. The sequence continues at coordinate 12,643 of CAZTFP010000017.1, read as the reverse complement.
TGTGGATACTCTCTGCTTTCGGTATCGATCTTCCCCAGAAATGAGCACTTGCAGCTATTGCCGCCATAACAGAAATTATTCCATATGTTTGACCATTCATCTGATGATTCGCGGCTGTACTTGTCGCATTTATTCATTTCGGTACATATGGATCATTGATTATGATAGGTGTAGTATTCCTTATCCAACAATTGGAAAATAATGTCATCATACCTTTATTGATGAATAAAACACTAGGGGTGAATCCAGTAGTCATTTTCATTAGCATGATTATATGATGATTGATTTTATGAGTAATCTGAGCACTGTTCGCAGTACCTATAGCGGTTATCATTACTCTTATAATGGAGAAGACATTTGAAGAATAAATTATTTATATCATAAATTTTGTTTATGAAAAACGTACCTCATGATGATAAAGAAGACCAGGACATTGTGCAATGAGCCATAATTCTTTTCTACAAAAAAGAGATGGGTAGAAAAAAATATTTGGTCGTACAAAACAAGGAAACAGAAAATATCAGCTTTGTGAGCTGAGCAAAAGAAACACGAGACAATGAACTTTCAGATACTGGCCACCGTGAAGTCGATGAAGAGTTAGCTATTGATCCAGAAAAATATACTTTAATTCCCACTAATGTTACTCAAGAATTCGTATTCTGACCAAAAAAGAAAGAAAGGGCATGAAAAAAGGCCGTCTATCGCGTATTTTTAGCTGACGGATCTAATATTTGACCTATTACTACAACAAAAGAACTTACCTCAGCAGTTTGGATGACAAAAAAAGAAGTTCTAAATACGTTAACGTTTGATGATGTAAAAGAGGTATTTGAAAAAGCTACTAAAGAAATCACTATATAACACAGGAGAATTAATAGAATTTACTCTATAAAGATTTTCATGAAAAACAAAGTCTTGCGATGGTACTATAAGCTACTTGGGAAATTAGCTCATTGATATATTAATAGGCACAATCCTCACGTAATCGGAATCAATGGGAGTGTGGGGAAAACTTCTTGCCGTATGATCGTCTATCAGACGTTACAACAATTTATTCCCAATAAAAAAATTTATACATCGCCTAAAAACTTCAATGGAGAACTTGGACTTTCTCTCTCGATTTTTCAAATTGAAACATGGGAACCAAATATATTCTGTTTTATTTCAACGCTAACTACACTTATTCGAAAAAGATTTTTCTGATCCAAACCCTACGATATCATACTCTTGGAATACGGAATCGATCGTCCAGGGGAGATGGATTTTCTTTTGACTATCACCAAACCGCATATAGGAATTTTCACGGCTATAGATGCTGTGCATTCAGAACAATTCGGAAATCCAGCTGAGATAGCGAAAGAAGAAGTAAAAATGTTGAAAAACACTTTAGAAATGGGATTTCTCAATGCTAACGATGCCTATGCAATACAACTAAAAGATCATTTACATATAGATTATCTGACCTATCAGACGGAAGGACACGACGTTGCAGCTGATATTTTTTTCAAAGATGAAAAATTCTTTCTCTCAAATTTCAAATGATGAGTTGGAGTACAATTCCATCTTCGGATTAAAGAAAAAAAATATAGTATCACAACAAATATCCTTGGTAAAGCAAATTATGGCTACATTGGTCTCTGAATCGCTATTGCAGGGATTTTAGATTACAAATATGCAAGAGCAGAAGCGAGACCAGAAAATCCGATATTAAGAAACGGTTCACACAAAACACTTGAGTTTATATATCAATTACAACCAGGAAGGCTTTCTATTTTTCATGGGATAGAAAATAGTGTGGTCATAGATTCAACGTATAACGCTTCGCCACTTAGCATAAGGAAAATAATCAACACGGCTCACAATATCAAAATGCAATTATTCCCTCAAAGGAAAATACTTCTTGTGCTGTGAGATATGAGAGAGCTTGGTGATTTAACGGAACGTGAACATAGAATGATTGCTGGATATGTTTCTCAAGTAGCAGACCAGGTAATCTTAGTGGGAAAATGTATGGTGGACTATCTAGCTGATGAATTGGAAAAGGTTGGATACGATAAAAACAAGGTAGAAAAATTTTATGACGCCAATATTGCTGGTAAACATATCCAGAAAATACTCAAAGAAGATAAAAACGATTATCTTGTCGTTTGTAAAGGAAGTCAAAATACTATATTTCTTGAAGAAGCAGTAAAACACTTCTTATTAAATCCGGAAGACCATAAAGAACTAACAAGACAGTCAGACCGATGGTTAAATAAGAAAAATAAGTATTTTGAATAAAAAAATCTATAATAATAATATCGACACCTATTTAATTATTAGAGACAGATTATGATAAAAGCAATCGCATTTGATCTTGGTGGTGTCTTATTTTCTGAAGGCAAATCAAGCGTAATTGATGAACTTACCCGTACATGTTGATATAATCCATCTATTGTGTCAGGAATTCTTAATTCACCAGAGAGTATTGAATTGAGGAAATGACGTATGTCTGATAGTGATTTTTGGTCTTGGGCGCAAAAAAAGCTCCCACAATGATATGATGCACAACTCATCAAAAAAGAATGGTACGATTGTTATGAGCTAGATGATGATATATATACTCTGGTACAATGACTTAAATGAAAATATACATTGCTTATCTTTTCTGGTAATATCAAAAGCAGGGTAGAATATTTAGATAATAAGTACAAATTTAGACATATTTTTGATGGTGAGGTATATTCATATATGTATCATGTAAATAAACCACAAAAAGAATTTATAGAAATAATGATAAAAGAATCTGGTGTTAAACCAGAAGAGATTGTATATATTGATGATAGAAAGGAATTTACATCAGCTGCTATACCGCTTTGAGTGAATGTTATCATATACTCTCGTGGTAAAATAGCACAATTACTTAAGGAACTAGAAAAATTTCAAATCTTAGTATAGTTTTTCCTGCACTAGAAATTTGGTAGTAAACATATTTTTATTCTTCTTCCTCAGATTCTGAGGATTTTTTTATCAATGGCATAAAGCGGAGATATTCAAGAAGTTGGAGTCCAGTAAATCTTCCGACAGCAATATTCAGGATAAATATCAGGATTAATAATTCTGGGAAAGCCAAGAGTAAATGTTTTAGTGATGTTCGATAAAACAGTCCATATACTGCGAAAGAGACGAGAAGAAATTCAACAAATGCTACTCGCCGACCAATACTAAAAAGTTTAAATCATTCATTAAAGACTTTGTCACTTACAAGGATAATAAAAATCATAGGGAAAATGATAAATCCGTTGGTGAAAATAGTTATATCGATAAGATTGAGTCAGAATATAGTATTACATCAAAGGATAAGTAACATAAGAAAAAAATAGAGAAGAATCAGAAGTGATGTTTTTGCGTTGTGAAGCAGATATATTTTTTTAGTAAAGAGGCTCATCAATAATTTTGTTATCAATCAGATAGCAAGCAAGGTAAGACTAAATGGTACGCCGAGAATGGACATAGATACGGCAAAGAGTAGCGGACTATAGATACCAAAGATAGAAAATCCGACAATTTGCCTGAGGATACTTATCAATAATGTTCACAAAGAAAGAACAAGAAACATAGTAATAAGTTCTATAGGAAATCAATGATAGATGAGACGATCCACAAGATAGGAGATAGCAAGATACTTTGGTGTCTCTTGGAATGAAAGAGAAAACGGAGAGATATAGGATTCTTCATTAGTTATTTTTCCAAGAGAAAGCGTGGAAAGAAAATTTAGCAGCTTATCTTGCGAAATAGTATATATTTTATTTATTTCAATGGGTTTAATATATTTAGCCAATATTCTTTTGAGAAAAAACTTATTACTATTGGTAATCAGATAAATAGTTTTGTCTTTGAAATTAAGATTATCTGAAACATGTACTTTGGCTAAGAGTTGGAGCAGTACATCAAAATTTGAGGTATTGATGATAAGGGTAGTACTTGATTGGATAGCATCAATATTATCCTTTATTTTTGTAAGGATTTCATCTTCGGAAAAGTTTTTATTGTCTGAAATAAATATTTCTTCTAGTAATGTTTTTTGTTTATCAAAATTTTGTTGAAATCAAAGATCGAATTCCTCTCCTTGTTCTCCTATATACATTATAGTATTTTTATATGCTATTCATGTGGTTGGGGCAGAACAGTGAACTTGTCACTCACAAGCGGTAGGCGCAAATTGCGCTGATGTAGTAGTAAATAAGAATATGCTTCCAAAAGATAAACAGGCAATTGCGATAGTTTTTTTCATGAACGATGGTAAAGGTTAAATATATTTTATTAATCTATTGTTATACTCAATTATGTATCAGTTTTTTAGATAGAAAGGCAAAGCGTATTTGCTTGATTTTAATCTAATAATGCTAGATCATTCTTTTTTTGCTGCAGTTTCGAAATTTTTTAATAATTTCTGTCCGATTCATTTTCATTGCCAATCTTTTAATACATATAGACCAGAAATTTTTTCAGTTGTTCATCTTATTATTCATATAATTTTGTTTTTTTCTTTGGCTACAAAAAACAATGTAGATTTTTGAAAACGTATAGATATTTTATTATAAATAAAATATTTTCAATATAAATTATTTATCATGTTTTTATATTTATCGCTTGCATAGGAGAAATGAGAATGTAGTGCAGAAAGATATATAGTATTTGCTATTTTGTTTATTTCATCTTCATTATTAAGATTCGCTTTCATTATTTTCATTTATAACTATTTAATATATTTTTAAAATTTTTTCTAGATAATTTTTTTTTAATATTACTATATATAAGCAAATAAGTTATTTTATTTTTTTTATATGCATCATAAGTTTTTGTATGACATCTATTCATGTTACCGCTTCCATTCTTTTAAATTGTGGGGTTATGTTTATTTCTAATAAATAGTATTTATCTCATGATGTAATTATATCTATTCATGAAAAATCTAGTTTATATTTTTTAATTATATCTACTATTGTATTCTTTAACTGTCTATTGATACTTATATTTTCGAATATTGTTCATTTTTTAAGGTTATTTTTATAGCTATGTGGATTATATCTTTTGAATGATCCAACTATATGGTTTCACACGGTTATAATTCTAAATTCTCATGTATTTACTATATATTCTTGGAAAAGAATACAATTATTCTGTTGCTCCAATATGATATTTTTTAGTTGTTGTCTATTTTCTACAAGAAGAACTCATTCCCCCCTATCTTTATAAATATCTTTAGCAATAAATGGATAGATAAATTTATTTTCTAATAGTGTTATATATTTGTTTATATATATATTATCTATAGCAAAAAAAATACTTGTGGGAGTAGAAAAATTGTAATGATTAAAGAAAAGTAATTGATTAAATTTTGAATAATAGTCAGTACCGATTAGATATGATCTATCCATAGTTTTCTTTTTGTTTAATATTCAATAATAGTATATTAATCATTTTTTCATACCTACTCATCTTAATCAGTCTATTCGAAAAACATTATAATCATTTATTTTTTTATCATTTTTTAGATATTTAAATTGTCCATCATAGTAAATATCGAAATAACACAAAAAATCTATTGTGATTCATCATGTTTTTTTGGCTGACATTTTAAATCTTTTCTCATTATCTAAGATCTTTCTGGTTCAAGTAATTCTAACAGCTTTTATCATTATTAAGTATTTTATATAAAAGAAGTGTTTGTTTTATATTTTTTAAAAAAATTTACTAATCCACGACAGATAGTTGCAAGTTTTTTTTTGTCTGTTTGATAATACCAAGTCCCTGGGGATGCATTAATTTCTAAAAGATATCGTTGCTTATCTTTTTTGCAGTATGCAAAATCCATAGAAAAAATATTATCATCATTAATATCTAATTTTTTATATATTTTTTTTGTAAGAGACAATAAATCTTTGGGTATATATTTTTTTTCTAATAAATATTGAGATCATCATAATCATATATTGCTTCTAAAATCTGATTTTTTTGGGATCCTTAGTGTGGATTCTATTATATTCTTACCTGCAAACATAAATCTGACATCGTGATTACCCGCACATATTCATGGATATCACTTACCGAAATCTTTAAACTGTTGTACAATATAAAGCTCTTCTAAACCATTATATTTTTTCTTTTTTTTCAAAAGTTCTGGGATAGTACTTAAAATTATTCACTTTCCTGAATGTGCTCTTATTGGTTTTATAACGATTTTATTCGTAAACGATTTTTGAATAGATGTATTTGTAAAAAAGCTTGATAGTAGAGTTGTAAATGGCTGATATTTTCAGACGAATTGATAGTTCTCGAATTTATCATTGCTTATGATGGTTATTTTTTGCGATGGAATAGTTGGTATGTGTTTAAATGTATTATATTTATGATAAATACCACTTAGATGTCTGCTCCATATAATATTAGGTATATACTTTTTTTTAATGAGTTCGTTTTTTCAGTGTATATCAAATATATTATATTCTGTGAAATATTGTTTTTTATTGATGAATTTATTTAGACTTACTCTTACTAATTCGATATTGTATTTTTGAAAATATTGTTGCATAAAAAATCTTGTCCCATACGTATCAGTTCACGAAGATTTATTAATATATCAAGTTTCTATAGAAATTTTTAGCATATTTATAGTATAAAATCTAAATCTTTAATTTTTACTTTCCCTTTATATATTTTATCATTAAAAAATCAATTTTCTGACCATTTTTTGATAGTAGTATATCATTCCAAATATATTTTATTTTTGATCATGGTTGTTCATATATGTATGGTAGAGGTATCTATAATTCATTTTTTTATTTTCAATGCAGCTTTAAAATGTCCTTCTAAACTTCTTTCTGGATAGAGAAATTTTAGCAGCTCAACAGTCTTTTTGAAATCAAATCTCTCAGCTTCTTTGGTAATGAAATATTTTTTATAAATACTGTCTTTATCATATTGCTCAGGTAGAAATTTAGTTGCATTGTAAATAGCCAATCATTCTTCGTCTTTGAGATAATTTCATGTTCCAGACTTCAAGATATTTCGTCAAGATTTGAGTCCATTGAGATATCTCACGAGATGTGTATCGATTTCATGCGCAAGGATAGAAAGTAATTCTTTCTCTCTAAAGATACCATGTTTAGAAATGCTTATCTTGATGCTTTTTCACATAATAACCGATATCCTAGAAAGGTTGGTATAACTGAAAACAATATCCACTCCATAGATTTTTTTTTCTGCAAGATATTTTTCTACGGCTTTTTCTATCTCTGATAAGGTAAGTGGTTCTCACAAAAGTTTTTGATTATCTTCTTTGAGTGCAAAAATTTTTTCTTTGGATATTTTTAATAATTCATCATCAAAGTCACCAAAGAGTTTTTTATTATATATCGCTATTTGATCGAAATTTTGTTGCGTATACCCAAGGATAAGTTTTCTTCTGAATTCTAATTCTTCAAGCTTCTCAAGAAAAAGTTGTATAAATGGACTTTTGAGTTTATTGAGTTGTTCTTGCAGTCTGAGTATCTCTTCTTTGGTCTGGAGAAGTCTTTGTTCTTCGGGTCGTTTGTATTTAAAGATAGGATTATATTTACCATATAAGGTAATAAATTTATCAAGCTCACTGAAATAATTGACTGGTCTCAGTTTGGATGAAAGATTAAGTCTTTTATTTAGCTTTTCTATTTTTTGATCAATATTATGTAGTTCTGCTATTTCAAGTGGTTGAATATATTTTATATCAATAGTATCTACCGTAGCAAAGGTTTTATGTATGGATTTTACGAGATAGTTGCTAGCGGTTTTGTTTCCTAGGATAATTTTATTGTCTGCTAAACTTTCTAAGCTAGAAAACTTTGCTTTTTTGAGAGTTATTTCATTTTCATAGAGATCAATATATCGTTCTCTTTTATTTTCTTTGATTTTATTAAATAATTTTTGTGACATATAATTTCATGATTTATTCAGATCAACTTCCACGATGACATCTATTTTTTCCTCTTCTTCTTTCTCTTTGATGATGAAATTTGCATATTGTGAAAGGTAGAGAAGTTTGTGTTGTCACAGAAGATCAGATTTTTCTGGAGTAAAAAGACTTTTTGCTATCTCTACTCATTTTTCTGGATCGATAATTTTGAGATCTTCTATTTTATCCAAAATATTCTTTAATTTTGTGTCACTCACTTTCTGTACTTCCAATCAGGCTCTTGCATTTATTTCAAGAAGTTTTGGTCATTCGTTCGTAATGACCCAATCGAGAGCAAGATATCAAAGATTGACGAAATACTGTACTTTGGAAGAAAGAAAAAGAATATCATTCCGATAAGGTATTTTTTTATTGTGAAGGTTAATAAATTTTTTTGGAAATTTATTTTTATAAATCTTATTTTTCCAGAGGAGTGAAGTAATTTTACCACTTCCTACTTCGATACCAAAACCTAGTCATCACTGAGCAAGATTAGCTTTCCCATTTGAAGCTTTCGTCGGCACCCTAATCATGGTAGCTACAGGAACAAGGTTAAATACGATAACTCTGATATCAGCTAGACCATATTCACAAAAATCCTTAAATAATTCGCCAGCGATTAGTTTTTCTTCGATAATAATTTTGTCTCATCCGAGCGTCATAGAATATTTTCCATCAAGAATATCGAGTAAACGTCTCCTAAATTCTTGATCAGTCAGAAGTTCGTTTCCTATCTGATATTTTCCATGATGTTGCAAATCTTCAAATTTTTGGAAAAACATCTTTTTTATTTTTTTTCATCGTTTTTGATATGTAGGTGGGGTTTTAGAAATGGTATGCTCTGGAATAATTCATGCAATATGTTCTTCTTCGATATATTTTACAATATATACTCCTTGTCCCTTACTTCATTGATTCGGCTTTACGACAAAGTTTTTTTTGGGTAAATAAGCAAAATCAAATTCATAGAGTTCCTTACGATTTGAAATAATACCATACGTTTTAGCAAACGGAATTCATCTTTCTATAAGAAAATCTTTCGTCTGTAGTTTATTATTCGCTAGACGAATACCTTTTTTGTCATTGAATTTTTTTATATAGAGGAGATTCCTGGCATTATTCCCGAGGATTCCAAAATCCAGCATATTACATATAGGAGTAAAAAAACGCTAATGCTATAAGGAAAAGTAACAAAAAATCAATCTATAGCATAAAGATTATATTATATTCCAATTGAATTTGTTTTTAGATTTATTAGAGTATAGGTGATTTTATTCTTTGTATATGTTCTATGCAACTACATATATATAATACACTTACTCGCAAGAAAGAACTCTTCGTACCTTTGATGGAAGATAAAAATTACACATGACCCAAAAAAGATTTTATCGGACTCTATTCATGTGGACCTACCGTATATCGAGATCCACATATTGGAAATATGAGAGCATATATTTGTCGAGATATTCTTCACAATACCTTGGAGAAAATTATGGGATATCCGGTCCATACAGTTATGAATATGACAGACGTAGGTCATCTGACGTCTGATGCTGATGAAGGTGAAGATAAGATGGAAAAATGAGCCAAAAGAGACAATATGACGGTTTGGGAACTTGCCGATAAATATATTGCAAGCTTTAAAAGATATTTACATCTACTCAATATTGACGAATATGAGACTATTTGTAGAGCAACAGAGCATATCAAAGAACAGATAATAATGATTCAACAACTTGAAAAAAAGTGATATACCTATACTATTCCCAATGATGGAATCTATATGGATACAAGTAAAATAAAAGATTATGGATATCTTGCAAGACTTGATATCTCTTGACTCCAACAATGAGCAAGGATAGAAAATGACAACAAAAAAAATAAAACTGATTTCGGCCTACGAAAATTTTCTCCCATCAACGAACATAGACAGATGGAGCGAGACTCTCCATGGGGAAAAGGATTTCCTGGCTGGCATATTGAGTGTAGTGCAATGGCGACTAAATATCTATGAGAGCAATTTGATATTCATACAGGAGGAGTAGATCATATCTCTGTTCATCACGTGAATGAAATAGCACAATCCGAATGTGCATTAGGCACTCATCCACGAGTCAAATATTGGATGCATAATCAGTTTCTCAATTTATGAGGAAAAAAACAATCCAAATCAGAGGGCGGTTTAGTTACCGTAGATGCATTGGTAGAAAAATGATTTCATCCACTGGATTTTAGATATCTTTGTTTGACAGCACATTATCGTAATTTTTTGGATTTCAATGAGGATTTATTACAGACGGCAAAAAATTCTAGGAATAATCTCATCAAAAAGATGCAGAAACTTTTTGATACGCATACCAAAATTATTATAGAATTTGATAATATGCCATACGAACAGATCAAAGAAACCATTACTTCTAAATATGTTGGTGATGCATTGGAAGATATAATGAGTGCATTGATGGATGACTTGAATATGCCACAAGTACTTGCGATTGTTAATCAATCAATAAACTCATTGGACAAAATAGAAAAAGTAGATACCAATGATCTTTTTGTAGCATTGTATTGGTTAGAAAAAACCCTTCTAAAAATATGACTCTTTGATCGAATCGGTCAAGACATCAAAATAGAAAAAATTCCAGCTGAAGTGACGGCACTTGCAGATCAGAGGATACAAGCTAAACAGGATAAGAATTATGCATTAGCCGACGAACTCAGGAATAAAATTGTAACCTTGTGATTTCAACTCAAAGATACAAAGGATTGATATGAGATAACTAAAATATAATTCTTTTATCTATTAAATACTTTATTATGAATACAAAAAAAACTATTAGTTTATGTATTGGTATATCTTTTCTTGTGTTATTAGCAGGATGTTGAAGTATAAAATCAGGGACAGGAGAAGAAACAATAAAAGATAAGACAGTAACAACTGAAACAACTGGTGTTACCACGTCAAACGCTACAACATCCAATGACAGATGTATTGAATTGATGGCATATTCACTCAAGGCAGCAGAGTCTCAAACCAAGTGAGATATGAATGCAGTTGTGGAACGAGCACAAAAGGTAGATAAGCTTACAAAAAGTTATAATATGAATCAGACAGAGTATGAGTCTTTATGTAAGGGATATTTTTTGGATCCAAAATTTATGGAAAAGGTACAAAAACGTGTAAAAGAATTGTAATATAATTTATTTGTTAATTCATCGGTATGCAACTATCTGCACTTCAAGAGGATTTCATCAGACAGCATTCCCTGGTTGTTCTTTCAACCGTAACATCAAATATAGCTCCATGGTCAATAATCGTTGAGATAAATAAGGTAGATGGGGATACGCTAATCATAACAGATAATCAAATGGAGACAACCCAGGATAATATCAAAACAAATCCCAATGTTTGTATTATTGTGACAAATATTAAAGATTATTCTTATATGAAAATTGATGGTATCGTAAGGTATTACGAAAGTGGAGAATATTTTGATTATGTAAAAACTTTACCTTGAAATGTTTGATATACTCCTAAATGAGTTCTTGTGGTCAAGATAGAGAATATAAAAGAGGTAGTTTAGAAATGACTAGTACAAGTATTTATTGTTAAATAGTATTGATATGAAAATATTGAACACCATCCATGAAGATTATCATGTGCATAGTCTAAATTACTCAGACGGATTAAACACCATTGATGAAATAGCCGAATATGCTGGAAAGATCGGATTAAAAAAAATAATTATTACTGACCATAGTCAGGCAGTAATATTAGCGAAAAAATGTAGAAGATCGATGGTAATCACATATAGTAGATGGAAAAACGTACACAATAACGTTCAGATATCATTTGGGACAGAACGAGATCTCTTAGACGAAGAAGGAAACTGTTGCAGAGATATTCAGGGGATAGAAACAGATTTTTGTATTCTCTCTTGTCACGAAAATATTTACAAATGAAATATCAAAAATATCACACAAGCATACATCAATGCTATTCACAAATACCACGATAAAATAGCATTTATGGGGCATATATGTAAAAATGGAACATCTGAGTACTTAGATATAGAAGCTGTAGCAAAAGTACTTAATCAGTATAATATCCCTATAGAAATAAATTGTTTTTATCTTCATGAAAAGAAAACTAATCTTGAAAAGTTGGATAAACTATTGTCTCTAATAAAAGCATGAGTGTATGTAAATAGTGATATGCATGCACTGAACGACTTTAGTTTCAGACAGGAAGGTTTTGATTATCTCAAAGAAAGAGGATATGTATAACATATATATATCCTTACATAAAACATAAAAAACTCTTGTTGTTACAAGAGCTTAAGTATTCCTATATTCTGATCTATTATTCCTTTTTTCTGTAAATTATTTCTGGATGTAACTCTACAGGAAAGTCTTCCATATCAAAGACGACCTTGAACGTAGTATCAGCATTATTTACTGTAGAATCTATACTACTAAATTCTTCATTACCCAAAATCGTTTGTATTTTTTTAAATCCATTGACCAAAATAGGCGCTGAAAAAAGTGCTATATTTTTGAGAATATAGAGCAAAAATTGGAGATCAGCGAGTGCTTCAGGTTTTGTTTCTTCATTCTTGTATTTTATCCAAGGTTCGGCGGTAGTTATGTATTCATTGGCTCTTTGAACGA
>CAZTFP010000016.1:0-34168 GCA_964613015.1 uncultured Candidatus Peribacteria bacterium | reverse complement strand
ATAATTTTTCCATCACTTTGTATTCCTATACTTTCTACAGAGTTATCAAATCAACTTCATATATTGAAAGAAGAATCTCTAGATCAATCACTATTGAGACGAACAATATAACTGGTCGGTATTCAATTATATGAGCTAAAACCTCCACCGATAAGTATTTTCCCATTACTCTGTATGCCTATATCAGAAATAGACTCATTAAATCAGCTTCAGATGATGAAAGAAGAATCTGTCACTCAGTTAGCATTTAGACGAATAAGTCTATTTGTTAATATTCAATTATATGAGCTAAAACCTCCACCGATAAGTATTTTCCCATCATTTTGTATTCCTATACTTTGAACAAAACTATTAAGTCAATTTCAGATATCGAAAGAAGAATCTCTAGATCAATTACCATTCAAACGAGCAATAGCATTTGTTCCCAATCATTTATAGGTAGAAAATCATCCACCAACGAGAATTTTTCCATCGTTTTTGATGATTAAACTCGATACACTATTATTAAATCAATCTCAGATGTTGAAGGAAGAGTCTCTAGATCAATCAGCATTGAGACATATAATATGGTTTGCGGTGACTCAGTTATATGAAGTAAAACTTCCCCCCAATAGTATCTTACCATTATTTTGTATCCCTATTGCATTGATAATAGTATCGGGTCAATCGTTATGAAATCAATCTCAGATAATAAAAGAGGTATCTACAGATCAATCAGTATTAAGACGAATAATACCATTTACTGATGAAAAATTATTCCAAGTATTAATTCTATCCCATGTTCAGTTTTGATACCAAGAATATCCCTCATTTTCACAACTTGTCTGATCTAAAGAACTACCATCACTACATACATATTTTTCACAACTGGCTTGGTCCAAAGAAACGCCATCACTACATACGTGCTCATTTTCACAGCTTGCTTGGTTTGTGTATTGAGGATCTCCACAATATCATTGTCCAGGGCCACTATATGATTGAAATAATCATCCAACAATAATTTTTCCATCATTTTGTATTCATATACTTTGTACATAATTATCAAATCATCCTCAGATATCGAAAGAAGAATCTCTGGATCAATCAGTATTGAGACGTATAATATGGTTTGCAGTAGCTCAATTATATGAAGTAAAAACTCAACCTACTAATATCTTTCCATTATTTTGTACAGCAATACTATTAACAGAGGTATCAAATCAATCTCAAATATTGAAAGAAGAATCTCTAGATCAATCAGCATTGAGACGGACAATATAATTGGTTGGTGTTCAATTATATGAAGTAAAAATTCAACCTACTAATATCTTTCCATCATTTTGTATTTTTATACTTAGAACTCAATTATCAAATCAATCTCAAATATTGAAAGAAGAATCTCTAGATCAATCAGTATTGAGGCGGATAATATGGTTTGCAGTGACTCAGTTATATGTTGTAAAATTTCCCCCGACGATAATTTTTCCATTATTCTGCACACTCACAATCGAAACATAATTATCAAATCAGCTTCATATATTGAAGGAAGGGTCTTTGGATCAATCAGCATTGAGACGAGTAATATCATTGGCTACTGTTCATTTATATGTTGTAAAATCACCCCCGACGATAATTTTTCCATTGTTTTGAGTAGTCAAAGAATAGATTGAACCATTAAATCATGTCGGTACTCCTGTATTAAAACTAGAATCTATATTTGCTTGATTGGCAAATACGCCGGCATAAGGAGCAACACTCATGATAATCATAAAAAGTGTAAGTGTTTTTAATATACGTCTTTTCATTGTTTTAATTACAAATTATAAAAACATGTTTACTTAATAATGATTATATATAGAAAAAAATATTTGTCAAATATTATACATATGAATAACAATAAATATAAATAAATCCACAATACAGAATTGTAGAGTCTGGTTTAAGAGCCATGATTTAGGATGATAAAGGGAAGTAGTTACAACACAATAATAGAGCTTTTGATTGAGATTAAGAAAGTTTTTTTTAGTGATAATGTATGATTAAGCTTTATTTTTCTAATTTTATGCACCAAACACGAGCTTTAAAAGAACATTAATTAATATAAATATTGACAATAATAGGCTAATAATTAAAACAATTATAATATACCTTTAATTTATGTCTATGTATAAAATGAATGAACTTACATCATGAAATACTGTTCTCTTGGATAAGGATTCAGAATTAGAGAATCGTTTAATGGCATATATTGGACAAGTAGTCTCTGAATTATGAGAAACAATAGGATCTATTCCGATGGTATTGGAAAATATAAAGAAAGAAATAACAGAAAGAACACTAGACATTGATACTGCTCTTAATGTTTTGGATGTTGATGATATAATGAGTAAGATTGAAGCATGATATTCAGGCTGATGGGAGGGAGAAAAGGTTGAAGAAGCTTCAAACTTATTGAACAATAATATAAACCTTTTCGTGAAGCACATTGAAAGACATCATACTTTGTGTTTTGATAGCAAAAAAATATTATCCATAAACAAATCCATAAAAAGCTTATTCAAAAGATCTAATACTTCAGATGTAAATTCCCCCGAAGATATAGAAATTATGGAGGATCTTGATTATATTGAAAGATTCTGGACGTTTATAGACTATTTGATAAATCATAATGCTAGGATACAAAGGAAACCAGTAGCATGTCTTTGACTATTAAATCAAATGTTGAGTGATTTTAATAATAAAGATTTTTCGACAAAATATGGTATTGATGTAAAAAAGTATGAAGAAGCCTATCAATGAGCGCTTCATTCATATATAATATATTTAGACCAAACAAGGGGAAATTCGAATGAGCAAGATTCTTTATTTTATGAAATAGATTGAGCGCTAGATGAAATACAACAACATATTTTTGAGAACATTAATATAATCTCCCTTCTAGAGTCTTGAGGTAAATTCACTCATCGTCAAAAGTGTGTAGAAATAATCGATAGATTATCTAATAAAAACGAATCAGAGATTGTTTTAAATACATTTAAAATGCAATATCCAGATATTAGAATAGGTAAAGAAACATTATTGTATTTTTTTAAAGATTTTCTCAATCAATTAGATAATAAAGGAATTTATCTTAGAGCATCTAATTTTAAAGATCCATGAATGTATAGGTATCTACTGGAGAACGATCAAGTGTGTATATATCTAAAGGCTGATGATAACTATTACGTTACAAAACGAAGCCTTTTATGATCGGAATATGAACTCGTTTGAATCTCTATGAATCAAGAAGAATTAGATAGTATAAAAATATCAGATCAAAGAGGTGCTTTTTTCCAAAGAGATAAAGAAAATGGTGGTCGTCAATCAATAAGAATAGCTGAAAGTAAAGACTCTGCAAGAAGGAGAGAGATAGAACTGAATGCATTTGAGTCAGCTATAATCAAAGAAAGAAAAGAGGAGTCGGAGAGATATAAATCCCGTAGTAATGCATATTATGCGTATCTTCATGGATAATAGTATGTGCCTAAAACCCTACAATATAAGATTATAAAATTGGCTTTATAACTATGATTTCGTAATTTGTAAAAAATAATAACATAAAGAAAACACTGTTCTTAATTGCTCTTAAGAACAGTATTTAAAAAACGTAATAAAGTTATTTTAGAACGGCATATTCAAAGTAAGGGTACCTGTATAGAGACCAACTGCCTGAGAAGCGGGGATATGGACAGCTAAATTTACGGTATCACTAGTTATGGTACAGATATCTCATTGACCACTAAACTTCCAAAGAATAGTACCAGGAGTAGAACCGATACTTATCCAAGAATCTTGATTGGTACCAGTTGTACAAGCACCAGCACTTACATAGTTGGGAGAAGCAATAAGAGAGACATTATCTTTGGAAATAGTTTGAGCACCATCAGAAAGATCAGTAGTAGCTTCCATAGTCATAGTCCAACCAGAAAGTCCTTCAGTATCTATACAAGAGAAAGAAGAAGAGAAATTGGATCCAGTCATATCATAGGCAGCGAATTGAGAAGGATGAGAACCGATATAGAGAGAAGTACCATAGGAACAAGATCAAGAAGAGGTAATAATTTGTAACCGAAGATTTCAGGTGCTACTACCATGTGAACCTCATCATCATGGCGCAGTATAGTTGATACTGTCATTAGTAGTAATGTCGCCAGTTCAATCACCATCAATATCGAATTGAGCATAAACAGTTGTGGGTCAATACGTTCAAGGAAGCATCCATACTGTAGTAGTTACATAGGGTTCCCGATTACTTCGTGTCAAATTATCATTAGAAAATCTCATTTGATTTGCAGATGGAGTAGTAGAAATATTAAGGGTTACGCCAGAAGAAGTTGTAGAAATAGCATCATTATTGATAACAAATGATCAAGTAACCGAACCTCATCAGGCAGGAAGAGTAACAGCAAAATCAGTAAAGTGATTAGTTCAAAATGATATATATGGTTGTCCATTATAACTAACAATACTCGTTGTCGTTTGTGGATACCAAGTGACACCATTATCTTCTGAGTAATATACCTGTATTTTTGTTCATATAGATTTACCAGGTACAGAGATCAATAAATTTGCTGTTCATCATGTGAGTTTGATCGATTCGGAACTACTACCAACTTTAAATGCCGATAATACTTGTTCATCTGCCACACTATTTACAGATTTGTTTATAGGAACAGATATTATACCATTATAATTATTAGTGCTATCAGCCTCCTTAAGCTGAGTATTTGCTGTGAGGGATAGTTTGATATCTTCATTTTTTATATTCAAAGCTACAGGTATATTACCATTAGTTTGTGTCAAAGAAATGGCTTTGGATCAGACTAAATTATCCCCCGTTTTGATATATCATTTATTTGTGAATTCATTGGATACGACATTGGTATCGTTGGAATTTGGAAGAATAACAAGGTCGCTATTTCAATAGAAAGATACTAAATATCATGCGGAAAGTCAGTTATATGAAGTGAATTGTCCGCCTACGATTATTTTCCCATCATTTTTTATTATCAACGAATTGACGTAATCATTGAATCATGTTCATATATTGAAGGTAGTATCTATAGAACCGCCAGTATTTAAACGGATAAGTTTATTTACTGTTGTTCAATTATATTTAGTGAATCATCACCCAGCAATAATTTTCCCATCACTTTGAATCGCCAAAGCATTGATTCCAGGTGCGTCAAATCAATTTCATATATTGAAGGAAACGTCTATAGCTCCACCAGTAGTCAGACGAACAATTTTATTTTTTATTGTTGATCAGCTATATGTGGTAAATAGTCCTGCAACCAAAATCTTTCCATCAGGTTGAGTCATTATACTATGGACAGCAGAATTACATCAATTTCAAACGAAAAAAGAATCATCTCTTGTTCAATCACTATTCAGGCGAATTAGTCTATTTGCTGTATACCCGTTATAGGTAGTAAATAATCCACCGACCAAAATCTTACCATCATTTTGTAGTGAAATAGTTTGGATATAATCATTGAATCAGCTTCAAATAGTGAAAGAAGAATCAATAGTTCCATCCGCATTAAGACGAATTAATCTGTTTATAGGTGATCATTTATACTTTGTAAAAGCACCACCAGCAATTATTTTTCCATCGTTTTGGACGCTTATACTACCCACAGTATTATCAAATCAACTTCAAATATTGAAAGAAGAATCTTTAGTACCATCAGTATTGAGACGAATGATTTTACTTACTGAATTTCAATTATAGGTCGTGAAATTACCCCCGACGAGAATTTTCCCATCATTTTGAATTGCTATAGTCTGGACATAATCACTAAATCAATTTCAAATATTGAAAGAAGAATCTTTAGTACCATCAGTATTTAGACGGATAAATTTGTTTACGATACTTCATTTATATGCTATAAAACTTCCGCCTACGAGAATTTTCCCATCATTTTGTGTAGCCAAGACATTGATTGTAGCATCAAATCCACTTCATATATCAAAAGAAGTATCTCTATTTCAGTTAGGATATACATAGGTTATTTTGTTCGCCGATGTTCAACTATATGTTATAAAATTTCCTCCAATAATAATTTTTCCATCATTTTGAATTGCTATAGTCTGAACATAATCACTAAATCAGATTCAAATAGTGAAAGAAGAATCTCTTGTTCCATCTATATTCATACGTACAATTTTATTTTTTGCTGATGATCATTGAGTTGTAAAATATCACCCAACAACAGCTTTCCCATCATTCTGTAGTATTATAGTGGTAATTGGATTATTAAATAGACTTCAAGTATTAAAGAGAGCATCATTACTTCCATCAGTATATAAACGTGCGATATAATTTGCTGACGATCATTTATAGTTTGTGAAATTTCCACCAACAATAATTTTCCCATCATTTTGAATTGCTATAGTCTGGACAGTAGTATTGAATCAGCTTCAAATAGTGAAAGAAGCGTCTATAGCTCCATTAGTATTTAAACGAATAATTCTATTCACTGGTGTTCAATCGTATCAGGTAAATAATCCACCTATGAGAATTTTCCCATCATTTTGAATTGCTATAGTCTGGACAGTATTATTGAATCAACTTCAAATGCTAAAAGTGGAATCTCTGGTTCCATCAGTATTAAAACGAATGATTTTACTTACTGAAGTTCATTTATAGTTTGTGAAATTTCCACCAACGAGAATTTTTCCATCGCTTTGAATTTTTATGATTTGGACAGTATTATCAAATCAGCTTCAAATAGTGAAAGAAGAATCAATAGTTCAGTTAACATTAAGACGGATGATTCTATTTGCTATAGATCAGTTATAGGTAGTAAATAAGCCACCAACGAGAATTTTTCCATCGCTTTGAATTTTTATGGTTTGGACAGTATTATCAAATCAGCTTCAAATAGTGAAAGAAGCATCTTTGGTGCCATCAGTACTTAAACGTACAATTCTATTACTTATTACTCATTTATAGGTAGAAAAAATTCCCCCCACCAAAAATTTTCCATCATTTTGAATTGCTATAGTCTGGACAGTATTATTAAACCCCACAGGCAATCATGTATCAAAACTTGGATCTATACTCGCAGTATTAGCAAATACTTGAGCATAGATACCTAGGCTCAGTATTAGGGCACTTGTAATAAAATATTGGAATAAAATTCTTTTCATTTTTTGTATAGGCAATAGCATGAAACGATAACAACTTATATTATATATAATAATATAAATTTGTCAAAAAATATATATAGAAGTAAAAAAATCCATTAATAAAAAACCCCACAATATGAAATTGTAGATTTGGCTTTAGGCCTAGTAAGTTCACTGGCGAACTTGATGGAAATAGCTACAACACGATAATAGAGTTCTTAACTAGGATTAAGAGTTATTTTTTATGATGAAATAAAAATTCTATATTGAGTACAAAAGATTGACATTTATAAGAAGATATATATAATAAAATTTCTAAAACAGAAAAAATAAATAAAATATATCCCATCATCTTAATGGGCACGTCCTCCTTACGTCAGTAATACTAAGGAGAAAGAAACAAACTAAAATAAGAAATACAAATCTAAACCACAGATGAAAACGAAAAAATTATTAATGGTTATGACGTTATCTTTTTTGTTATCTTTTTCTTCTAATCTGTTTTCTCAAGTAGGAAAAGAAGAACATAGTCGTCTAGATTACGAAAAAGCGAACAAGCTGACATCCGGCTGGACTCAAGACAAAACCATGCCAAGAATTTGGAAAAGAAATGACCGTAATAAAGCTGTTGCATTAAATTGCACCGGCAACAACCTGACGAGGGTGGTGATAAAACAAAAAGGCGCGGCTAATTTAACTGAAGAGGTTAAACACCCTGAACCTGAAACTGTATATGTAATTTTCACTTTTGAAAGAGACATCAAAAGGGTCACTGGTTATTATCCCCAAAAACCTCCATTCGGTTTTACACTAGAGATTACTCTGTGTGATTAAATTCACCAGAGGGGGAACGCTTCCAAAATGAAAGACAGGAATATGTTTCTTGCAAATAAACCGGGATTTATTATTCCGGTTTTTTTAAAATAAATTGAATAATGGTGTTGTACTTGCCTAATATCATAACACGTAAAAAAATAGGTAAGAACAGTATTTTCGGAACTTAGGGGAAATGGTTACAACAGAATAATAGAGTTCTTAAGGAGAATTGAAGATTGTTTTTGGATTTGAAATCAAATAATTTTCTAATTAAGAGAAAATAATGCAACTATAAGTATTTAGACATATGTATTACTAATTTACCATAATTAATCCCAAACCTCTACATCATATTTTAATTTACCATTTTTTGTAAATGTAACATAATGTTCTCTATCTTGCAAAAACTTATAATGATTTCATAAGCGAACTCATTGGTCATATAATTTTTTTATCCATTTTTCTAATCATATGTTTTCGATAAATAAACTTTTGTTTAATAAATCTTTTATAACTGGTTCGTTTATGTCAAAAGTATTTTTATCTTCTTTCTTTATTCAAGGATTCTTGTGTCTTTCTTTTGTGAGATTTTTTAATAATTTGATTAAATCAATATATAATTCTTTTTCTTTTGTCCATTTTTCTTTCATCTTTTCGTCATTCAATGTGTCATAAAGATTATTTCCATAATCTTTTTTCATTGTTTTCATTTGTTTTTTTGATTCTAGAAATGCTGAAACTTCTTCTAATAATTTTCTATCTTCAATAGAAGAAATATCATTTAATACTTTAGATTTAAAATCAGCGTCATTAATTGTTTCTTTTGATTTTTTGGATAGTTTCATATGTATAGTTAAGGCAATAAAAGTTATATACAATATTATAATCATAAATATATATATGTCAAATATTGATTAATTAAAAAAAACGGTTGTACGTTAAAAATAAAAAATTCCACAACAATTGAATTGTGGATTTGGCTCTACGACTTTAATTTCTGAACTTAAGAGAAGTAGTTACAACACGATAATAGAGTTCTTAACTAGAGTTAGAGGATATTTTAATATAATTTCTTACATATAACGTTTCTTGCTGGTCCGAAGTGCGAAGTGAAACGAAGCATTTTGGACAGCAAGTGTTAGATGAAGTTGATTTTAGTTGTTCAAAGAATTAAAACAGATTTACGATTTTTTCTAAACTTTTTTGTAAGTAATCTGTTATTCAAATTGTAAATAATTCGTTTTTTGTTATTCGAATATAGTCATTATGTTCGTCACTAATTATTGATATTGAAGATTTTGTTTCCCCTGTGAAAATAATTAATACGAAGTATTTGTTTTTTTCTTGCAAAAGACAACTTTCTATATGAATTACTTTCATATTTTCTATATCTTCGATTCAAGTTTCCTCTTTTATTTCACGAATTATCGCATCTTCAATTTTTTCTGGAATTTTAGTCTTTCATCAAATCAAATCCCATTTGCCTGTATCAGATCTTTTTTGAACAAGAATTTTTCATTCTTGGTTGAAGATTATTGCTTTCGTGTGAAAATGAAATTCCATTTTATATATTTATAGAGTAAATCTGTTTTATTATAATTTATTGTGAGCATCAATGTTCTCTAACGTTTGCTTCTCGACTGTCCGTCCCGACATCCATTAGAAATAAATTTGGTCGGGATAGCAGGCAGAAGCTGTTATAGGTTCGTAGTCCGTAATTAACTTTTTAATTGCTATAAGGAAGGGCTCTTAAAAAAAAATTAAATTAAAAAAATATAAATTAAACTAGGATAGAGTATTCCTAATTTTCTCTCAAAATCAAGTAAAATGCTTTAAAAGAAAATGGTCCTCCAAATTTGCATTATTTTCAATTCTGACTATAATTAGCTATGTCTATTTTATTCATTTACTTTAATGGCATGGCTAACGAAAACGATCTACTTGCTCTAAGGGAGAAAAGAGAAGGAATAAAGAAAAAAACAAACGAACTTGTCTCAAAAGATGCAGAGCTTTTTGCTAATTTGACGAAATCAGAAATTACAGAAATTAAAAAGAATCGTGCAAAAAAGTTTAGATCAGAGAATAGTTTTGATTTAAAATATGCTAAAGAAGAAAGATATAAGGAAATGGTTAATAATCCTGATTTTAAATGGACAAAAAAAATAGCTGATGAAATTATTGATGCTGGTCTTGCCTATAATGTATTACCTTTTAATAAGATTAAATGACTCTTGGATAAAGATAACGCCATGAAGTTGATAGCTGATGGTCACCAAAATACTGTATTGGAGCATCTTGATTCGTTTGAAGATGGTTCGTTGGATGAAGCGGTTGCACTTAAATCTCTTGGGACACTTGTTGATAAAAAAAAGGAATTTAGTTATATTGTAGAACATCTAAATAAATTTAATGGGTTATCACTTAATAAAGATTTTGCGTTAAAGCTTATTAATCATCGTGAAAAGACAATTGATCGCAGAATTGACTCTTGTTTCGCTCAAAATATAGATTGTTTTACAGGATTAGATAAAGAGGTTGCTCTGCAGCTTCTCACTACTTCTTCAGAGTATTCTGCGCCTTATATATTGGATAGCATAGACAAATTTGATTGATTAAAGGCAGATGCAGATTTTGCTAATAAAATTATAAATGCCAATGAATGATGGGTTGTAGTTGCTAATCCAGAAAAATTTGAATGATTTTTGCTAAATAAAGATATTGCCTTGAAGCTCATTGAACAGAAAGATTTTTACTTACTACTAAAGAACCTTAGTAAGTTTACATGACTTGATAAAGATATTGCATTCAAAATTATTGAAAGTTGTGATGACTTCTCCTTGAATCAAGGAGACTATACGAAACCTAATCTTTGATGTCTTATTGTGGAAAATGCTGATCTTTTTAAGTGACTAGAAGCTAATGATGAATTGGCAGAGTGGCTAATTGATCATAATCGAATGATTGTATTTAATAGAACCATTAGTAAATTTAAAAATTTAGATAAAAACGCCGCATTAAAATTCGTGAAACGTAGTTGATGGTTTCAATTTTTTGAAAAATACGCTAGATATTTTAATAACATGGATTGGGATGTAGCTGTAGCACTTATGGATTCAAGTGAATTTGAAGCTACGAATATTCTTGGTCGCCTAAAAGCGTTTTGAGACACCACATCAAATAAAATAGCTCATTATCTTAAGGAGAGAAATACTACATATCCTCTTACGTCTGGACTTAGTAACTGTACTTGATTAGATGCAGAAATTAAACAATGGCTTATAGATTCTTGAAAACAAAAGGATGTAGATGAGTATCCACAAGCTTTTGCATAAAGATAAAATTATAAATTAAATAATGGGTTTGATGCTTTTTTTGTAGATAGTTTTATGAATTTTAATGGCTCTAGACTATATGTTTTCTAAAGAAAATTTCTAAAAAAATAACCTAAAATAAAAAAGAGCCCTTCCATTCTCTTAATTTTTTTTGTTGATAGGACTATGACCTATAACGTTCCATCCTTGTCTGACGTGCGCATTTCTTTGCATGTTCAGACTGGATGTGTTGTGTAACTGTACGAGTGTATCTTATAAAGTCAGCATATATTTTTTCTATTTGAAGGGGTGTTTTTCTAGTTAAGTCTTGGTGTTTTTTTTATAGAACTCTATATTTTACAGATCTTGTTACTCCTATTCTTTCTATTTTTTTCATGTGGATCAACTTGTTAATTACTTGTTTGATCGTACTATCTGATAACCCTGTCTCTTTCTGAATTTCTTGTCTGGAAATATTCGTATGAGCAAGAATTGTCTGCCAAACCTTACTTTGAATTTCTGATAAATGAATATCAATATTGTCTGTTTTTGACAAAGAAATGGCCTTGCTGACTTGTTGTTTTATGATTTCTAGGAAGAAAATAATCCAAGCTGACATATCTTCATGTTTGGTTTTCCATGTCTGCTGAGTTTTGGCAAGAACTTTATAATATTCAACTTTTTTGCTTTCAATTAATGATTCGTGAGAAACAAATGGAGCAAATAAGTATCCGCTTTTCAAAAGTAATAAATTCGTCAGTATTCTACTTGTTCTGCCATTTCCATCTTGGAAAGGGTGAATTGCTAGATATTCAAAAATGAAGTTGGCTATAATTACGAGCGGATGAATGCTTTTTTCTTTTAATGCTTTTTGAGTTCGTTCAATCAATGTCTTCATTTCAATGGCTGTAAACGCAGGCTCGGTTGGATTGAAAATTACTTTCACGAGATTTCCTTTGTAATCTCTTGCTTCCACTCTGTTTGGTCAGAATTTGTATTTTCCTCTATGTCAGGTATCTTTTTCTACATATTTTAGCATCATTTCGTGAAGCTGCAAAATTACTCATTCGCTAAAATTCACATTTTGATAATTATCAAAAATTATGGACAAAACTTCTAGATATCCTGCAACTTCTTGTTCATCTCTTGTTTTGAATTTTTTGATATTCATTTGAGAATAAAGCGATTCAACTTCTTCATTACTTAATTTATTTCATTCGATACGGTTTGATGATCCTGTGGAAGTTACTAGTACTGACTTAGTCAGTCTTTTGATGGTTTGTGGTGATAATTTTTCGGTAATTTGAAATTCACGATTGAAAGCATCAATCTTAGAGATGAGGTTGTAAATCTTGTTATTTACCTCAAAAGGGAATTGTAATCTTTTGCTTAGTCTGTGGAGTTCTGTCATTTGATTGATTTGGATATAAATGTGTATGTCCAAATATAGCCAAATATGTCCAAAAAGCAAATGAAAATTTGCAATTTTAAGGGAATGTCTTTCTTTATTTCATTATAGTATCAAAAAAATCATGATAAGTTTTGTCTAGGAAGTCTATGGAATAAAGTTCTATTCTCTTCTTTATTAAATCATCTAGAGCATCTTTTAGGTTTAAATTTTTGTTATTCACGTGCTGACATAGCATTTCAAACTCCCAGCATCCAAGAATATAAAAGTTGTCTGTTTTTTGTGTCATTTTTGATTTTATTTCATTTCTTGCATATTCGTTTATGGCAAACATTTCGTCTAAATATACTATGATGTTGATGATTTTTTGGTTTATATATTTTATCTTTGTAATTTTTCCATTTTTAATGTGTGTCTCTTTATCTACTAATTTATCTAATTCTTTAGCGATGTCTCCTAAGAAACTTGAAATTCATCCTTTGTCTTCGCTTTCTATTCCTGCCTTTGAATAATTATCTAATTTGCGTTTTTTACATTCAATTTGAAAAATATATTCATCAGAAATAAGTAGCCAATCAGCACTTTTCGCTTGTGTCTTATTTGTATAAGTTTGTTCTGATAATAATTCTCATTTTGAAAACAAAGGAAGATTATAATAAATTATCAATTCGCCAATGTATTTTTCAAATGCCTTACCGAAATATTCAAATAAAACATTTTTATCTTTTTTGTCTAATTTATCTAATAATACGTAATACATGCCTTCAAAACAAGCATAAAGAAAATCTGCTAATGAAGGAATAATGAATTTTTCATTTTCATTTTTTGAATCCGTTTTTATTATAGGAAACCTTTTTAACGGATTAAATTCATACTTTTTAAGTAAAGGATCAT
The DNA here is from genome assembly GCA_964613015.1 of uncultured Candidatus Peribacteria bacterium. Lineage (GTDB taxonomy): Bacteria > Patescibacteriota > Gracilibacteria > Absconditabacterales > Absconditicoccaceae > CAJBLF01. The sequence continues at coordinate 20,587 of CAZTFP010000016.1, read as the reverse complement.
TAATTTCATGTTTTTTATATTCCTCTTTGAAATGTTTTTGATCTATTGCAAATATTCACATAAACTTATTTATGTTCTCTTCAGTAAGTAAGGGAAAATCTTTGATATTTGTATATTTACTCATTTCGAAAGATGTCGCAAATCATCATGGTCTTGGGCAAAAATTTGCTGATATACATGTGCCTATTTTGAGAAGATTGAAAAATTCTATATTTAGTTCATTATCTATTTTAGTTTTAAAATTTCAGTCAATATTAAAAACCTCCCTAAAAAGGTATACATATCTGCCAATTATTGAAGATGTAAGGCGAAGATAAAACCATTGATGATTTGTAGCTCTTAATACCCATAATCGCGCATCTTTCGATGTAGAATCTGTATAATTTAAATCTATTTCCATATTCCCGTATTGATATGCGAGATTTGTTAAATCTAAATCATTGTATTCAATTGTCGAATTTACACAATTTAAAATTGCTAATTTTGCAAAAAAGGGAATAAAATCTTTTGATAGAACTATTTGATGTCTCACTTTGGGTACTATATGAAATTCAAATTCTAAATTTATATTTATACTTGTTTGATTGCTCATAAAGGTACTTAATTTTTGCAAAGACATAAGTGTCTTGATAAAATCAAAAATTTTAATCTTTTCTTGAAATTCATTAAAAGACATTTTTCCTGTAAATGGTAGTGTGGAAGTTGTTTTTACCTGCATCTTTTTTATGGTTTAATCTGCATATGCTTTCACATATAAAAAATATCTTTTTGCAAAAATAAAAATTATTTGTCTTTTCAAAATCGTTTATTCAGTACCAACACTAATGATATCCATAAAGCAACTATAATTACATTTTTGAATGAAAGCGCATGTATTAGGTACAAACTTGATAAGAATATGCCTAATCGAAGGTAAGTGTTCCATGAATTTAATAATCCTTTTGTTCATCTGAAATATCAACATAGACGTGCTCTCATTATATCTGATATTTCTTGTAGTACTCCTAGATCTTGGTATAATTCAAGAATGTCCTTTCATGAGTGTTCGGATATCAAATTTATAATATTGTCCGTTTTAGGCTTTATATTTCGACTAACGCTTATAAGTGGAGAGGAGTGTATAATAACTTTTTGCCCAATGCTATCTTTTTCGCTATAATCTCTAAAATACATTGACCTTATTTCATAAGGGATAATGTCATTCAACTCAAATTTGAATTTGATTAACTTGTATGGAGAATCCATATTTTCTAATTCTTTAATATATCATTTTATTGAGTCTTTATCACTGGAACTAAGGTGTTTTAACTTTAAACATTCCTTAATCATTTCACTTTCTGTCGCTGTAAATTTCTTGTAATCTCCAATTTCAGATTTGTAAAATTTAATTACACTTGGCTCCATTAGTCTCTTTTCTAGGGAATCAAGCATTTGTTTCTTTTTTTCTCTTATCTGATTAACTAATCCCACACCACTCCAATTTGGTTTATCTACGTGCTTAAGAACAACATTTAACTTATCTAAGAATAATTCTTTATTGTCATCATACTTTTCAAAAATAAAAGTTTCAAACTCCTTTTTTCATAGTGGAAATATTGTCGCAATAAGTTTGTCTAATTTACTATCAAAAATCATGATGAAAATTTAAAAAATAAATCAATTTGAAATGTACCCTTTTCGCTTCCTTTTTCAAAGGAAGATTGCCCCATAAGGGCAAAAAACACCCCCTTTAGAAAAATATATGCGTTCCGCTTTATGTTCCGGTTTGATTTTAGATACACGAGTATGTTACACAACGTTTGCGACTCGTCTGATGCCTCGACGTTCCATTGAAAATATATAGTTTAGTCGAGGTATTCAGATAGTCGCTGTTAGTCGACCGAGCTTTTTAAGCGAGGGTACGTATTTTTAAAAAATTATTCCTATTTATTTTTTTGGTGGGCTTTTACTTTATTATCTTTTAAGATGGGAGAGGGGGCAAGGGGGTGAATCCCATCTTTTTTGAGAAATTATTTTAAAAATCTTATTTTAAAAATCTTATTTGTAAATTTAGATTAAAATACCATTTGTTGTCTTTTTGATATATTTTTCCATATTCATGTCTTGTGCTACTTGGACTTTCAAATTTTGTATTTTCATAAAGATATGTTAAAAATTCATCTCTGTTGTATAGGTGATAGCATATAACTTCACCATTATTTTTAACTACAATATATCCTCAATGAGCTTTTGTAAATCCGTCCCATTCTTTGCTAGGAACCATACCTAAAGCAACAGATACAAGAAAATTCTTCATTTTGAATTCATAATCAGATTTTGATAGTTTATAAGTTTTTTTCAAAATCTCGTTTTCTTCTAATAAATCTAATAAATCATTTATCTTACTTCACTTTCCTAGGAAAAATTCTATTAACATCTGTGATAAGAAAATTGGGAAAACTGTATCTATTTTCCTTAAATTGTTTTCAAACTCTGGCTTTAAAACTTTATCGAATTCTAAGACTCATCAATTTTCTAAAATTGCTTTTAATCTGTTTTGAATTTTTGATCTTCCTTTTATATAATTTATTGCATCAATAAATGTGATATCTAGATTTTTTATCTCATATCTAAAGTTAGTTGTTTTGCCTGCATTAAGGAGTGTAGATGCTCCGCCAACCATTGATTTAACTGAGAATCCAAGTAGTTCTTCTTTATTGGAAATTCTGTCATAAATAATTCCATCTATGTCTGATTTTTTCGAGCTATTTGCCTTTACTTGATTACACAAAAGTTTGTGCATTAAATTTTCCGCCTCGGGAATTTCAAATGTTGTTGTTTTTGCTCATTTTATTTTTTTAAAAATACTTAATGTTTTGCTGCTTAACCCCTTGCTTTCTATTTTTTTTAATAGATTTCATTTTTCGTCTAAAATACAAATTTCAGATTTTGTTAAATCAAAAATCTTTGTTTTCTTATCCTTTTCTTCTCTGATTATTTTTTTGAAAACGAAAAATTTCCCTGGTATAATTTCAAGATTTTTGTCTGCAGCAAATAAATTCTTATTTTCAAGAATTTTTAAAAAAGCGTAAAATTCAGCCCATTCGCCTTTGTTTGCTTTCATTTTTTTATTTCTTTATGTAGTAAAGCATTTGTTTGGCAACCGCCTGAATAGCTGATATCGCCACAGAGTTACCCAATTGTTTCATTGCTTGTGATTCAGATACTGGAAACTGGAAATTTTTTGGAAATCATTGCATTTTTTTCCCTTCTTCACTACTCAATCTTTTTACTTTCCCGTTAACAAGATAGGAATCCCAATTCCTTCTATCGGTAATTTTTGATCATTTACCACCAACTCTTAATGTATACCCCACTTTTTTATTACATTCTTCTCATCGTATATCAGACATTGTCGTATTCAATGTAATAGCTTCAGGAAATTTGAAATCAATATTTTTGTCTTTGAACCCTATCATAAAAAGTCTAGGTCTGTGTTGTGGTAATCCAAAATCAGATGCTTTAATTATTTTATAAAAAAACGAATAACCAAGCTCTTCTTCTATTGTTCTTTTAATTGTGGCAAACGTTTTCCCTTCATCATGATTTAATAAATGTCTTACATTTTCTAAGAAAAATGCTTTTGGTTGTTTTTCTTTGATTATTTTTACAATATCGAAAAATAGTGTACCTCTAGTTTCACTAAATCATTTTTTAAACCCAGCCTGAGAAAATGGTTGACAAGGGAATCCTGCACATAAGATATCGAAATTTGGTATTTTTTTTGGATCTACGAGTGTTATGTCTCCTATAAAATTATCTTTTTTGAAAAGATCGGGTGATATTTTTTTTAAGTTAAATTCATACGTTTGTCTTGCGTTTTTTTCCCATTCAGAAGCAAATACGCATTCCCCACCGAGATTATGAAATGCTATATGAAAGCCTCCAATACCTGCAAAAAGATCAATAAATTTCATGTCTTCTGTATCTTACAAATAAAATTTCAAGGAGAAATAATCTTATTTTATCAAAAAGGATATCCTTTTCAATCAATAAAATCACTTTCGGAACACAGTGGAGCTAGCCAATATTACATCCCCCTCGCCTTAAAACTAGTTATTTGTTGTTCAAAAGCCCACCAAAAATCTTTTTAAGTTAAATTTTTCAAAAATATGTCGACTAACTAGCACTTGTACGACTTGTTTACATAAAAACTACAATATTTGGTATGTTATAAGACATATACCAATAAAAGGTATATCTTTTAACCATATAATATCAAAAGTAGATTAATGTCTATATAATAAAAAAATTACAACCATAAAAGTTGTAAGATACTAGTTATGAAATGGTATTTTTGAACACAGCAACGGAGTTGTGAATTTTTTTCAGTACAGTCCCTGAGTATGATTTATCGCAACTAACCAATCTTGAGTACTTAGACTTTGGCGAGTATAAATGAAAAGATTGGAAGTCTGTATCTGATTATTGTGTAATTCGTGGTAAGTATGATAAATTTAGTAGGCAAAGGAAATAGCTTCTCGATAAGAGATAGTAATGCGAACTATATTAGTTAGCTTGAATATTTATTGAAATAGATTATATCGTTACAATATAATATGTCTACGTCAATTATGTTTTATTGTTAACGTGTGTATCTATGAAAAAAGTTTGATTATTGTTGGTTTGTGTATCTTTAATAATGTTAGCTTGATGTTCTATTTCTAACAATACAAATACCACAATTACAAGTAAAAAGTTTTTAAATGTTGCGTATGCAAATCAATCTAATACTCAAAAGTTAGATATATATCTTCCACAAGGGACCGGTGTATCCCCAGTAATTATAGCGATTCATTGATGAGCTTTTATGATGGGTAATAAGGAAGCAAGTGATGTAAAACCTATGCTTGAGTCAGTTAAAAGGTGATATGCAGTAGTTACCGTAAATTATAGATTGAGCAATGAAGCAAAATTCCCAGCAGCAATTGATGATATACAAAAAGCAATAACTTTTATAAAACAAAATGCTAAAACATACAATCTCAATGGAGACAAAATAGCTACTTGGTGAGATTCAGCAGGAGGAAATCTAGCTGCTTTGGCTGGTACTATGTGAACAGGCGATACAAAAGTACAAGCAGTGGTTGATTGGTTTGGACCTATCTATTTTTCTACTATGGATGAGCAATTCAAAACGTTGTGAGTCACACCTAAAATGGGAAGTACAAATACTGAAAATTCACCAGAATCAAAATATATTTGACAAACAATTGGAACGGTTAAAGCAGAACCACTTGTTAAACAAGCAAGTCCTCAAACATATATTACAAAAGATACTCCAGCCTTCTTTATTCAACACGGGACAGTAGATACAAATATTCCTATTACACAATCTGAAGAGTTTGCAAAAGCACTTCAACAAGAAATCTGAACTGATAAAGTGATATTTGAAAAAATAGAAGGAGCTGCACATTGAGGAGCTCAATTTGAAACTCAAGAAAATTTAGACAAGGTATTCGCTTTCTTAGATAAATATCTCAAGTAATATTCTTAATTCTAAGATACATAGGAGTAAATTTTTTATTCCAATAATAAAAAAATCACCTTAGATGATAGGCGATATACTGGTTCTTAATTGGTATTTAACTCGGAACTTAGAGGAAGTAGTTACAACACAATAATAGGGTTTTTAATTAGGATTAAGAGTTGTTTTTTATGATGAAATAAAAATTCCACATTGAGTACAAAAGATTGACATTTATAAGAAGATATATATAATAAAATTTCTAAAACAGAAAAAATAAATAAAATATATCCCATCATCTTAATGGGCACGTCCTCTTTACGTCAATAATACTAAGGAGAAAGAAACAAACTAAAAACTAAACCACAAACGAAAACTAAATCACAAATGAAAACAAAAATCTTCTTATATATGGTAGGTATATTGATCCTCGGTCAATTCCTTAGTCAATCAGCAAGTTCTCAGAATACAGTTAAGGGAATACAGTCATTATACCAGTCCGTGTTACCGATATGGAAATCCGCCGAGCAAAATATCAATACAATCCGCGGAATGCGGGGGATAGTAACGGCAACAACAACCAAACTCTACACTTCAAGCGATTGCTTGGATTGGGTCATGATCTATAAAAAAGGAGATGATACATTGTTTAGATTCAAATCCAAAATAAATTCCTTGTACAACAACCCATATGATCCAATAACTATCTCCAACAACTCCACTGACAGGGATTTTAAAAGAATTATTACTGCAGTTACAGATGTTCTTGTTAACTTAGTTGGGTATGATTCAACAATATCCATCATAAAACCATTTTTTGATACCATGTCTTCTGCTTTGTATTTCGCTGAACTGGAGAAGGCACAAAAAAAAGTAATAAAAATGATGTTTTATGGTCATAATACGATAAAATCAGACGCCGGCGTTTGTAGTTTCGGAAGAAAAGAAGACGGAGGGGGTTATTATTATGATTTTAGTGGCCCAGGAAATTGGTCACTGCAAACCCGTAGCGTAGAAGTAAAAGTAGGGAGTACTAATATTTTCGGTCCCTTTTGTAGATTCATGGAAATGGAAACCAACGCCTTTCTCATACAAAAAACAAACGATTATGTGTTTTACCGTTGTGGTCTATATGGATGCGAGAAAAATACTCATCCAGATTGCATGGGAGAATGGGAATCAGTTTCGTTTGAAGAATTCAAATCAAACTATAGGTCACCATTTTAAAATGGGATCTGAATTCAAATTTATTATTCAATAATCGTGGGATATTGTCCCATGATTTTTTTTTATAAAAAAAATCCACAACGTAAAATTGTAAATTTGGCTTGAGAACTGGTAAGTTTAATGGCGGAAGATGGGGGATTCGAACCCCCGGTACCTTGCGGTACACACCGTTTCCAACGGTGCGCATTAGACCACTCTGCCAACCTTCCATAAATTAACTAACAAATACCAGCGATGGAATTATTTCCCAATCGCTCTTCGTGGGAGTGTGCATTTTACCCCAGGAAATTGATTGAGTATTCGTTGAGTAAAACAATTACTATTATGCCATACTAACCAATAGTGATGTTTGTACGGGTAATGTTCTACATTATCTTCAATCCACGAGACTAGCTTATATGCTAATGAATCTGTTTTTCCAGAGCAATGATACAAGAGTTTGCTTTCAAAACGTTTTGTTCACCAAAAATATTTATATATTCATTCTCGAGGTTCAAACCAGTCTTTGTGAATATATTTCAAAGAGGGTTTTTCCTTGTTTTTAAAATGACATAAGTCCCAACGAGCTATTTCCCCATTGGAATTTACTATCACAATCCAGGTATGGATTGCTAAGTTTAAAGGCATTATAGCAGGACAAGCAAATACAAAAAAATGATACTCATTATTTTTAATCATGTTTTGAAATGCTTGTTGCTGCATAGAAAACAAAAAATATAAAATATTTTTTTATTTTACGGTCACACTCTTCGCAAGATTTCTTGGCTTATCAATATCTTTATTCAAAATATCTGCAACGTGATAGGCGAAAAGCTGTCATGCAACTGCAGTCAGAAAGGGATATATTTCATCGATAGTGGAGGGGATTTGGATATTTCCATCAGTATTCTGAATATCCTTATCGGAAATAGTTATCACTTTCCCATCTCTCGCTTTGATTTCTTGGATGGAAGAAACATTTTTTTCAAACATCAAATCATTGGGTACAAAAAGTACGCTAGGAATAGAAGCATCAATAAGTGCGAGTGGACCATGTTTCAATTCTCCACTAGGATATCACTCTGAATGGAGATAGGTAATTTCTTTGAGTTTCAAGCTGCTTTCTCTCGCGATAGGAAGTTGATATTGTCTTCCTAGGAAGAAAAAATTTTTATATTCTGAAATATTTTCTGCAATTTTTCTGATGTTCACCGTATCAGCTAAGATATCTTCTATCATCACGGGAACCTTACTCAATTCAATCATAATCTTATCATATTTTGCTTTACTTAAGCCTCTTTTTTGTCCAAGATACAACGCCAACAACAGAATACAAGTGATCTGTGCAGTAAAAGCTTTGGTCGATGCTACTCATATTTCAGCTCAAGCTCTAGTAAATAAACCATAATCAGTGAGACGAGAAATGGTTGATCCTACAACATTCACTATGCCAAAGGTGTGTCCGCCTTGTTGTTTAATGAGTTTCAAAACCTCAATACTATCAGCAGTTTCACCTGACTGTGAGATGAAAACATATAAGGTTTCATTATTTACTTTGATATGTTTATATTCATATTCGCTCGCGATTTCACAACTTGCATCAAGACCAGCAAGATTTTCCATCCAATAGGTTCATAGACATCAAGCATTATAACTCGTTCCACACCCTACAAAAACTATTTTTTTAAATTGTTCATTTTGCATGCCATGGAAAGCTTCCGCATTCAAAAAGTTTTTGTTGAAATCTGCTCTCCCTTTGAAAATTCTTCTGATGATATTTGCTTGTTCAAAAATCTCTTTGAGCATAAAATGTTTGTAGTCTCATTTAGAAGCTTCCAATAATTGCATATCCATATCTTCGATTTTTCTTTTGGTTGGGATACCATTAGCTTTGATGTGGTAGTCGTTACCCTTGAGATGAACCATATCTCCATCATCGAGATACATGAGTTTATCAGCATATCACGCAAGCGCCTGTTTATCAGACGAAAAGAAATATTCATTATTTGAGTTATAGGCAAAGAGGAGAGGGCTTCCTATTTTGACAGCAATAATTTCATCGGGTGCATACGTAGACACGATGAGTAATGCATATGCTCATCTAATTATTCCAAGTACCTTTTCTACGGTCTGCATAAAGTCACCCGTTCGATTATCTTCCAATAAATTTGCGATTACTTCACTATCGGTCTCTCCATAAAAAGCATATCATTTAGCGAGTAAATTTTGTTTTAGCTTATGATAGTTTTCTATGATACCATTGTGGACGAGATAGAAATGTTTGTTCATGTCGTGATGGGGATGCGTGTTTTCTTGAGTTACTCAGCCGTGAGTTGCTCGGCGAGTATGAGCTATTCAAAACGTAAAATTTTCTTTATCAGAAATTTCTTTAACAACTTTATTCGCCAAGTTTGAAACTTTTCCTACAGCCCTGATAAGCTTCATTGCTCATGTTTCATTTCAGACTAATAATCATGCAGAATCATATCCACGATATTCTAATCTTTCTAATCCATGCACTAGAATCTTATGTGCATCAGTACGTTGTCCTTTGTATCAAAAAATTCCACACATATTGCGTTAGCTAAAAGCCGAAAGCCAAAAGCTTTAAGCCTAAAAGAACTTAGCCGAAAGCCAGAAGCTTCAAGCCTAATTTTTCTCGATACTATTTTTTATTCTTTTTATTAGACTATTTAACATTTTATGTATTTCAATGATTTTTGTAATAACATTTTCTTACTCCTTAGAATTAAAATATTCTTCAATAATATATAGTTGTGTTTTTAATTCGCTACAACTTCCTCTTGCCATATACAAAAATCTCGCATAATCTTTATCTGTTTCTCTATCATTTCATTCTGCGATATTGCTAGCAATACTGACTACACTTCTTTGGAGCTGATCTCTAATACCATAATCATTTTTTATTTGTGAATTGTTTTTACATATTCCATAAATATCTTTCGCTAATTGAACTGATTTTTTCCAAACTTCTATATTTTCAAGTATCGCCATGCCACATACATAAAATATAAAAATAAATTATTTATTATCTTTAAGCTTTAAACTTGTAGCTTTAAGCTACTCTATTGTTTCATCTGTCAGAATATCGTGTGAGATCGTGATCTAGGAAGTATACGATAGGCCATCATAATCAATCTATTCTTTCGTCATGGAATACAAAGTAATTTTTTTCTTCTCATACAAGAAAGACTAGCTTTGACAACGTCTTCTACTTTCATTGCACTAGCGTTAAGGGAATAATTTCATCTTTGGGCAAAATTTGTAGCGGTAAAACCAGGACAGAGTGTCTGTACATAGATACCATATTTTTTGTATATTCGATAGAGATTTTGTGAAAAACTATTCAAGAATATTTTGCTAGCTGCATAGATAGGATTTCTTCATATAGCAAACATTGATGCTAAGGAAGATACGTGGATGATATTTCCATGTTTCCTTTTCTTCATGATTTTCAATGCTTGATAGGAAAGTCTCATAGCTGCTACGTCATGGACGGTAATCATATCTTCTCGTTTATTGATATCTTCATCCAAAAAATCACTATTGATACCATATCCAGCACAGTTGATCAAAATTTCTAAGTCACTCGTTTTTCTGATTTCTGCTTCAAGTTGTTGAATCTGATGTTTATCAGACAAATCCAGAAGCATAGTAGAAATATTTACCGGAAAGAGAACTTTCAAATATTTTACAAAGGTAGCCATCTGGTTTTTATCTTTGGCAACAAGTAATAAATTATATCATTGCTCAGCAAATTCTCTAGCAAATCAAGCTCATATTCCACTTGATCATCAGGTAATAATTACGGTTCATTTTCACTGCTTAATCATCTTGTATAATACTATGTAAAACTTCTTTAAGTATTTTTTTTCCTTGGGTATGTTTCCTATCTACTTCAGGATGAAATTGAAATCACCATATGGGTTTAGTTTTGTGACGGATAATTTCATAGCCATACTTAGATTTAGCGACTCATATTACTTCAGCTCATAAGGTGGTAATAGCATATTTATGTGCTTCAAATACCTTATACTCTTTTTTATCTAATCAATTTCTGACCTCAATTTCTTTCACGAGCTTCTCTGGCATGAGTGTTAATTTTGACCCAAAGGCATGAGCAATCAATTGACAGCCAAGACAGATTCATAAAAGTGGAATTTTGGTTTTTTGTATAAGTGCCAACTCTTTTGTATAATGAGATGGAGTTTCTAAAACACTATAATGTGATCATCCAGATAAGACAATAAGATCATATATTGTAGTCTCAGGGATATCAGTATATTGGCAAATAGTGATTTTTTTTCCAGGAAAGAGCTGGGCAATTTCCTGAGTATGAATACTTTCATTGTCGACGATAAGGATATTTTTCATTACTCCACTAGAATATTAAAAAGATTTATTCAGATATTTTTTCCACGATATGTTTGGTAATATTTTTTATTTTTTTATCAACTAAAGATTTTTTTTCTGTACAATATCCATAGGCTCATAACAATTTCATGTGTTGATAATGTATAAATCAAAATGTGGCCTGAAGAAGATATTTTTTATTCGTACTATCAGAACTTGCTCCTGGCATGACGAGAAATATCTTTTTATTTTTCAATCCTTGCGAGTGATACAGAGATAACGTTCTATCAATAAATATTTTGCTTATTCCACTGATATTAGCAAAATAATTTGGTGATCAAAAAACGATAATATTTGCCCATAATAAATCTTGTGTGATATCTTGCATATCATCTTTGATGGCGCAAACACCATGCTTTTCACAAAATCAGCATCATAGACAATGCTTGATATTTTTTTCTCTAATCAGAATAAACTTTTTATTTCCCTCTGATTCATCGAAAATATGTGAAAGCAGGGTATCGGTATTTCACTTTTTCGGACTTCACGAAATAAAGAGAATATTTTTCATCAAGCTAAATTACAATATTTAAAATTTTTCCTTTCACATAAATTACTTTTTTTGGTTCCCCAACAATTCGCTGGGCTATTTTTTCATCAATTTTTGCGAGCTGCATGACATCACTTTCTTCAGCTTCTTTACTGATAGTAATTGTTCCTCTGACTTTACCATTTACTTGTACAGCAATGGTTACAGTGTCGGCAACAAGATATTTTTCATCATATTTTGGCCATGTCGCTTTGGTAAATAGTGAATAGTCATTACCCAATTGCTCTCGAAGTTCTTCTGCAAGATGAGGAGCAAAGGGTGAAACTAAGATTACTAAATCTTCAAATGTTTTTCTACTAATATTTTCACACTCCGTCAAATGATTAACCAGGATCATGAGTTGTGAAATTCCAGTATTGAATCTAAATGCGTCGATATCGTCAGTTAATTTTTTTATAGACTGGTGTAAAATAACCATGGTTGTATCAGTCTCTTTTTCATCAGTTATTTTGTCTTTGAGCGCAACGATTTTTTCTAAGAATTTTTTTACTCCTTTGATTCCATTTGTACTCCATGCAATTGATTGATCAAATGGTCCCATAAACATTTCATATGCTCTCAAAACATCGGTTCCAAAATCATTGATGATGTCATCAGGATTGACCACATTTCATCGTCTTTTGGACATTTTACGTCCATCTTCTCCCATGATAAGTCCTACAGAATGGTATTCTTGGAACGGTTCTTTTTTGCTTACTACTCAGATATCATACAAAAAATTCTGCCAGAATCTTCCATAGATTATATGTCTCGTAATATGTTCTGCTCAACCGACGTAGACATCTACATTGCCTCGATATTTTTCCTTATCTTTTCCTACCAATTCCTTGTCATTATTCACATCCATATATCTGAGCCAGTATCGTGAACTTCCTGCTCGTCACGGCATAGTATTCGTTTCACGTTTTGCTTTGGTTCAGTTCGGCAATGTTACATTCACCCAATCCGTAATATTTGCAAGTGGTCATTCTTCAGTTCCGGTTGGTGCGTAATTTTCTACATCCGGTAATTCCAACGGTAATACATTTTCATCAAGCGCAACGATTTTTTTAGACGCTTGGATGATATCAAATGCTCGTCCTACAAGTCAGTTTTTATTGATCTTATCCAAATATCCTTCTTGGAAATCTCGCCCTTTTTCAAAGTCTTTCTGTGTTTTGATTCCTTTCAATGTATTTTTATTCGTGTAAATTTTTTCTATCACTTTTGTATCTTCTTCCCAGAGTGCTGCTAAATTTTTTCGTGTATATACAGTTTTTATTTTAGCAAAAACATCTGCTCCTGTTTCCTTATTTACAAATTTTACAATATCTCCTGATTTCACATCACCAAAATATCTATCAGTCTCTTCGGGGTTGAGGGCTCTAGTTTCTATAGTTTTTACTCCATCTTTAACTGCCTGTCGCGTCTTCTGATCATAAAAATGTATAGTCAACTTCGGCTCATCTTCAGTCCATACAATAGGAAATGGTTCGCCTCGATACCTCTGTCTAGAGAATACTCGGTCTTGTATTTTATAATTTACTTTGACGCCACCGATTCATTTTTCGGTTAATCGTCATTGCATTTTTTTAATCGCTTCATCACTTGTGAGTCAAGTAAATTGCTGAGAATTCATCAATACACCTTTTTCCGTATATGCAAAACCACCGTCATAAAAATATTTTCGAGACAGTTCATCATCTACAATATTAACGGTCTCAGCTACTTTATCGTACGGGATCCAATGAACTTCGTGAGTGTCTTTGGTAAAGTGTTCGTCTTCAGTTATTTCAACACGTTCATCACCTGTGAGATCAAAAACAAGTGTATTCACATGAATTTTTCTATTTACATCCTTGTGTGCTGCAAAGAAATTTGCTTGGATTTCAAAGGGTATTTGTTCGATGAATGTAATATTGGTATATCATGTTTCTTCTTTGATTTCTCTTATAGCTGCTTCAAGAGCAGTTTCACCTTCTTCGATACCTCCGATAATAAAATTTTGTGGTTTCACTCCCTCTCGATGATCTCATTTCAAGAAATGAACGAGTATGGTTTTTTCTTTGGTATTGCGGAGTATTACATGAACAGTATCTCTTTCTGTATCTTTCTTATCTTTTCTTGGAGGATTTTTTGGATCAAAAACATCTGGCATAATGCTTTGCGTAATTGGTAATTCATCCCTCGGGATAATTTCGACATCATGAAAACTTTCACTTTGTTTCGAGCTTTCATTGTGTCTCGAATTATATTTTTTTGCAAATTCAAAATCTCTTTCATCATGTGCTGGTACCGCCATAACCACCCCCGTACCATAATTTGCTAAGACATAATCAGCGACAAATACTGGTACTTTTTCTCCATTGAACGGATTGATTGCATACGCACCACAAAATATTCATGTTTTATCTTTCTGTAATTCTGTCCTTTCTAACTGACTTTTCTTATTTGCTGCTTCTTTATATATTTCAACGTTAGCTTTGTGTTCAGCTGTTGTTATTTTTTCCACAAGCGGATGTTCCGGTGCTATAGCGACAAATGACATTCCAAATACAGTATCGATACGAGTGGTATAAACACTAAAACGTTTAGAATGATCTTTATATCATGGAGCATATATTCGAGGAGAAAATTTTACTTGGTGTTCTGGAATCCCCACGGAAATACCGAAGTTTTTTGCTTCTTTACATCATTCATCTGTGCTTGTATCGAATATTTCCCCCCCAGAAAATACAACCATATTTGTTGTTCAGTCGCTATCTGCGTACCGATAACTTGGCTCTCACGTATTTCATTTAGTCTTTAAATTATTTGATAAGAATGCTATAAATTTTTTCTCATTTTTTTTATCTATCAATATTCTATAAAAATTTCATCGATCTGAATCAGTTTCCTCTATATGTGTTTCTCAAAAGGAAAGAAGTTCTTTCAATGCTGTTGGTTCAATGCTTTTTTCTATAACCATCCATGCTGCTTTATTTTTTTCTTCTGTTATTATCTTCATCTGAAATTCAGTTCATTCACTTTTCCCAATCCAGTTCCTTTCCAGGTCTTTCATAGACTCATCTCGCTGCAAATCATTCAACCCTGTCAATAATCTATCTGCGTATTTAGTAATTCTCAATACTCGTTGTTTCATGGGTTTCTGTTCTACTTCACTACCACATCTTTCACATTTACCATCATCAAGATCTTCATTAGCCAATCCTGTCATACAAGATGGACATCGATTTATTGGCTTATAATCTACATATGCCAATCTTTGTCTATTCAAATATTTTTCAATATCTTCATTAATTTTCACTTCTCAATTTTCAATTTTCAATTTGAGCGAAGCGATAGACATTGCTTTTTGTAGTTTTTCATCATAATAATGATTGTACATCTGCAAAAATATTCGTTGGGTTCGTTTAAAATATTTTGGGTCAGCAGTATTCACCGCCCTGCTTCGATCGTAGGTGGTTCAAAAATTTTCCAACTGACTGATAAATGTTTCTATATTTTGCTGGGAGACTACTTGTGGTTTCATCTTATGTTCTATCGCATATTGTTCAGTCCCAAGTCCAAAAGTATCGAATCCCATAGGATGTAATACATTGAATCCTTCGAGCATTTTTTTTCTTGCAAGACAATCGGTGGCAATGTATCCCTTTGGATGTCCTACATGCAACGCTGATCCTGAGGGGTACGGGAACATATCCAGAATATAAAATTTTGGTTTGGTGGTATCTTCCTTGACTTTATAAAGATCAGTCTCTTTCCATTTTTTTTGTCGTTTTTTGCTTACCTCTTTGAGATCCATTATTATAAAAACAATTAATAATTAAAAATGAATAATGTATAATATAGGAAACGTATTCTCAATTAATCTATGATAATAGACAATAGTGTATTTAAATGATAGATATTAAAATCATTAATTATCAATTATTCATAATTCATTAGTATATAAGTGGAGCTCCAATAATATATAAAGTCTCTAGAGTTTCAATAAAAAATGCGACAAACTACCCTTAGAGATATTCTTTCAAAGGTTTAAATTTAGATGTTTTTTTGAGCTTTTTGATTACTTTCTCTTTTATCTGTCTGACTCTTTCTTTAGTGAAACCAAGACGTCAGCTTATCTCCTCAAGAGACATTCAACTTTCCGGGTAGGGAGGAAATCAGAAAAACATATGTACGACCTGTTGTTCCTTGGGTTCAAATGTTGATAAAAATCTTTCTATATCTTTATGTATGGATTCATGCATGCTGAGTTCATGATCAGTCGCAGGAGTAGTTGACTGCATCATATCTCCTACACTTTCTCAAGTACCATCTTCTGAGGGATACAAATCAAGAGAGGTAGGGTGTGGATAATGTTGGAGCAGTGTAGTGATTTTTTTTTCATCCATTTCCAAGGCGATACCCAATTCTTCTGGGGTAGGTTCTCTTTCAAATTCTTGTTCAAGCTTGCCTTGCATTTTGCGAATTTTATTCAAATTTCCTATTTGATTGAGGGGAAGTCTGACGATTTTTGCTTGTTCAGCAATAGCTTGCAGGATAGATTGTCTAATCCGTCGTACCGCATACGAGATAAATTTAAACCCTCTCGTTTCATCAAATCTATGTGCAGCTTTGACGAGTCAGACGTTTCCTTCATTGATGAGATCGGGAAGCGAGAGTCATTGGTTCTGATATTGTTTAGCTACAGAAACAACGAATCTTAGATTGGCTTTGACGAGTTTTTCCAAAGCTTGTTGGTTGCCTTGTTTTATTTTTTGCGCTAACTCAACCTCCTGAATGGCGTCAATCAATTCTTCTTTTGCAACTTCTTGAAGATATTTATCAAGAGATGCTGACTCGCGAGTAGTTATGCTTTGCTGTATTTTCAATTGCCTCATATCTATATCTACGAAATAAAGTAGAGATAAAGATACTTATTTAAAGAAAAATGTCAATAGTTATGGTAGGTATTATGCTGCTATTTTGTTTTTTACTGGGAATTTTACATTGAAAAACTAGACTTAAACTATAAATACTAGATAACTTAGAAACCTAGATGCTTATCGGTGTAACAAATCCAACTATATAATCATCTATGCCCTTAATTATCTAATGGTCTATCGTTTTATCGTTTTATAGTTTGTTTTGGCTAGAAGAAGAAAAAAAAATATCGTCTTAAATAAATTCAAACTCGGAATAAGTCTCACTGTTTTATGATCATTATTTTTTTTCTCGCTTTATTTTGCAGAATGATCTCCGGTAATAATGTTTCTCAGAACATATGCGAGTATTGCGTTTGGACAGATTGGACTCTATGTTTTTTTTGCTTTGTGTTTTCTCGTCGGCATACTTATTATAGCCAAAGGACATTTGATGAAATTACTCATCAGACAGTTTATGGTGATCATTGTTATCATCTCTGCGGTGATAAATTTTCCTATCATTGACGGCGATGTAGCGAAATATGAAAATTTCGGATGATATATTTCTTGGCCAGTGATTGCAGTATTACAAATAATGTTTGGGGGTAAAGCTGTAGCAACAAAATCATTTATTATTATTCTTCTGGTCCTTGCAGTCGTGTGGATTCTCTATTCACTCAATTTTTCATTTCCCAAGATTAGCCTCAAATCAGAAAATAAGCCAAAAGCTTCAAATTCAAAGCCTAAATCATCAAGATATGAAGAAGAAGATGAGGAAGAAGAAACGAAGGAAAAACCAAATTTTTGACAGCCAGTTTCTCGTTCATTGATAAAATCATTAATCAAAGACAAACTCCAAAGAAAAATAGAAGAAAAAGAACATATCAAAGAAAGAAAAATCAGACCGACTATAAATTTTTCTTGAGAGAAACCTACATTCAATCATGCTATTCTCGAGACTAATGCTGATCAAGCGGTGACCATCGACGAAACATTTCTTATGGAAAAAGCAAAAGCATTACAAAATAAATTGATGGAATTCAACGTTCCGATTATGATCGAGTGATTTGATATCGGGCCTTCCATCGTACAAATAAGGGTGAAACCTGATGAAGGAATTAAACTCTCTACCATAGAAAGTTTGACGAATGATATCTCACTTTCCCTCAAATCCAAGTCGGTAAGAATTATTGCTCCTATTCCGGGCACGGATTGTATTGGGATCCAATTGCCAAATCCCAAGCCACTTATGGTGCATTTAGCAGATATTTTGAGTACGACAGAATTTGCCAATGACATGAAAAAATCTGATAATAATCTCGCACTCGGAAAAGCAATTGATGGATCTATCATTATCAAGACACTAGAGTCTATGCCACATTTGCTTGTTGCATGAGCGACCGGTTCAGGAAAATCCGTCGGAGTAAATGATTTCATCTTATCATTGATGTATCAAAATACACCTTCTGAACTAAAATTCCTCATGGTCGATCCGAAACAGGTAGAATTGGAACTCTATGCAGGACTACCTTATTTGCTCGCACCGATAGTTTTCGAGCCAGAAAAAGCACTGAAATTACTCAAACGAACAGAACAAGAGATGGAAAGAAGATATGGAATACTCAAAGAAAATAGGGTAAAAAATATCGATGAATATAATCAGAAAATTAGCGGTTGAGAAAAAATGTTTCGTATCATATTTGTTATCGATGAACTTGCATCTATGATGTTGTCCAAGGCCAAGAGAGATGTTGAAAACTGTATTACACACATATCAGCAAAAGCACGTGCAGTAGGAATTCATCTCATCATCGCGACACAAAGACCATCAGTTGATGTTATTACCGGACTTATCAAGGCAAATATTCCCACAAGAATCGCTTTTGGCACGGTGTCAGAAATAGATAGTAGAACAATTCTCGGAAGAAAGTGAGCGGAGACATTGCTCGGAAAGTGAGATATGCTATATATGGATCCATCGACGAAATCACCGATAAGAATCCAGGCGCCATTTATCTCCACAGAAGAAATAGAAAAAGTAGTGATGACACTCAAAAATAAATATATGGGGGGTCTCACCGAAGAAGATATTTACAACCAGGAAATAGTCGCTTTGTTGGAAAATAAACTTGAAGCGGGGCAACAACTTTTTGGTAGTAGTAATGGAGATAATGATGATGAATTAGTAGAAAGAGCGATACAAGTTATCTCCACGACAAGAAAAGCTTCAGCAACATTACTCCAAAGGAAGCTTGGTGTGGGATTTGCTCGCGCCGCAAGGATCATGGATATTCTAGAAGAAAAATGAGTAATCTGACCACAAGACGGCGCTAAGCCGAGAGACATCTTTATTTAAAATAATAATTTATAAATAATATGTAGAAGAAAATTTCTATTGTTTTTAGGTATTCATTATTTATTCTTCGCTGAAATAACTATACCACAAATTAAATAATTGGCAAGTAAATCTGATCATATCTGGTCAGGTTTTTTGTTTTTAAAAATTTATGGAATACACTTATACTATATATGCAAAGGATAGCATTATCATTTATATTATGAAATCTCTACACATGAAGGCACTGGGTACAAACAATATATTCAAAAACATGGCACGATTTCTTCTTGGTCTATCGTGAGTGTTTTTCGTTACTATGGCATTTGAGATTGTTCCTATTGCGCCCAATAGTATCAATTTTTTGAAGACAATATTTCTTACAAGCAATTGAAGCAATACCGCTACTACAGGAATTGTTTTGGAATGATCTGGTGGCAATGGATGGTTCAAATGAAGTTTAACGATAGATAGTTTACCAAATGTTGTAGTATTGGGAACCAATGCGAGTGGAAAATTGATAGCATCGACAAGCGGTGCAATATATAATTTTATCAGTGGATTTTCATTGAGTTGACCTACATGAGCAACGGGAATAAATGGAACTTCAGTGACAAGTTGATGGATAAATGGTGGAATATTATATTTACAATATTCATGAGTAAACGGAACATGAGTATGGACCTTAGGGCAAGTACAGTGAGCAACGTGAGCAATCGGAAATACGTGATCACAGTGAATACAAGGGATACAGTGAATTCAATGAATGAAATGAGATACGTGAGTAGCATGATCAGCAGGAATAAACGGAAGTAATGGTGCAATATGAGCGACAGGAAATACATGATTGCAGTGAATTCAATGATTGCAAGGAATAAAATGAGATACATGATTACAATGAACACAATGAAATACATGAGCGAAATGAGATACTTGAACTCAATGATTACAAGGAATACAAGGAAATATATGAGCGACGTGAGCAACATGAGCAATGCCGGATCATAGTCGATCATGAACATATTTAAGATTTCAAAATCCATTGGGATGACGAAATAGTTTTGTAAACTTGATATGACCAGCAGGAGCACAATGAACACCAGGGCATATTACGGTAATAAATATTACACAGACAGGAGAGTTCTATACAAATGGACAATGTAGTAGTACAGGGAACGTGGTAAGTTTTTATGCTGATAGCAATGATAGTCTTGATTATAATTTGGGAGATATGTTTTTATGATCAACAATAATCTGTTCAGCAGGTTGAGTAGGACCGCAGTGAATACAAGGAATCACAGGAGCGAAATGAAATACAGGCGATATCTGACCTGTATGAGCAAAATGAGACACATGAGCACAATGATTGCAAGGTATTCAAGGAATAAAATGAGATACATGAACACAATGATTACAGTGAGATATATGACCAAGAGGAAATACGTGAGCACAATGATTAATATGATTAACGTGACCTACATGAGCAACGGGAACAGAAATAGAGATGTGAGCAAGTGCAAATTATCTTCAACGAAGATATGTATGATGATGACGAATAAATTTAATTTCATTAACATCAATTACATGACCGCAAGGTATACAATGAACACCGGGGCATATTACGGTAATAAATATTACACAGACAGGAGAGCTCTATACAAACGGAC
>CAZTFP010000015.1:0-41733 GCA_964613015.1 uncultured Candidatus Peribacteria bacterium | reverse complement strand
CAAATAATTTACTTTTATTGTTTTTATTTTTCAATTCATGAATACATTAGAAGCATTCAATACAAAAGTTGTTAAGAACCTCCAAAAACAGCTTGCTATCAAAAATGTCAATGCTGTTCCCAAAATTGATAAGGTAATTGTTGCTATCGGCATAGGTTCTTTGGCTACAAGAAAATCACTCAAAGATTTTGATGAATTTGAAAAAGTTATTACCAAAATCACTGGTCAAAAAGCTCGTGTTTTGAAATCAAAAAAAGCTATTTCAAATTTCAAATTGAGAGAAAATATGCCCGTGATGCTTCAGACTACCTTGAGAAAACAAAAAGCATATGATTTCCTTGATAGATTTATGAAATTGGTAATGCCGAGATTGAGAGATTTCTCTGGGTTTACTGATAAATCATTTGATGGACAAGGAAACTTCAATATCTGACTTCCTAACTACAATATATTCCCTGAACTTTCATTGGATGATATCGTAACTACTATGGGACTTCAAATCACTATCGTTACTACTACCAAAAATAATGCCCACGCAAGAGCGTTACTTGAAGCATTATGATTTATATTTAAATAAATCTACCCTAGTTATTCGTTCAGATATATACAAAGTTTATTTATTAATTTATACTATATTAATGGCAAAAACCTCATTAAAAGCAAAACAATGGAAAATGTATGAACTAAGATTCACTGAATGAAAGGCACTCAAACAGCCTACAAAATATTATAATAGATGTAGAATATGTGGGAGATCAAAATCATATATCAGAGATTTTGGTTGTTGTAGAGTTTGTCTCAGAAAATACGCTAGAGAAGGAACTATTATGTGACTAAGAAAGGCTAGTTGGTAAAATAACAAAACTACACGTGGAAAACGATGGAAATAATTATTAATTTACAAACCATCAACATTATTTATTTTTCACTGAATCACATTCATTTATCATTAAATTATACTCGTAAATGACTTATATTAACGCTCCTATCCATGATTTGCTTATCAGAATCAAAAATGCATATATGGCGAGAAAAACTTCTGTCGAAGATGTACCATTTTCTAATTTTAAAATCAATATTTTGGAACTTCTCAAACAATATGGGTTTGTTCAAAAATTTGATATCGTGACCGATGGCATCAAAAAACATATCAATATAACCCTCAAAAGAGTAATCAATCCCGTTGATGATGTTCCGAATATAAAATTCTTTTCAAAACCTTCTAGACCTTGGTATGTAAGCTATAAAAATATTACTTCAGTAGCTGGAGGAAAAGGAATTGGAATCATCTCTACTAATCAATGACTTATGCCTGCACATGTAGCGAAACAAAAGAAACTTGGAGGAGAACTTATAGCTGAAATATATTAAACTAACTAAAAGTGAAAAACTAAAAATTAAAAACGAAGAAATTATATACTTACTAACTATTGTAATATGCAATAGTTCATAACAAGACAAATCCAACATTATTCACTATTCACTATTCGTTAAAAAATATTTATCATTTATGTCGTGTGTTATGTCAAAAATTGGAAAAAAAGTTATAGAGATACCTGCTGGAGTAGAATTGCATATCAATGGTTCTACCGTAGATGTAAAGGGTCCTAAATGACAGCTTTCTCATACTTTTGTAAAGGGTGTTATCATAAAAGTTGAAGGAACTCAAGCTATTACTGCTGTGGAAAATGAAGATCAGTGGAATCTTTGGGGGCTTTCTAGAACTTTGCTTGCAAATATGATCGAAGGCGTGACTCATGGATATGAAAAAAAACTTTTGGTAATGGGAGTAGGATATGCTGTCAAAATGGAAGGAAAGAAATTTACTTTTTCATTAGGATTCTCTCATAAAGTCCCTTTTGATATTCCACAAAGCATTGAAGCAAAAGTAGAACAAGATGCAAAAGGAAATCATATTATCACATTAAATGGTATTGATAAACAATATCTTGGTGAATATGCTGCTAAAGTAAAAGCACTTAAAAAACCAGAACCTTACAAAGGAAAATGAATAAGATATTTTGGTGAACAAATCAAGCTCAAAGCTGGTAAAGCAGCTAAAAAATAATTAAGAATTAAGAATCAAAGACAAATATATAATTATTATTCATTTATTATTTTACTTTACTACTGCAATGTTGAAAATCACTAAACGTATAAAAGAAGCAACGAGAAAATTTCTTGGAAGAAAAAAAAGAGTCAATGCCAAGATAAAATCGAGTTATCCTGATTTTAGGATTATCGTAGACAAATCCAATAAATATATGAAGGCTCAAGTTATTGATTCTACTGGTAAAGTACTTTGTCATATTTCTGATAAAGATATCAAGTGAACAACAAAAACTGATACAGCACAAAAGGCTGGAGAAGCTTTGGCTGCACTTATGAAGAAGCAAGGTATAGAAAAAGCAGCATTTGATAGAAATGGAAATCTTTATCATGGAAGAGTAAAGGCATTGGTCGACTGAATTAGAACATGAGGTATCGCTATATAATTTTATCCTTCGGGATGAAACCGATGTTAGGTTTTTATACCAAAATCACAGCATCTCATTTTATTACTTTAACAATTGTTTTTCATGAGACCTTGAAGTAAAGATAAGGTAAAAAAAGAGTTTGATGAGCTCCTTCTAGAAGTAAGAAGGGTAACGAGAGTAACGACTGGAGGAAGAAAAATGTCCTTTAGATCTACTGTTTTGGTCGGAAATAAAAAAGGAAAAATCGGAATCGGTGTTTCCAAATGACCAGATGTAAGCGCTGCAGTAAGCAAAGCTTCTCGTGAAGCATATAAAACTATGTTTATTGTTCCTATTACTGGGAATCAAACAGTCCCTTATCCTACAACAACCAAATATAAGGCATGTATGATCAAACTTTTGCCTGCTACTGCTGGTACCGGTTTGAAAGCATGATCTTCTGTGAGAGCTGTTTTGGAACTTGCAGGGTTTGAAAATGTATTATCAAAAATTATGTGATCAAATAATAAATTGAATAATGCTATGGCTACTATCAAGGCATTGTCTTCATATAAACATGCAGACCATTTCAATAAGCGTGTTGTAGCAAAAGCGAAACGTGAAGATAGTGAAGAAAAGGAAGAACATACAAAAGAAGTAGCTACTGTAGTCAAAGAAATTCAAGCAAAACAAGCACTAGCTCCTGAGACAAAAACACCTTCAGTTGACGTGAAAGTTGAAAAAAAAGTAGTAAGCAAAACTCCAGCTAAAGAAGAAAAACCAGCTAAATAAATATACTACCGCTTATATATAATTTTTATACCACTTAATTATATTTACGATGAAAATCCATGAACTACAAAAAAGCAAATGACTCAAGGATAAGGCAAGAAGAAGATGAAGAGGAAATGGTACGGGAACAGGAAATTATTCTGGAAGAGGACTCAAGGGACAAAAAGCTAGAAGCTGACATTCTATGAAACCATTTTTTGAATGATGACAGACATCTATCGTTCAAAGATTGCCTAAAGCGAGATGATTTACAAGATATTTCAAACTTGTACAAGATGTTGTGATTGTCAATCTTGGTGTACTTGATGCTGATGTAAGAATCACTGACACTATGGAAGTTAATAAGCAAGTTTTGAAAGACTTTGGATATATAAAATCTATCAAGGCATTTGTAAAACTTTTGTGACATGGTGACTATGCTAAACATCTTACTTTTAAAGATATTGATGCATTTTCTGCTTCAGCAAAAATCAAAATAGATAAGCCAGGAACAGTTCATTCTGCTTCCCATAAAGCTCCCGTTAAAGTTGTAAAAGATTCAAAATCAAAGGTTTGAAAATTGAAAATCAAAACTTCAGAAGAAAAAAAAATAGCAAAAGAAAATAAACCAGTTAAAAAAATAGCTGCTCCAAAAAAGGTTATTGCTGCTAAAGAAAAAAAACCTGTTGCTGCACCAAAACTTCTTGAAACATCTAATGAAAAAAAAGTACCAGTGGCTAAAAAAGCAGTTGAAAAAAAAGTAGTTGAAAAAAAAGCATCAACTGCGAAAAAACCACCTAGTGTAGCTAAAAAAGCTGCTCCTGTAGCTAAAAAAGCTCCAAGCAAAAAAACTAAGTAATTTTTTAAGTTTCTTATCATTTTTTTATGGAAAAATTCTTAAAAAAACTTCAAGAGATACGAGAAAATCCTAGCATAAAAAAGAAGATTATTTTTACGCTTGCGATGCTTGCGTTGTATAGACTTTTGGTATTTATTCCTGTACCATTTGTAAATATTACTGCACTTATGACCAAGACATCTACTACTACGGATTCTGGGATAGGATACTTTATCATGTTGTTATGAGGATCCTTGAAAGAATTTGCTATCATTGCTGTAGGACTTGCTCCTTTCATCAATGCATCTATTATTATGCAACTTCTTGGTTCTGTAGTTCCTCAACTTGAAGAGCTTACTGAACAAGGTGAAGTCGGACAACAAAAAATTCAACAATATACAAGATATTTGTCTGTACCCTTAGCGTTTCTTCAGTCTATCGGCATGGTGTTTTTTATTAATTATCTTCTCGGAGGTGTTATCAGTACAGCACCGTTTACGCTTATCGTTACTGCATTTACCATGACGGTTGGATCAGTATTATTGATGTGGATAGGAGAATTGATTACTGAAAACTGAGTATCTAATGGAGTATCTATGTTGATTTTTGCTTCTATCGTTTCATGAATCACTCAAAAAATATATTCAAGTATGGCAGGTTCAAATAACTTTCTAGGAGTAACTTTATTTATGCTTATTATTGTACTTGGATTGATCTTACTTTCTATCTTTATTCTCAAATCTATCAAAGAAATACCAGTTATTTATGCAAGAAGAGGAAAAGTAGAAGAATCATCATCATTGCCTATTCCTATGAATCCAGTCGGAATGGTTCCTATCATCTTTTCTATCGCATTTGTGTCTTTCCCGTATTTACTTTCTAAACTTATTACTCAGTTTCAACCAATGAATACAAGACTTGTCGGTATTGCAAATTGGATAGAAGCTAATCTCAATATTTATACACAACAACCTTGAATACCTGCTATCGTTCTCTATTTTGCTCTGATTATTGTATTTACTTTCTTCTATACATTGATTGTATTCTCTCCAGAAAGAATCTCTGATAATATCCAAAAGAGAGGAGGATTTGTCCCAGGTATAAGACCAGGCAAAGAAACAGCTAAATACATCAATGGAATCCTTATGCATTTATGTTTATGGTGAGGAGCTTGATTAGCGTTTATAGGAATCTATAGTTATATTCTCAATTATATTCCGTTTATCCAAACATTAGTACAATCACTTGGATCACTTCCTGTAGTTGTTACTGGTTCTGGAGTCATCATCATCGTGTGAGTAGTACAAGAAATTATGAGCAAAATCAAAACTGATATGCTTATGCAAAGATATGATAAAATAGATTTGAATACCGTTTCAAAAAACCTTCGTGAACTTAATTAATGGAATTTTGTTAGTACATAATAAAAAAACTGACCGATTAAGCTCAGTTTTTTTATTTATGTAAGTATTTATTGTTTTATTTTATATGGTATTTTATGCAAAGCTAATCTTCTTTTAAATCATTCTACTAATCTTGCATTAAGTATGTTGAATCATGGAGTACTATGTTTTTCATTGTTTTTGAAGTTTTGATGAAGTACTCCTGCATAAAGCAATGCTATCGTCAATTCTATAATTTCTGGAGGAGATTCATGATAATTTCCTTGAAATGTAATAGGAAATCAACTATTGATGAGTGTTATGTTTTTATAGTTTCGATCGCTATGTATTTCAGATGTTGTAGTATCGGCGTGAGTTCTTATTTCTACTGCTGGGAATTCTCTATCTGAAGAGGACATACTTATTAATGCTACTTTGGGTCATAAATGTTTGATTTTTTCAAAACTCAATATATTAGATCCAGTTGATCATACAATCATATTAAATTTCTTTATGTTTTTTTGATAAAAATCCAAAAAATGTTTTTCTGAAATATCAATCTTTGACGTTTGGCTTAAAATTTTTTGATATGTATGTTTATTATCAAATCATGTATATGAAATTCATAGATTTCTTAATCTCATGAGTATAGATTCCCCTATAGGTCAACATCATACTATGAGACAATTAGGATCTTGTATATCATGTTTTTTAATGCTTTCCATAATTCTTTCTATTCATAAATCTCCTATGAATGGAGTTTCATAGATAAGTTTTGTATTTGATCTTGCAACATTTAGATAATCTAAATCTAAGTCCTTTATTTTATGATATCCTGAAGATGTTTGTTCAATTCCTAAGAGCTTATATTTTTCGTTTCGTCATTTTTTCTGAGCTATTTCTATTAGATGTCATCAATCATCTAACAGTATACATGTATGTTTATCAATATGATGTTCTTGTTCTACTTTATCCAATAATTGTTCTATATTATTGTCAAATTGACTATCGAAACTCTTATTAGGATTAAATTGTATGCTGGAAGGATCTATATATGCTCCAGTTTGTTGTAGTGTTTCAAATACCTCCCTATTTGTTGAATAGTTTTTACCTATAATATATAGTTTATTACTATCTAAATTGTGAGATAATAGTCTTTTGAACATCTCTAATTGTGTTCATAGAAGGTGCTGACTTGCTATAACTATTGTATCCTCTATTTTAGATTTTTTTCCATAAAATTCATCTACGGTATTGAACAAATCCCATCTATTTTTCATAGGCAATGATTTATATAAAACATTTTTTATATCTTATATATATTTTATTGTAAATGTCAATTATTTGTTCATATTTTGTTATTTGTCAAATTATCTTTGCTGAATTGACTGGGTTTTTTGGCTTTTTTGGTTTGTCTAGCGTATAATTGATTGTAAATTCAGAATGCAGAATTTAGAACGCAGAAAAATAAAATAAATGTAGAATTTAGAAAAAATGTGAAAATAATAGTCAGAAAAATTTATTTAATAAATATTGAATTTATGAAACCTTCATACAAAGCAACCAATACACTGATTATCTGAAGCATGATTCTTTGTTTCTGGCTTGTTATCCTTTTTTTGGATGGTACATTTTCTTCGAGAGATGTGTCTGTTCAAAAAGATATTCCACTTACGGAGTCTACTTCCTTGCAAGCGCCAGTAGAAAATTCTGGTACCAGTGTTGCACCTGTGAGTCAGGTAGCTGCTATGGTTTCTGGAGTGATTCATCAAAGTCTAGGAAATTCACAAATATTTCAGGACTTGAATGTCTTGGAATACCTTTATACCAAAAATAAAAATCCTGATTTGCTTCAGCCTTTGGTAGAAAAATTTCTCCAATATTATCAATTTGATAAGGCCAATCAGTACCTAGCGCTTTTGGTACAAAACGAGGGTGATTATCTTTCATTGAAGATTGATCCACGTCAGGTAATCTATACCCGTTTCCATGATTCTGCTATCGATCTCAATAGTGCTAATTCGTTGGATAGCACCTTTGTTTTGATACAAAACTATAGATCACGTGATATGCTTACTCAGGATGATGAATTGTTTTATAAGGGACTTAAATCATTATGGGTGTATGATTATACGGGAGCATCGATTTCGTTCTCCAAAATTACGGATCCTCGTTATCAAGATTTTAAATCTTCATATGATTCTGCGTTATCTACTTTTGTGAAAATAACTAATCCTCCAAGCTATTATAGAGATGCATTGATTTCGCTGACTTTACTCAAAAACTGATATTTTTCTTTTGCTAAGAGACTAGCGCTCCATGCATTAGTTATCAATAAAGACTATGTATTACCTTATCAAGTACTTGCTTATTCCAACTTTTTGACTCATAATCGAGAAGCAGCTAAAGATTATTTCCTCAAGCTCGCTGACTTTGATACGAGCAATGCATTTCTGTATAAATTTCTTATAGGTATTTCGTATTATCGGAATCGTGATTATGACCAATCTCTTCTCTATCTCAATCAAGTTACCGATGCTGGTTTACAAATTGATGTGTATAGATATATGCTTCTCTGTTATATACAACAAGAGGATACAACCAATATGGTCCGTATTTGGCAGGATCTTCTTGGTCAATCCAATTTACAGACGTCAGATTTTGCGTTGTTTTTTGATCAGATGTTTTATATTCCTTTCCGTACAGCACATCCTTTTTCATTATACTTCGATACTCCACAACTGGCTGATTTGTATATGGGAAAATGTTCTACATTTTTTACTGGTAGTCAAGCTGATGTTTGTACGTATGGTGAGGTCTGATTGCAATTAGCTAAACAAAATTTATCTTGAATGGGACAAAAACTTTTGTATCTGACAGACCATTATCATCAATCTCATCTCTATCACTTGCTTGGTGATTATTACGTTTCGCTCAAGCAATATCCTATGGCCAAAGAATATTATCTCAAAGCATTAAGTATTTCTGATACTGCTCTCGAGCAATCGCTCCTTCAAAGTAAACTTGCTAATATAAAATAATAGCTCAAAGCTTAAAGCTAAAAGCATAAAGTAAAAAAATATATTCTTTATTTTATTTGTTCTTGATGAAGAGAATTATTGCTCCATATATTCTAGTATGTGTAGTGATCACTTGTGTGAGTAATTTTTCTTTTGCTAAAACTGATGATACTGCATATTGTGCAACACAATCTTCTATTTGTGGAACTGCACCAGAACAATTTACTTTTTTGATGGATTTTGTCAGAGAAATGAGCAATGCTATCAAAACTATTGGTCCAGAATGAACGTATCTTGGTCAGTATGTCAATCCTAATCGATTCAAATGAACCGTATTTACTGCTCCTAAGAAAACAGTTCTCGGTACAGTAGCTAGAAATGTTGTGAATAAACTCAAATTTGGTTTGGCTAGTACTGCTATTTTTTCTTCTCCCGTCAATTTTGCTGGTCTCAAAGATATGATATGATGAGTTGTTTTGTTGGCCAAGAATCAAGTATTTCTCAGAGATAATAAACTTATAGAACAACTAGAATCTCAGGTAAATGATAAAAAATATGAACTTGGATTGTGAGGCTGATGGTATGAACAAATCATTCCAGAAAATCGCACCATTATGCAAGCTATCATCCAAAAATATATCGATAAATGATTATTGATTCCTTCTTCCAAATTAAATCCTGGTGTGTCCTACAATAATGTCACTTCTTTACTTACTCAAGTACTGTCTTCTGCAAAAAGCTTTTTATACTTTGGCGCTACTTCTGGATTTGATTCTATGACAAGATGAGGTTCTGATAAAGGTATATTTATTGGATTTACTACTGGTGCTATAGCGACGGTGCAACGTGATTATAATTGTGCTAGATGACCAAGTGCTATCTGTAGTTCTGAATTGAAAAAACTTAAAGAGGGTCGGAGTAAAATGCGAAAAAGTCTCAGTTTATGATCATCAGATACCAAAAAAACATTTAACGATGCGGTCACTAGACTCTGACAAATATTTTCTCCAAGTACACAAGATGATGCATATAAAGCAAGAGAAAATGATCTTCTCAGATCAATGTATGGTAGTACGCAAGTCAGTAAATGAACGTTTGCTGATTCTTTGAAAAAGTCTTGGGCTGGTATTAAAAAGTCTTGAGTTGCAGTTGGTCAGCAAGTCGCTGGTGTCGTAAGTGATGTCACTGCGTTTCGAACTTTTCCCAAAGATCTCAAGGGTACTACCCAAGCTATTCCTACATTACCAGATTCACCCCCTGATACTTTTGCCACAACTGATATTAGTAAATCTATCGACTCCTACGTGTATGATGTTTTTGCTAGTCAGCAAACAGATTTGGATCTTGTCGGTATGTCAGAAGTAAAAGATATTACTCCTGCATTTGCGGTTCTTGGCAAGCAAATTTCTGTGATAAAAAACGATATTATAGGCAACAAAGATAAACAAAGTAGTCTTGTTTCTACATTGTGAGCTTCGTGTGAACTTCAATGTGGTGGATGATGATCATGTCGATAATCTTTTTATTTTATTCATTGTCTTTATATGATTGGTAGAAAAAACCAATGGAAAATACTTCTCTTTGTGACTTGAGTTGCTTGTCTCTTGTTTTCTTCTATCAGAACATTTGCTATTTTTTCTGCTAGTGATTTACAGTTTCCTACAGATCAACCACAAAATAATAAAATAATAAATTTGATATCTAATTATTGTACTCAGGTACTACAATCTACAGCTTTTACAGGAAATTATTTCGTTTACAATGCTCAGCAATCTGTTTTTGTCCATTTGCTTTGTAGAAATATACGTACCGGTTCTCCTTATTTTACCTCTCAAGAACAAAGTTATTTCAAACGTACTGGTTTTGTGCAACTATGATTCCAGGATATTGTCTCTACTGATAATTATCAAACTGATCTTTGTGATACTACTGCTTTTGATAATGATTGTGATCTTTCTGTAAATATCCCAAAACTATTCAATGCTATCATTAATGATTATATAAATATGAAGCAACCAAATGTGTATGGTATGATCGCAAATATTTCTAGTGATGAACAAAAAATGATCAATCAGATTAATCTCTATTCTTCAGGATATTTTGATGGTGTACAATTATGTACAGATCCTCGTTATCCTAAAACATGTCAAATGATGAAGTCCTATATGAAAAATGTCAGTAAGGTTCTCAGTGATGTCACTATTCTCAATGCTAGTGGTATTTTAGCGCTTTCCGCAAGTAAAGCAAAAACTGTTTCTTGTCCTGCGGTGACCATTACTGGAGATGTCTTTTATTGTGGGCTTTATGGAGACCAATGAGCAAGTTTGTCTTCTTTTGTAAATCTTGTCTATAATGAACTTTTCTATTATCGTTTGTTTATGTGATATTATCTTTCTATGCTTCAAGCTTATCCAGTGCTTCTGGCAGACAACACCTATATGAATGATTACTCTACTATTTTGAAAACATTTTCTACCCAATATATGTGGTCTAAGGATGCTTTGTCCCTGAGTTTAAGAATGATGCGTGATATTTATGTTGCTTTCCCTTTCCATGTGTGATTCTCTATGTACCAAGAAGATTTGAATGGTTTTTGAGAAACATTAGCTCACATAGTAACTCCTATATATAGTTTACCTGGTAAATTCAGTCATGTTCAAAAACCGTAATAGAACATATCTAACACTGTGTATATTGCTTATCGGAACTTGTTCTTCTGTTTTTGCTATTGATTTGTCTCAGGCATTTTCTCAATCTACTGACCAATCTGCATGAATCGATTCGCTTTTTAAATGAACATCTACTATCAGTAATCTGTATTTCAAGGCATTGAAAGTTGTGAAAGATAAAGAAGTGGTTGCTACAACAACTTCTCTTGATCAGCTCCAGTCCTATTTTACTACCTGTAGTTCTTTAAAAAATGTTGATTTTATAAACATTCTTTATTCTTCAAATTTTTCTTTCAAAAATACTTTTGATCTGATTTTACCTCCATGAACTACTCAACCTACAAAATCTGATATTGATAAAAGTCGTGCTAAATTTTTTGTTTGTAGCAAAATAACCAACCCTACGGATACGGATCTACAGAATCTCAATAATCAAATAAATAAAATATATTATGATGTCTATAGTAATAGTTATACTATGTCTACACTCAATAAAAGTAATTTCTGATCTGATCTTTTTTGGAATGGAACATTGGATGATAGTGATTTTGATCTTTTATATGATATCAATCAGGTAGGAAAAATATTGTTTGATACCTTTACTGATAGTCCACAAGTTTTGTTTTATAGATTGCCAAAATCACCAACTGGTTCTAATGGTGATGCTTCTTCTTCGTCTTCTCCAAATGCTTATCAACTTTGAGGGTGATGATCAACTGCTACTACTACCTGATGACCTACTGGTACGTCTAGTCCTTTATCGTCATGAGAAAACTTTTCTGGTGTATGATGAACAACAACAACAACCACTTCTTCTTCATCGGCATCACCATCTTCTGTAACCAATGCTTCGGTTCTTGCTGATAAAGAAGTACAAAAATTTATTGAAACTACCAATCCTACTTTATCATCTAGTCCTGCTGCAGTAGCTTTGCTTTTCTGAAATCAGTGTCTTACGTCAAATACCCCACCTCCTTCTGTTGAACAACAAACTCCTCTGATGACTCCAGAAGAATATCTCTCTGGTATCAGTAATTTCATAGCTAATGCCAACATTGATGATGTTATCAATACTAATCTATTGACACAATTTACTACAAATAATCCATTGCCATCATGATGAAGTACTTCAGATTCTTGATATTCTGATGCTATTGCCAATGCTTATGCTGAAAAAGCATTTGGTGATGCTCCTCCAGGTACTTGTGAATATGCCTGTAACGGTCTCTCTCTTGATAAACAAGCTCAATGCCAATTATCTTGTGCTAAATCGTGTATTCAAAAATGTGATGGCTTATGACTACAAGATAAAGTTCTCTGTGTATCTGATTGTACCTGCTTTTTGATAGCTGGACCCAATGGTAAATGATGGGAAAAAATGGAGAATATGTTTAGTATCAAATTTTGTAAGGTTCCTGTGCAGATGCCAATCCTCAATCCATGAAAAACTGTTTTTAGTATCCAAGCTATTTTTCAAGAGATATCTGATACCTTACAATGATTAAAAGATAGTGGTAAGACAACAAAATATTCCAAAACAAAAGAGTTTCTCGATGGAAATATAAAAATCAATTTTGCTGATACTTTTGCTTTCAAACTTCAAGTGTGATTTAAACCTGTTTTTTCTCAAAAAGCCACTACGGTAAAACTTCAAGAACAGGCTCAAGCAAATACCGATCTCAATATTGGTGTCTTGGATATGAATACGAGTGCACCTACAGCTGATGATTATAATAAATATATTCTTGGTTCTGGGAATGTTCTTAATGATGCTGGTTTACTTCCTACAACATCTCTCGCTGATATTGATCAAAATATCGCTGATGTCACTGCTGCGGTTGCTAAATCTCAGGAAGCAAAACTTTCTAGTGATGCTATCTCTGCTGTACTTACTACATATGCTCAAAATACTCATATTATATTTGTACAAAACATGATTGAATTTCTCAAAAACAATCAAATATTTTTACAAAATCTCAGTGATGCTTTGCTTGATATGAGTAAAATGAGTCTTGAACTCAAGACGAAAATACAAAACTCTAAATAGTTTTTTCTTGTATTATGAAAATCTTACTTATTCTCTAATAATACGTACTAGATCATCTATGTATTCATCCATATCATCTAGGTTATCAACTCTCAAAATTTTATAATACATTTCCAACGACATTATAGGAATACTATGTTCTTTGTTTGTCAATAAAATTATTTTTTTCTCAGAACCAAATCCGTATCCTACTTCTAATCACCAATTAATAGATTCGTTCATACCTACGGCAAGTATTTGATCAGAATTTTTTATGCCTTCTATGTTTTGAGAAAATTTATCTAGATCTGTCCCATCTTGTTTGGTATCTCTTTGTGGAAGATGACAGGTAATACCTATTTTTTCTAGTTTATTACAAAGCAATGAATTAAACGTACGATTCCATTCTGATTTTAGTGTGGAAGTTATATATATTTTTTTTCTCATATGTATGAATATATCGTTAAAGAAAATCATGTCTTATGATAAGAAAGCGCTCGTCAATAATTTCATAATTGCATAAGAAAATGCTATAACCAAAACACCTATGATGGCATTTGTTATGGCTGATTTTCCTTTTGACATATTCGATGGACTGAAAATACTACTTGCATAGAGATATCCTGCATAGATAATCATAATGACTCCTATAAATATCCCTATTTGAGAAAGAAATCTTACTAAATATACAATATATTCTAATAAAGTGTCTCGGGTCATAATACCTGATGCTATCTGATCTCCTACACTTCATGAAAGTGCTACTGCTTGTTTGTTGTACGTATCTCGGACACTCCCTCCAGTTTGTCCTACTGCGTCTACGGCTTTTGTCACTGCACCACCACTTGATGCTTTGGGAATAATTTCGAAATCATTGGATGCCTGTTGCGCAAAAGAATGTATCGGAATTATAAGTAGTCAGAATAAAATACTTCCCAAGATAATCTTTTTCATTTGCGTGTACCATAAAGAATAAAATACTATTTTTTGGATTACTTACTACATGTTTTGGATGCAGGAGCTTGTTGAACTACTGTTTGGAATATATCTTTTACTTTAACAATTAAATTCCATAATGCCATCAGTTTCTCTTGGACAAAATATGTTTTGGTGTATGCTTTCATTGTTTCGTCGAGTAATTGATTTGATTTTTGTACCATAAGTATCTTGATATACCCTACTTCTCTATCTTCTCTTTCTATAACTTTTTTATTACAATTGCTTAACATTACATCATCCCTTACTGTTACTTGAGTCTTTGCTGCTCCTGAATAGATATCTCTGATTAATCGACAAAGAGTGCTATATTTATCTTTTAATGATACTGTCGCAATATTTTTATTATATCCCTTTATGATAGTGTCTATATTTCCGTATTCTTCTGCATATTTGTGTCATGTCCAATATTGTGCATACATATCTTCTATGGTTTTTGCTTGTGTGCCTGTTGCACTATTTGCTATTGCAGTAATTTTTGTCCTTCGTTCAAGTGCTGTAGGATCTGGGCTTATGTTGTATGCGAGTCATGTTATTCCGTCTAATCTCCTCATAGCAACATCGAAAAGCTGAATGAAAAGATTTTCACTTTGGGGATAATATGCTGTGGGTACATTACTTTTATCGGGACAATCCATAAAATTTGGTCTTGTACAGCAATATGACTTGAGATTGATCAGTGCTTGTTTGAATCCCGTTGTGGGTAGTACATCTATATATTTAGTAGTTCCATATACATTCACTGTATTATCAATACCAGAACCTTGTACAATATTACAATCATTACCAAAATCATTGGCAAATACACCACCTATCGTGGCTATGCTCGTAATGATTATTACTCCTATATATTTCTTCATCTGCTTGTGTAATGATAAATATAGTGCACATTATTTACTTGCTTTGATTTGTAATGTAAGTGTTGTGATTGCTGAGTTTGATTGATCTTTGAATATAAACTCTGCTTTCTGACCTGTTGTATCAAACATATATTCTCCTCCTAATGAACTTGCATATATTCATGGAATATATATTGCTCATACACTGTTTGTATATAGGATACAATCATCTTTGTTGTTTTTGATACAATAGCCACCATTGAAGTTACCAAATTGTCCATCTGTGAGGTGTAATTCCTGATAATTTGGTTCGCCTTGGTTCATTTCTATACTTGTGATGGCTTCTATAGGCAATACTATTTGGAACAAGGTAATGTTTCTCGTTATGTCTCTGAGTTCTACTACAGGAATATGTGTACTTAAGCTTAGATGTATTTTTACTGTGTTTTCATATCATTTACTGATTTTAATTTCTCCTGTTTTCGGATTTATGGTAGCTATTTCATTGCCCTGGGTATCATACATTCCAATATCATTTCCCATAGTAAATATTCCTCCCGTGATGATTGTTTGTTTGGGTGAAAGACTAAATCCACTGTATGCGTTTTGATTTGTTCCTTCAATGTTTTTTCGTATACCATTTCTCAATCTCTGGAATATAATCGTTCATTCATCTAAATCGTTACTGATCTTCGCTATGATGTCTGCCGTTGTGTCTCCACTTTTTTTGACATCTATCACTTGGATATCTGGAATACTTATTTGTACGGTAACTCTTTCTTTTGTGATATTATTGTTTTGATCGATAGCGATAAAATCAAAATCTTGTTGGGTGGCTCAGGTAAAGAAAAGTCATGATAAATCGATTGTCCCT
This sequence comes from uncultured Candidatus Peribacteria bacterium, assembly GCA_964613015.1. Taxonomy (GTDB): domain Bacteria; phylum Patescibacteriota; class Gracilibacteria; order Absconditabacterales; family Absconditicoccaceae; genus CAJBLF01. The sequence goes on along the minus strand of CAZTFP010000015.1, from coordinate 25,862 downwards.
GTTTGAGATGTATTATTTTTTTCAAGAATTGTTTTTCCATCTTTTTGGATAATCATTTTTGCAACTACCACGTTGTCTGTCCATACTGATTTGAGTGTATAATTGGTGTTGATATATCATTCATGAGTCAGTCCTGTACTTATTGCTTCATTAGTTATATTTCTCCACAATACTACGTCACCCACAGGTGCTGTCATGTCTCATAGATTTTGCATTCCTGCTACTGTTTGATTGGACCGTGGAGATGTCTTTGTGTAGAGTGCTAATGATTTTTGTTGATTACTGGTCAGTGTATTAGAGGTATTTGTCAGTGTCGCTAAGCTTGTATACAACCATTTTCTTGGTAAGTTTTTCAATGTGAGACTTATGTTCGTTTGAGCTGGGTCATACTGTTCTACTGATAAAATACTGTTTCACAATTGACTAGTGATACGCTTTTTTACTAGGTTCTGATCTATGGTTATCATTGCCCCTGTATAGTCGGTGTCTTGTGGTAGCACTACAATATATTTTGGTTTTTCTCCGATTCCTAGTATGTCTCGGAAACTACTTGGCGTATCTTTATCATCTATTTTTGTACTTACCTTGATAATATATCCATCTACATGTTCTCATAATGTATCACTATTTTGTCGTGAAAGTTCCAGATTATCGAATGTTTGTCCGTCAGTCTTGAAGTTTTTTGGTTCTTTGTTTTTGTCTACTACTTTAATAGTTATGTCATTGATGGTCATATATCCGTATGCATCACTATTGTTTCCCATTTGATTCAATGACTTGATATATCGTTGTTGTGGATTGATTCGTGTTGATGGATGTTCGTTTTCATAACTATAAAATTTATTGTAATATGTCGTCAATGCATTGCCTCATTTCGAAAAGTTTTCTGATGTTTGTTTTGCGTATTTGATATATATACTATTGGCATCGTACATCAAAATGTCTGGTAATTTATCGTTGTTGAGATCAGTATTCGTAGTGTATGTCTGTTGTACACCTTGTAGTTGTACACTTGAGCTTACTGTATTTACCATGTTTTTTACACTTCCACTGGTATTTTGATTTCCACTATAAGACTCAACAAATACGCCTTGTACATATGATGAAATATCTGTGCTATAGTTTGTCTCGGTGTTTGAACAGTTGGTACATGCTCATTGCCCTTGTGCCAATACTGGTGTGTCTGTATATGCAAGTAGGGCAGTATCAATCTTTTCTTTGGTGGTTTCTAGATATGTTTTGGATTTTTTATATGTTATCGGAGACATGTTGAGTTTTTCTGCACCATCATTATTTACTGCATCAAGATATCCTTGTACCATCCTTTTGTTGAGATCTAGATATGTTTTCGTCGGATCTTCTTGTGTCTGTAATATGTTTTTGGTCGGTGAATCAATCGTTAATAATGGTGTTTTGAGACTTACCGACATGGTTGTATCATCTACCAATACCGTTTGATTGTTTTCTATTTTTTTGATAAATGTATTATAATCTCAGATTTCTTTTTGGAGTTGTTTATTTTCCTGGATTTTGCCATTGATAATACTTTGTGCATCTTTTTCTACTTGCTGTATTTGATCTGTAGCCGGTAAAACTGTCGATTTGTTTTCTACTGTCGCCAGGATTGTTTTGACTCTATCACTCATTTTTTTGTCCGTAGTTGTACTATTTTTGAATTGAGTAAGTCATTGTGTAAGTTCAATATATGCTACTTTATAATCAATCATTCCTGTGATTCCTCCTGTCTGTGTATTGTAGCCATTGACGTTGATGTTGATGTTCTGATTAAAATTTCCTATATTGTTTAGTCAGCTCATTATTGGATTGTTGTTTAGTCAGTTGGTTATTTGATTCACTGTTTTTTGGATAGGAGCTTCTATTTGTTTGGAAACAAAATTGTTTGTTACACTTGCAATACTATTAAATACATCATATACTCCGTCAAAATTGAATTTAAGTGTAGTATATGCATCGAGTTTGTAGTCAAATCATTGAAGTGGTGGGCTTTTGAAGTTTGTTGTCAGATTGAAATAATCAAAAACTGGAACATTCCACGTCCTTTGCGTTAACTGTTCAATCTTCCCTTTTACTCATTTTTCTCCCACAAGTCCTATGCCTCATTTCACGATACAGAATATTTTGCCTATAAAATCTGCTACTTTGAGTATCGCATTTATTTCTGGTAATATTTTTGGAATCTTTGGTGCTGGTGGCAATACCGGAAGATCCATCTTGATACTTGGAATAAATGATGGTGGTTCTGGTAATGTCGGTGGTTCTGGTATCACAGGAATCGTAGGTAATGACATACCTTTAAACAGATTCATATTGAGATTTATATTCCAATCTACATCTATTGCTGGCGGTTCTGGTAAATCAGGCAATTGTGGTAGCGGTATTTTGATTGGTACAAAATTTATCTTTGGCAGCACGATATTCATCCCTAATTCTATATGAGAAATATCCATATAAATATTTGGTATCTTAAATGCTGGGATCGGGAATATTGGTAGTTTTGGACAGAGGAACGAAAGACTACAGGAGAATGAACCATAATTATCATTGCTACACTTACTACATCTTTCTGATCGATTGACTGAAAAATCTATAATAGCTTGCCATGTCTTTATGGCTCATATTATCAAGGTGATTGCGTCTACATATTGTGAAAATCTTGTAGCGTTGACACTCAAAAAACTATTTATTCCTCCTACAAAATTTGACAGTAGTGACGAAATTTCCGTGAGATATCTATCCGTAAGATGTGTCCACTGATACAGCTGACTAGGAAATTCCTTATATTTTTCGAGTACGTTGATATTCTGTTTTACTGAGTTAATGAGTCCTGCAGTGTTTTCTTGAAATGTCATAAAATCTCCCATAGATCCCGCTAAGCCACTACATTTTTCTAGATTGCTTGTTATCCCATTTATAGCATTTAATCTTGCTTGTTCTGCTTTTCAAAATGGTATTATTCATACTCCTGATCCTACTTTTCGTGCTTGAAGTTTTATCTGTATTACTTTTCGATACGGTAATGTTCCTATTTTTGTCGCCGTATTTTTTGCATTTATTCGTATATTTTTTACATCTGCTCCCATTTCTTTCCGTGTTTTTGCTCCTGTTGAATTTACTGGTAACGCGATAATAGAATTCATTTGGTTTATCTGCACATCTATTCGTTTTTTTTCTCACGAACCTAAACTATTATACGTACTTGCTGCTTTTTCTGTCTCCAATTTTGCTTTCATGTCTTGTGCTTCTGCTTTGTCTGTCGTCCCACAGAGTGCTAGCGTTTGATTGATCAAACTTGTCCAATTTTCAAGTATCTGGCTATTTTTTGCTTCTCGTATTTTGAGATAACTTACATATTTAATAATATCATCACTTGTAAGTGCTGGAATTTTTATATTGAGATCTTTGGTATCTATATTTATCAGTGGTACTTCTTTAAATAATTGTTGTATAGCTTCAAATGGATTGTTTCCAATCTTTTGAGAAAGACTATTTATATATTTTTTGGAAGTATATGATTTTATTGTTGCCAGTGTCCCTCCTGTTGTGCTTGGGTTTTGGATATATCCCGCTGATGTGTCTGCTGCATTGATATCTTGATATGTTTTTTCTAAGTTTCCTATTTTATCAAATCATTGAAATACCGTACTCACATCGGGAAGATCAATTTGAATAGTCATTTTGGTCAGATTGTTTTGAATATATTGTATCTGATTTGTCATCCATGTCTGTACCATACATTTTACTAATCCTTTGGTTTTTGCTCCTACTATTTTGAGGTTGATAGTTTCTCATTTTTTCAGAACATATCCATCGTAACTTCTTGAATCTTGGCTTGCTGATACTTTTATTGGATCCTGGTCCATTTGGATGATTCCTCCAAAATTTCCTTGTGGAATAGCTGACGAATATGAAGGAGTGTTTTCTGAAGATCATGCATATATAGGTGTCGTCCCCAATATAGGCACATTTGCTGTAGCAAGATATAGTGGTGAACTTGCTGTATTTACACTACTTTCTTGTGAAGAATCTCCTGCAAATACTATCGTGTTTCCTATCTTTGGTGGATTATTACATGTTCATTGGCCAGCAGCAGCTACCATGCTTGATCATAAACTTTCTGTACTTGGTTGATTTGTGCCCACACTCGTGTTTGGACAGCTTGTCAGTGGTGGAACAGCAAATACGATACAATTACCTCCAAGATCTCTAAATGGCTTTGGTAATATTTTACCTATACTATATGGTCCAAAACACATTGCTATTCCTAGTCCTAGGGTAAGTGTAGGTGCTACATATAATCTGAATAATGATGGATATATTCCTCATGGTGCTCCAAGAAAAAAATCATCTGTCTCTCATGGGCCTCATTTTTGAGGGAATCCAAATATTCCAAAGAATGGAATTGGTCCCAAAGGTGTCTGAAGTGTAGCGGGAATGTTTAATACTGGCATACCTTTTCCTATTGTCGTATTGATCGTTCTAAATACAGAATAGAGTGGATTGGGTAATTGTGGTACACATCAGAAAATATGATAGTCTCCTGGAGCTAAAAATGCTTGATTGAATGGTACGGGGACTCATTGGCATCATCATTTTCCTAGAGTGAATCATTGACAGAGTCATTGAAGTGCAGCATCTAATTTCTTAGATACGTTTGCTGTTGCTCCATCTATATAGTTATTCAAAATATTTATATTCTGAGATATTCCTCATGGCGCTAACAATGATGAAAGAATACTACTTCCATTTCGTCCTTCTAAATTTTTCATTCCTGGGATATTGGATACTCAGTCTAGACTACTTACATTTGATAGTTGATCTACGATGTTATTTATCGCTGTTTGTTGTACTGTCTTTGCTCAACTATTATAATCATTTATCTCTGCTTGTATATCATCATATATTTGCTCGTATGTTTTTTTGGTTCCTATTCTATCGTTGAAAAATATCCATCTATTTTTTTGACATGAATCGGTACTGCTGATCGCAATATCTGGATATCCATCTTTTTGTTTGCTTTCTTTTAAAAGATCTGTGTCTTGGACATCGATGGTTACTGCTTGTTTTTGTGCTTGGTAGTTTACTTTGTATGAAAAACTTAATGATTCTCCTGAATTGAGCTGGATATTATCGATAACAAATTGATATCCTTCTGGACCATTTCGATCTATAAGTAATCATCACGTATTATTTGTATCAAAGACAAATGATGTAATCTTGTTGGTATCATCTTTGGCTATGCTCCATGGTCATTGTAATTGGTCTATATAGGTAAGCTTATTATTGTCTTTTTTTGAGATGATTGTCGTTTTGATCACTACCTCATCATCTTGTCTCAATACTCATCCGTTCACATCTGCATATTCTTTGTATACGCTTACTGCATCATTTGTTTCATTGATAGGAAGATATGTTATTTGGTTAGCTGGTAGCGATTCATAGGTCGGTGCTGTGGAAAGTGGATTATCTGTATATGCTAATTGTGTAGTTCCGGCAGCAACATAGGTATCTGTATTGGCAACCATTGTTTTGATATCATTCATAGTTTGTGTCTTGAGTGCTTCCTGTTGTGTTTGTGTCATCCCTGCTGTGGTATCAGGAGCTACTATATCTTTTTCTTCTGTGACTCCTTCCATCGGTGTTTCTGTTCATTTTCGGTGGATAAGACTACCATCTTGTATGTATCGATTGCTGTTTATTTTGATACCAAAACGTTTGACGATTTTGTAATTATCCTTTTGTCTGGTATATCGATTACTATCACAGATTCAGGTAACCGAAGAAAGATAATTTGCTCAACCATTTGTACTACCTCCATAAAATATCTTGATATCGCCAAAACTATCATTGGTTACGATATCTAGTTTTCCATCTTTATCCATGTCTTGGACAAACATTTGCTTGATATTTGAAAAATCATCAGGAGTTGGGTTGATCATGTCTGGTTCCGCATTTACATTGAGACAAACATTTTTTCCATCGACAGGAAATACTCATTTGTCATTCAAATATACAATGCCTTTATTGTTCGTGGTGGTAACAAATATATCATCATAGCCATTTCCATCTACATCACCTATTTTTATATCTTTTATAGGTTCTGCTATAATCATCAATTCTTGTAGATTTTTGTATGGATGTGTACCTCAATAATTTTTCAACAATTTAATGACACCATCTGTATAGACCACAATCAGATCTTTCAATCCATCATTATTGAAATCGATGGGAAGCACTTTGAATATCGTCTTGTTGGGATCAGCGTAGATGGTCTGTCCGATTGATGCATCAAAATCAGTATTTGGTATATTTGGATTTTTTTCTCTTCTTCCCAGTAAAGGATCTCAGAAATTTATCAGGAACTGTGATCCATATGGTAGGGTAGCTTCTCCTACGGATTTACCATTTGCAAAGTTGGCAATATTTTTGAAATTACTCGTAAATCATATACCCAATAATGCATCAGTACTGTCTTCTATGGACGCATATCATTGTTTAGTAAAGGCGCTATTGTTTATATAGATTCCTCTACCTTGAGTGTTGGTAGATCATTCGCTAAAGATAGCTGTTTGTCCATAGGTAATCGGATCTTGAATATCAATGTTTGCGGGGTTTGTCGTATCGGTACTATTGTTCCAAATCATCAGCTTTCCTATGCTTTTTCCATTGAATGTCATGGTGTAGGTACTCATATCTGCAAGTGTTTCGTTGTCTGCAGTGATGGTAAGTCTTGTATCTATTGTTCCTTTGGTTAGATCCAAGATATCTATTCCATTGATGGTTATTTGTGATTTGGTCGCATCATTTCCTGTGACAACACTATCTGTTGGCTCCGGTATATATACTATCGTGTTGCTGTCTTTTGTAAACTCGTTGATAGCTCACGTATTTGCTATTTTTTGAATCTTAAAATCGCTTGTATTGCCTAGATGTATTTTTGCAATCTCTGGCATAAGTACTATAAATCCTTTGTTTTCTATAGTCAGTGTAGATTCTTTGGTATTTATACTTTGAATCTGTCCGTGTGGATCAATGATATATTCTATTTGTTTTATTTTGCTTGGATCCACAAGTTGTGTCGTCGTTGCTAGTAATTTATTTGATTGATCAGTTATAGTATTTATTACTTTATTGTTTTCAGAAAAATATCATCGCTGGTTTCCTCGATCGGTTCAGAAAAGATTGAGATACATGACGTTGAGTTTATCTTTGGGAAGGACATTGTCTTGGATGATGAATCTTTCGTATCATGGTGTCTGATCGCTGAGTATTCTGTCTTTTATATAGGCGAACACATATCATTCACCTCCGGCACCTGTGGCGGTAATAGTATACGAATATTCGTTTCCACTATAGACAAATTCATCCACATTACTGTTTGCTGATCCGATGACTCAGAGTTTGATTACTGTTCCACTGGTTACTTTGTTGTTCCAACTATCTACGACGTTGATAGTTCATTTACTTCCTGTGGTGGTAGTTAGATCCATTCTGCTTTTTTCTAGTTTTAGTAGTACTGTCTTCGCTGCTCATGGATTTACTGTTACAGGAATAACGATAGGATCTATACCTGGAATATTGATAGTTATTGTATCGTTTCCTGCTTTGAAACTTGGATATAGCGTAATATTTAATTGGCCGCTGGTGATGACAAAATCATTTGTTTGGGTAAAGTATACTTGTTTTTTTGTGATATTATTATTTGTTATAGATTTTTCTTTTATGGTTCATGGGATAAGTATTCCTTGTTTACTGGTAATATTTGCAACCGTATCTAGTTCATTACCACTTTTGTCCTTCACGGTAATGACCAAACTTGGAATGTTTTCTGGTTTGATTTGTGGTATTCCATCGGCATCTGGATATTGAATAGCTGTTTCGTCTTTTGGTAGAGTGAAATTTATTTTTGGTTCTCTTGTTTGTGTGATGTTTGTCTGATAGAGCACAATATTATTTTGAAGAACTGTTATGATACCTTTGACGACCGAAATTATTTGTTGGACTACTTTGACTGGTGCTGTAATATCTGCTCATAATCTTTTTTCTATTTGATCTGGTAATACGTTTATAATAACGTTTTTATTTTCCTTTATTCCGGTAGGTGCTTGATAGATAAATGATGATGTTGCGAAATTATCAAATTTGATACTAGCATTTGCACTTGCACCATCATATATTTGTCCATTACCACTATTTACGCTGATTGTATATGCTTGTATGCTTTGTCCTATAGTATTTCCATGACTATCTTGGGCGCTTATTATCACTGGTATTTCAGCTCACTCCATGACAATTTTTGGTGATTGGAACTGGATTGTGTCAATTGGTCCTGGTATAATATTTATTACTTCTTGTCTGGTAATACATGCATTTCCTATTTCTGGACAGAGTTCTATCATGAGTGCTGTACTTCCTGCTGTTTTCTTGTTGAGAACAATTTCAAAGGTCAAATCTTCTGTATTTGGGTTATAATATTCTTGTGCTTTTTTTGTACAAATATTTTCACTGAGCATAGTTGTTCCTCTTTTTATCCCAAAACAATTATCACCCGTTCATGATATTTTTACGTTTATTTTTCCCATGTCTTGAGCCATGCCGATTTTTATTTGAGCGTTTCCTGTTGCGTCAACTCAAATGTTGTCATCTACTCCGATAATTGTTTTATCTACATGTATTATAGCATAATTGTTATATCATTGTAGTGTGTCTTTTATATTACCAACAGCTTGATTGATTATATCGTCATTGTTTGGTACCGTTCGTTGTGCTCCATATTCTTTTCGTTCTCCGGTTGTTTGTGCTAAGGTATTTGTAAGTTCTTTAGTCGCTCATAATACAACTGGTCCAAGTGCGTTTGCAAAACTTATTTTAATATCAAATGGTTTTTTGAGTATTTTTTTCGCCCAACATACCATTGCCTTTCCCCGTGGTGATGAGAATGTTTTGAAGTCAAAAAGTAATGCGGTCCCTTGTGTATCTACTCATTCACAACTATCTACTTCTGCTTCAAGGTCTGCTGCGCTCGATTCTACAAACTGATTTACTGGTTTTTTTGTTTTTACTATATTTTCCTGTATACTTTGGATTTGTTTGATAAATGTTGGTGTAGGTTTTGAAGAAATATAATCTTCGCCGTCAGAATTGATATATCCAACCTCATATCCTGTAGTATCATAGACTGGTGTGATAAATTTACCTTGATCACTTCCTTCTGTAAGATAGGTATTGGTTACTTGGCTTATTTTTTGATTTATATCGAAACTATCTTTGATCTCTGTCATATCTCCAGCGACACTCGTTTGTTGTAGTCTTTCTGGTCGTGTACTATTTTGATAATATAATAATTTGGCTATCATATCTAGCTTATCATCAATTGTATTGGCATTACTATTTCCATAGATAGCTTGTTTTCCATATTCAGGGGCATTTTGTAAGGTATCTAGAAATGCAACTATCTGATTGATAAAATAATCTGTGGGCAATAGATTATAATTGTGGGTGTTTGGATTTGCTAAAGCATCAAGCTGTCCCAAGAAATTAAATTGAGCACTGAATGATTGATAATATTGATTTTTTTTGTTTTTTTGTGCTTGTAGTAGTGTGTTGTATTCTATCGCTTTATTCGTGAGATATGTCTTTATTGCTTCTCTTATTTCTCCTGTTCATTTCAGAATCAGCTTATCATTTACTTTTTTATACACTTGTACTTCATAAAGATTTGGATAATTTAATCTTACCGTGTCTCAACCAATTCCTTGGAAAGTAATATTTCTGATATTATCGATAGGTCTGTCTTGAGTAGTCAGATTCATTCCTTTATTTTTTTCTTTTTTCTCGGGATCAGTCGAAATAATAAAGGTGTTCATTGTCGCTTTATTTTGCGTGATTTCTCAGAATATTTCAGCGTCAGAAAATAATTGATTAATTTCTACAAACGGTTGTACGGTTACTGGTACGCCAAATTCGTTGTTGTCTCACAGATAGACATGTATCTTGGTGAGGCTATCATTTATACTACTAAGATTTGTCTGTAGAGTAGTTGTTATAGTATCCAATGTATCACATACAACTTTATAATGAGTGATGTCACATCAACAAGGTAGTGGTGTCGGTGATCAACAGAGTGTCCCTGAGTTGATAGCTGCTTTCTTTGCTTGTATCGTTACTATATTGTTGTTGAGTTGTCCAATCGTATTGTAGATACCTCGAGCATTAGTGAACGTTGCTTTAAGTGCATTGATATTTGTGGTTATGTAATCGAAGTTTTGTGTGATATTGTTTTTCCGTGTATTCAATATTTCTACTTTTTGATTTTTGAATCCTTCTGACTGGACGATATTTGCAAAGGATGTCGATACATTGTTGATATTCAGTCCATTCATATAATTGAGCAATGCTTCTAATCCGTCGTTGATTTTTGTTATTCTATTGTTTATTTCTAGAATGTTTGCTCAATTTAAATTATTTCCCGTTCGTGTATGTATGAGCTGTGTTATCTGTATGGGAGTATATCCTGGAAGTGTTGCTGGATTAAATGTTACAATCTGTTGCATACCATTGTTTCCTGATGCAACTAAATTTTTTATCTGCCTCAAATTTGCAACCACACCTGTTACGTCTAGATTATCTGTTCAACTAAATTCTTCATTTTTTTGTACGATATCTGCTTTTGTTTGTGCTAGATCTTTTATCACTGTAGTATAAAAAACATTGAGTGTAGAAAAATCTTTGAATTTATAAAATTCTGTGTCGGATATTTGATCTCGTGTAGGTGAGATGTTTTTTACTCTTGAATCAATGGTTTTGTATGTATAAATACTTCCGTTTCCTCCACAATCTCCTGCATTACTACTATAAAGGACAGCTTTTCCTGCATTTACTATGTGGTATGGTAATGCAGTAAATAAGGTAAAGAAATTTGTCTGTGCATATGTTTTTGGAGGGTTGACTGTCCGTGTAGGATTCTCAAGATCTCAAACGGGAAGCTGGTTGGTAAAGACTAGATTGCTTCCATTACTTGTGGGATTAGTTATAAGTCCTCATATGCTATTACTTCCGTGCTGAAGATCACCAACACCAAACTTTTCCTGTATCATATTGGTATAGCTTATCGCTCCTTTGTATGAATTGGCATCGAGTTGTGCTGTATCTATTTTTTTGGCTCCAGCTATGTCATATATCGGTAAGACAGCATTTCTATAATCATAATTTTTTAGTTTCTGTGTTGTGGAGTCCATACTTAAAGGTGATCATCATCATCGATTTCTTACTGAAAAATCTGTGAGTGTTTCACATCCTCATTGTTTTTGGGTATCACCAACATAACATTTATTTCCATCTGAGCTATCATTGACTGATCGAGATCTTGGCCTCATACAAATACCTAGTCGTTTTCGTCATAGAAAATAATTGGTACATTTGAGTTGTCGGAGTGATTGTTTATTTGTTTTATATTGTGCGTATCTATCTAATTCATCTTTTGTTGTATTGAAATCATATCCTCTATTTGCTTCTATCTGCGTTGAAAAGAGTTTATATGATCCTCCTATAGATTGACCCGTATTGCTGATGGTTTGTCCAGAAATAGAAGTAAGATTTTGGAATGTTCCTTTGTATATGTTTGTCTGTTCCGCACTAGTAATACTATTTGCATTCGTTCCGAAGAAATAATTCTCATAATAATTATATGTTTTCCACGTACATTTTTTCTGGATAAGTCATTTTTTCTTTCCTTCAAAATCTAATTCACTGACGGGAATCGGAGTTGTCATATAATATTTTTCTTGCTGTATTTTATCATTTACTCCCTTTTCTAAATAATCATTTATTTGGATAAGAAGTGGTTGTACATTATTGCTCGAATCTCCTACTACTCGATTATCTTTTTGAACGATTTTGTCAGTGACCGAACTGTAGTCGGTGAATGTTTCTCCTTGGGTAGTTTTATATCGTCTCGCAAGTCAGCCAATATTATCTTTTACCTTTGCCAAAAACTGAGAACTTATAAGTCCATCATACCCTTTGAGCATTTCTTGAGTAGCTTTTTGTAAGGTGAGTGTCGGCATATTGGAACTTAATCCTTGTGTTAATCATGCTGCTGTGTTGTTTCTCGCTGCCATATCGTTGGCATATGCTTTTAGATCTTGATCTGTTACATTTTGTAAATCACTTTGTAAATTGTTTCCGAGTGCAAGCGTACTCTCATTGTGTTCATCCTTGAGAATATTGAGGAAAAGATTGTTGAATCTATGATATCCTATATCTTCTGCAAATAGTATGCTATTGATATAGTATTTTGTATTTTCTGGAATAAAGTATTTTTTGAGTCCAATAAAGTCTTCATACCAAATTGCTTTATCGATGAATGTCGTTGGGTTGTTGTAGTATGATTTTACTTTTGTGAAAAAATCATTGTATTTTGCAGGAGTATCAAATTTAATTATTCCGTGCCAAAGTTCTGCTTGTCCATTTGGATTATTGTTATATACAAAGAATTTTTTGTTGGCATCATACACAAATTCTTGATTTTCAAAATCTACGTAGGGGAAAATACTTGGGTAAATATATCCATTGTTTTCTACTACAGGTAATGGTACGTCACCGATAAGTATAGTACCCACTAGTTTAGAACTCTGGTCTTTGATTCATTCAAAGTACATATTTTCTAATATCTGTGATATTTCATGTGCTTTGAGTGTTGTCGTATCTATAGGGAAAACTACTGCTTTGCTGTTGGCTATTTTTTTCTGAATATAGGTAGTGGTATATCGGACAAGATTAGCTTTGATATCTTGATAAATGTTTTTGTCTACAAAAATAGCTACAAGATTGGTTGTGCTAGGGGTTTCTGCCGCATATACTTTTTTCCGATCAATAAAAATACTGTTCTGTAAAAGATATGATATTCCATAGAAAATAATAAGTATTCGTACGCTGAGTTTCTTTGGTCAATTCATGAGGTGAGGAGCCGAATCTTTAAAAGCTTTTTTAATACGACACCGACTGTTTTCGAAATCAACAATCACTTCATTGTATTTGTGTTTGTTTTTTCTCAAATCGCCGGTATAATTCTCCCATCAAATCCGCCTTTTGCGGTATTTGTGATCGAATACAAAAAACATGACACACTACTATATATAAAAGATAGGAAAAATAAACAAAAAAATAGCGATTTTACTATTTCCAAATTGGGTTTTTGTGATACAATAATATAACGATGAAACGACTACATGACCAAACGTTGAAATGATAAAAAACGTTAAAATAAAAAAAACTCGATGAAATATCTCGAGGTGTATACTTTATTATATACTATTGTTTTTTGTGATAAATTTCTTCTGCTTTCTTGAGTTTTTTTCTGAAATCAATCACGTCGTTGTCCATGATTGCTTCATTCACTTCGTTACTAAGGCTGAAGTGATCTTTGAAGTCAGAATCTTCCATCCTTTCATTAAACACAATCAATTCTTCTTTCGTAAGTGCTGGATTTTCACCAGGCCCTATTTGACTATCGAGGTATTTTTCGATAAGGACTTTGTCAGTGTCTGTTAGCATTTTTGTTGTTTTTTTGTTTTATATATATTTTATACTTAATGTCAATAACATATTGTTTTATAACATATCTACAGATTGTTTGTATAATTTTTTGAAATGTTATAAGGTTCCTTCTCGTTCCTTATAGAATTCTTCTAGGTATCTTTCCATAAATTCGTGTCTGTGTTGAGCCATATCTTTGCCTGTTTTGGTGTTCATTCTGTCTTTGAGTAGTAATAGTTTCTCATAAAAATGATTGATAGTCGATTCCTTGCTGTTCTTGTATTCCTCTTTGGTCATATGTGTATTTGGTTTGATGTCAGGATTCCACATTTCTCTATTTTTATTTCCCCCATAACTAAACGCTCTTGCAACTCATATAGCCCCTAATGCATCCAATCTATCTGCATCTTGCACTACGTCAAGTTCGAGTGATTTGAATTCTTGCTTATGATTTCCTCATTTGAAAGAAATATGTTTGATGATGTTTTCTACATGAACAATTGTATCTTCTTCTACCTCAAGAGATTCTAAGTGTTTCCTTGCTTTCTGTGGACCTATTTCTTCATCACCATTATTAAACTTACTATCAGCGATATCATGGAGAAGTGCTCATAATTCTACAATTAAGATGTCTACGAGTTCTTTGGATGCGATCTCCTTTGCTGTTTTCCAAACCCTATAGATGTGCCATCGATCGTGGCCACTTTCGGCACCAGCTAAGGTTTCTTTGACAAAATCAACTGTTTTGTCGATACATTCTTGATTGTTCATATTTATGATGAAAGTATAAAATAACTTTCTATTTTATATATATTTTTTCTATGAACATCACGCCATCATCTGGCTCCAGCTGTAGTATTTTATAATTCATTTGCTTTTTTTCTAGATATCAGTATAATGATATCAACTTGTTATGATATTTGATTACATCATCTATGACAATAACCGTGTGTGGTGAAGTTATTTTCTCGATAATTTCCATATATTCACCATATTGGCTTTTCTGTCCATCGATAAATACAAAGTCCACTGGCGCCTGCACCAATTTTTTGATAGGAGCTTGGCGAACGTCATAGGGATAGCTGATGATATTATAACAATGACTTTCTTTGATATTTTGTAGCCCTTCTTGGTATGCGGGATATGAAACTTCAAATGAAGTAATCTTTCCTCCTCGTGTATGTATCAATTCTCCCATATATATACTACTATATCCTACTGCACCTCAAACTTCCATACATATTTTTGGTTTATGCTTTCTCAATATCTTTCACAAAAACTTTTCTGTAGCCAAACTTATAATAGGAATATTCCTTTCTTTGCATGTCTTTCTCAATGTCTCCAATATTTCCATATCATATTTTATTATATTTAAAACCAATTTATATTTACTAACAATTTTATTATTTTATACTTATACACTATTATGAACGAAACACAATTACCAAGAGTTCCCTTGGCACAAGCACCAAGAGTTCCCTTGGCACAAGCGCCGAAAACTCCTTTACTTCCATGAGTAAAACTACCTGGAGCACCAGTACCTATGGTACAACAGCCAAAACAAATACCAGTACCCACAAGACCACTACCATCAAAACCAACATCTTCTACGGTATCTGTATCAAGACCAGCACCTGTGTCCCAAATACTCAAGACACCATTACCAACGACATCAGCTGCACCCATGCAATGAAATCTTTCTATCGATTTTACCAAAAAAAACAACGCGAAATCTCCTTATAAAGGCAAAAAACCTCTTTATCCTCAGGGGTCAAAAATGACTTCTGAAGCGTTTATTCGTCAGAAACAAGTGTCATCTCTTGTTGGGGTCAAAGATCTTAAAAAACTTATCAAAAAAGATGAAATACCTGTAAAAATTGGTAATCTTATAGGTTTGGAACAAGTGGGACAATGTATGTTTATTGAATATAAAAATGATATCATCATCGTGGATGCTGGAATGGAATTTGCCGCTAATGAAGAACTTGGGGCAGATTATATTATTCCAGATATTGCTTATTTGAAAAAAAATAAAACTAAAATTAGAGGTATCCTTATTACTCATGGACATTTGGATCACGTCTGAGCTATCAAAAATATTATAGAGGAATTGTGATATCCTATTATCTATACAACGCCTTTGGCTTTGGGAATTATTAAAAAAACTTTTGATGATCCCAAAAAAGCAAACATCATCAAATATAAACTTATTGATCCTGATGTTGATTTGATAAAATTATGATGTTTTACTGTTGAGTTTATTAGAGTAAACCACAATATTCCTGAAAGTATGGCATTGGCTATTTATACACCCAAAGGAATAATTTTTGATTCAGGTGATTTTAAAATCGATCATACTCCTTCCATCGATAGACCAACTGATTTGGCAAAAATTGCAAGAATTGGTACTGAATGAGTAAGGTTTTATACTTGAGATAGTCTTGGAGCTCAAACACCATGACGAGCAAAATCTGAAAAAGTTATATGAGAGACTGTTGATACGGAAATAAAAAATACTCTTTGAAGAATGGTTATCGCTACCTTTGCTACCAATATCGGTAGAGTTATCCAAATCATCAATAGTGCTATCAGATATAATAGAGTAGTATTCCTTTCAGGAAGATCTATGATTAATAATGTTGATATCTGTCAACAACTTGGATATATCAATGCACCTAAAGGTATGATCCGTAAACTTGATAATGAAGTAAATAATATGCCTGATGAAAGAGTGCTTATTCTTTGTACCTGAGCACAATGAGAAGAATTTGCTGCGCTTACAAGAATGTCTAGAGGCGAACATGCGCAAGTAGTACTCAAAAAATGAGATACTATTCTTATGTCGTCATCTACTATTCCTGGAAATGAACTTGCTATCGACAAAATGCTCAATAGTTTGCTTTCCAAATGAGTAGATTTGATCACCAACAATGAAATGGATGTCCACACAAGTTGACATGGATATGCTGAAGATCATAAATTATTTCTCAGTCTCATCAAACCTGAATACTTTATGCCAGCATTTGATTCTATGAAACATAGATATGCACATAAAAAACTTGCTTTGGATTTGGGTATTCCAGAAGAAAATATCATTATGCCCGTGGAAAATGGTTCTGTTATAGAGATGTATGATGATGTTGTTTTGATTTGAGACCAGAAATTGAAATTGGATACTATTATGATTGATGGAAAATGACAATGACATATGTCTGGTGAATATGTTATAAAAGCTCGTCATATTATGGCTCAAAATGGAGTTGTATCCTTGATTTTCAAGATTGATACCAAAAGCAATGAACTCGTAGGAAATATTCAGATTGAATCTAGATGATTTGTCTATTCTAGTGAAGTGAAGACAATCCACACACAAATTGTTGAATTTGCTAGAGCAAAATATAACGAAAATCAAAAAAAACGTATGGAAGTAAAAGATAATCTTAAACAAATCAAAGAAGATCTTGGTGATTTTATCTTTAAGATTATTGGTAGAATTCCTATGTTGTTACCTATGTATGTGTACATCAATAGAGAGGCTCAAAATGGTGGTGATCTTACTCCAGATGAAGCAGTTGTGGGTATGACATTGGAAGAACAATGATATGATGACTAATTAGAATGTAGAATTCAGAATTGAAAAAATAAAAAAAGTCATTGTGAGGAATGAAGTGATCTAAAGTAAAAAATTTCTAAGATTTACTATGCCTGCCTGTCGCTGGCAAGTTTGCAATCACCATATAATAAAAAAAGCCCTGCCAAATGTGCAGGGTTTTTTGTTTGGTTATCATGCTGCGATACGCTCTTGATACCCTTCAAAATTTCTGATAATGAATAAATCTCTTTTCATCTCTTCATTCATAATGGGATTGTTTTTTTCCCATGTGTTCAGATATTTCAACAGAAGAAAAAAATCTTCTTTGTCTGTCGTTAGGGTTAGATTTCTGTCCATGCTTCTACATACGAGCATAATTCGTTGAAGTGCTTTTTGGACCATCACATCCCAATACCATTCGTTGTACTTTTTTCTTGTCTCTTGTGTCATTTTTTTGAAAATTTTGTTTATGAGAGCATACCATACTAAACTTGAATTTAAAAACAAGTGAAAAGATTTTGTTTACATAAAAATCATGAATTGAAATACCTTTCTATATTTGTATAACGTAATTACTCTATTGACGTATCAATAGATTAGTGTCTTGTTAATTAGCTTTTACCTTCTTATTATATAGTATGGCAAATAATTATAATCACACGCTGACATGGTCTACGACCAGAATTACTATCTTGGAATATTGTAATAAAAAATACTATTTCAATTATTATCCTCATGCATTGAGAAGTCTCAATGAAGATGTTTGGCTTACTGCACTTTTATTGAAAAATCTCAAAAGTACGGATATGCGAGTGGGTGAAAAAACTCATCATTTGCTTTCTGATTATTTAAGAGCATTGAAAAAGTGACCACTTGAAGAAGGAGCTATCCAAAAATTCAAGGATCGTGTCGTAAATGAAATGAGAACAGAATTTGAAACATCCAAAACCAGAGATTATACTTCCTATGATAGAGACCATAAGTTTGGACTTTCAGAACACTATTACGGAGAAAATATTGATGATAAACTCGAAGATGTTATCCAAAAAGTTATCCATAATCTTGATGTTTTTTTGGAGAGTGATCGAAATCAAAAAGCACAACATTACTTCGATACGGCTAAAACGGTCTATGTAGAGAATCCGAGAGAAAAAGATTTTGAAGGAATGAAATTAAATTTATACACTATTCCAGAATTGAGGGCAGTGAACGTGATGGCGGCTCCAGATTTTGGTGTGGTTATCTCTGATAATAAATATCTTATCATTGATCGAAAAACTGGACAAGAAAAAATGGATTCTGATGGTATCTCTGAACAGCTCAAGATCTACGCATTGAAAATGCTTTTGAAATCAAATATCAAGATCGAAGATGTAGATATAGAGGCGTATGAAGTGTATTTGCCAAGTCTTCATCAAATTGGTGGTAAAATCGAAAAAGCTGATATCGATCATATTATTGAAAAATTAAAAGAAGATGTAGAATTCCAAAAACAATTCCTTGAAGATAGTGATATTATCAAAAATCAGCCATTAACTCATGATCATTTCCTAAGAACCAATAGCGCAAAAAAATGTGGGAGCTGTACGTTTAGAAAGGTCTGTGAAGACTTAAAATCGATTGAATAATCTGTTGAAAGATTGAAATGTGGAAAGATGGAAATACTACTGTTTCCATTCTTTTTTTATTTATATAGTTACATTATATATACCAATATACACAAGGTCGTGATAATAGCTGGAAATATATGCCATAACGAATGATTATATTCGTAATTAGATTTAGTTTTGTGGAAATAAACCCATAGCGCTAAGATGACACTTATCATAGCTAATAAAAAATATGGTTGAGTAAAGTTTTATAGGAAACATAGGTAAAGATTATATGTCATGAGAAATATAGCGAAAATTTCGTCGTATATTTTCCATTCTTTTTCGTTCGCTCTGTGGTATAGTAGTGAAAATACTATCATAGTAGTTAGCATACATTAAAGTAACCACATATTCAAATATACTGCGATTCATAAAGCAATGATAAAATATATATTGCTTCGTGTTTTGGATGTGATTTTTTTTATGATTCAGTCATATTCATCAAATAAATATCTTGTCACTCTCTTTATTCTTGGATGAAATGCGGAAAAATATTGATCTTCTTATTATCTATTTCATATGACTTATGTACTATATCTTTCATGAAATCGGATGGTACCAAAAATGTGTCCATCCTTTTTTGTAATTGTTTTTTTATTAGACAAAGGGATAGATATTTTCCTATGATAGCTAGTTTCTTTAATGGATTTTTTGTTGCATATGAACTGAGAAAATGTTTCAAGGTAAATGGTGTCTTTATTTGTTGTTCATGAATCAACTGACTTGGAAATGAAAAAAAATATCCCAAATCATGAAACATCATCCGCTTTTTTGCAGAACTATTTTTACTTACATATACTGGTGCTCGACCTAGATATCTCATGACGCTGTTGTATCGGATGAGATCTGGTTGTAATTTTTTTATTTTTCTTTTGAGCTTGATTGCTTCGTAAAAATTTCCTAGTCCAGTAATAATTCCTAAATATTTCACTAACTTACCGATAGGTCATCATGGCACTATTCATCAACATAATTCTACTTCGTATCCGTGTTGTTCCAATAACTGTTTCACATCATTGATATAGGTTTCTATTCCTCAAATTCTATTGATAAAATCTGATACTATAATTATTTTTTTGACATTTTTCCCTGCGAGAGCGTGGAAACGAACGACTCGACTATCTTTACTGAAAGTTGAAAGTTGAAAGTTGAAAGTTGAAGGTTGAAAATCCTGTTTGTTTGATAAATTTTCTATTATGTTGTATAATTTCTGTCCAGTGGTGGTTCATTGTTGATGAGTGAGATCTAGTTCTTTAGTTATAAAGTCTTTGAGTCCTCATTTGGCATAGCCGATAGGCGGTAATCATAGCTTTATTGCTGTCAATGCCGAAAGTCCAAATGTTTCTAAACATTCAGATGGTATGAGGCAATACTTGCAATTTTCTACGTATCTTTTGATCGTCTCTATGTTTTGTCGTCAGAAAAAATGAATATTTTTGTGTTTTTGTGTCAATTCTTGGATTTTCCTTTCTCTACTTCCTGAGCCAAATATAAATAGTTGAAAAGGTAGCTCTTTGTCTCTTTTTTCGAATGATTCAATCATGTCGATGATACCATCGATTCATTTTTCTTTTTCTAGTCTTCCGAAATAGAGGAGTCCAAGCATGGTATTTCATAAATAAAATTATTCAAATTTGAGTATATTATAACTATGGAGATCAATGTTATGATTTTTATAAATTTCTATCATTCACATATCACCAACATCTTTTCATTCTAGTCATAGTATTTTGAGTGCTTCTTCTACTTGTTCTTTTGATGGAGCTTCTATTTCTAGATAGGTGGGTATCATGGGTCGAGTATCTATACAAAATTCAATATCGTTCCGTGAATATACTTTTCTTTTATTTTCTTGGTATACCATTGTTTGTCGTTCTAGTTTTTGTAATAATTCTGCCATTATATCAAAATCACTAACCTCTGTTTCTAATTCTTTTGTAGAACCTATATCCAATCATCATCTCTCTTTATACGTCAATGTTGTTTTGTTTCCCTGTTGACGTAAACGGAATCGTTTGCCTGTATTTTGACTGTGTGCTTGGACATCAAATACTCGTCTTCTCATAAGTGTTTCTGGTTTAATGAGCGCAGCTCAAAGTTTATTTAGTTTTGTTTCGATTTCGTTCACATTGATATCCAGTATTTTAGTTTCGTATTCATGGAACATGTATAAATAATTATAAATTAAACGTAGTTCTCCCTTTGTTGGAAGGATGGAGTATTCCTTTATTTAATTGGTATTCGATATCTTTCTTTGATATGTCATTCGTGTTGGTATTCAGAGTCTCGTATTCCTCAATTTTTTATCATGGTTTTAGATGATCAAATGTTGTTTTTCCCACACGTAAGCAATGCTTTTTCTAATTATAGATCCTTACATTTCTGTAATGCTAAGGTGAGTCAAATTGTTGCATATCCTTTTCTTCTTTCACTTGGTCTAATACCGTATCCAATATTCCCTCCATCGTATCTCAATGCTTCGCTGAGTATAGGGCGGATTGCTTCTATTCATACTATTTTTCCTTTATCGTCGATGAGGAAATATAAAGACGATTTTGCAAAATCATATTTCGGATTTCCTGTCTCCATATCTCTTTTTATCCTTACTAGAAAATCATCATACGTCTCTCCTTCTTTGAGGTTCGCTGCTCAAGGAATAATTACTTCTTTGTTATCTGTAAATTCTTCTATCATCTCGAGATATTCTTTTTCGTGCTTTTTTTCTGGAAATTCTAATTTCATGAAATATTTATATAAACTAAATATTATTTTATTGTTACTTGTTTTCATATAGTACTCATGTACAATTATCTGTATTGTTGCCTAAATCTCCCATAGGCAAAGATTGTCCTGATAGTTCTTTCTGTAAGTTTGCCACTAGTACTCATGTAGTATATTTACAGAAACCATCTTCTCCAATTGCTGCCTTCATACCAGATTCTATCACTGCTAATTTTTCATCAATCTCTGCTTGAGTAGATCCACTACTGATTGCTGACAATGCTATTCCTGTGAAAATATTTACTTTTGCGTCTTCTGTACGTTCATAAATTTTACATAGATTTCCATCAAATCATCTTATTTGTCTGTATGATTTTATATAGAAGTTCATTCCCATCATATCAAAATTTGTCTCTGTGATTGTGCTTGATCAAGAAAGACATGTAGATGCCTGAGCTATAAATTCATTAGTAATACCGGTATGTGAATTTATCTTGATGCCTAGCATATCGATAAATGATGTTATCATAGTTCCTATTCCTTTTGCTAATTGACTTCACCATCACGATTGGCTTGTATTATATACTAATGTAGCAAAATTTCCTCTAGTAATAGCTGCTGTTTTGTTTGATAGGTCTAATCAATCTGTAATTCCTAGTTCTTTTGCTCTTGCATAATAATTTTTTGATCGATCTGATTTTGGTTCTTCCAACCATCAATCATTAGCTCTTATTGTGATTGCGATTGCTTGTTCATTGGTTAGATTGCCTGTTGGATCAAATTTATTGTTTGCTCATTTCATATATCATAACTCGCAAGATTGTATTATGTATGTTTGTAAACTATTTGCTTTGTTTATGTCGTTGAATGTATAACACTCGGGACTTTCCTTTCCTTGCTGATTTAGTATTGAATATGCAAAAATGGTGATAAACTTTGCTGCTTCATCCCTACGAATGTTCTTATCTGGGGTAAATGTCGCTGCCGTCGAATATATACTCAATCAATTTTCATACATCCGACTTATTACATCTTGGATATTTGTCTGCTGAGTTTGTGCTCATAGGCTTATACATGGAATTGCAATAAGCATCAAAAGTACTGGAAGAAAAAATTTTTTTGTTTGCATGATGGTATTTACAATATAAAAATTGGTATTATTTTTTCTTTATTTTTGTGGTTTTTTTCTCCCTTCGTGCCTTGATATTTGCGTGATGTCCGCTGATTAAAATCTTTGGAATTTTCATGCCAAGAACTTCATCTGGTTTGGTGTATTGTGGATATTCTAAATTGTTCATGTTTTTTGCGATGCTATAACTTTCATCTTGTCGACTTGCTTCTTCTTTGATAACTCCCGGGATGAGTCTGGTTATTGCTTCGATCATCACCATCGCTGGGATTTCACCACCGAGCGTGATAAATTGTCAGAGAGAAATCTTGGAAAATTGTTTTGGAAATTTTTTCTTCATATATTTTTCAAAACGATAGTCGATACCTTCGTATCTTGTGCAAACGAAAATCAGGTGTTGAGTGTTGTTTAGTGCATGTGCAGTCTTTTGGGTAAAAGTTTCTTTACTTGGAGAAGGCAATATGACTTTAAAACTTATATCCTTCGACTTTGCTCAGGATGACAAGTGATTTTTCTTAATTATTGATTCTACGGCGTCGATGGCGGGTTTTGCTTTCATGAGTAATCCAGCTCATCAGCCGTAAATAGTGTCGTCTACTGTTTGATGTCTATCCGGACAAAATGTTCTTGGATTGGTAAAGGTGAACGTAATAATTTTTTTTTCTTGAGCTTTTTTGATAAGCGAAGTTTCCATGAAACTTTTGAATATGTCTGGGAAAATGCTGACTATGTGAATATGCATGACTTTAAAATAAGTAGTGAAAAGTGTTGGTATTATTTTATTATGGACTATTGTATATTACAGTAGTCTATAAGTATACAAATCATTCGTTATTAGTTTTTCACTATTAGTTAGAATCCTTTAGCTATGTATTGTACCAATCTGATGATGACGTATGAGGAAACTACGATGAGTAATCCTACGAGTGAACCTATAATTCCCTTTTTTGCGTTGGCTGGATCTTTACCTGAGCTTGCTGCGAAGATAAACATAAGTCCTGAAACTACGAGTGCTACCGTTACCAATGTCCCGATAAAAAATGTTGCAGAAAGTACTATATCTTGCACAAATAATCCTACAGATGTCGGATCTCAAGTATTTCTTACACTTTTTCTGATTCCTAGCGTATCGTAGATATTGAGTTTGCATTGTCCATTGGTAAGCTCTTTTGTTCCGCACGTGATTCCCATGACTGATGTTGAACTTCAACCTTCTGTTCCAGGAGTACTACAACAATAAGTTTTATTATTACATGTTTTTTGTGTTGTGCCCGTAGAACAAACCATTGGAATGTTTAGTTCTGTACATCATTGGCATCATGTATCTTGTACTATATTTGAAACACATGTTCATGCACCACCCATCAATGGTGGTGGTGGTAGTTGACATGTTTCTGTTCATAGAGTACAATCATAATCTGATGTACATGATTTAGCAAATGTTGTGCCTATACCAATAATAAATATTAATCACAGTATACTGATTATTTTTTTCATTAATTTGGTAAGAGACTAAAGGTTGCTTACTACTAGCCGAATCATTGACAAATGGTAGCTGTTTATGAATACAGTGAATATACTAATTCTGCTTGATTTTGCAAATTAAGATATTAAACTTTTCGATATGAAAGAACTCAAAGACTATATCAGAAAAACATTGGCGCATAAACATCTTGGTAGGGCAATGGTAGGTGCGGTAGCATTGAATACAGTGAGGACTATCTTGGGGATTCCAACCCTCGAATGATATGTCAGTTTCAATGTATTTTTTCTCAAAACCAATGATCAGTCACTCAAGATAAAAATTTTCAAAGAAAAAAACCAGATATTACAAGAAGTTAATCTGGCTTTGGATAAAGTATGATATGCGACTAAACTTGTTGAAATAAGAATAAAGACATAAAAACTAATGTCATCTTGAATCCTGCTGTCCGGGACAAGTTCTATGAAGGTCGACTTTGCTCAGACTGACAGTGGTTTAATGATTATTTTTTTTCATCTTCATCTTCGAATTCTTCATCTTTAAATTCTTTTTCAAAACTTTTGAATTCTTTGAGATACATAGTTTCGAAGTCATCATATACTTTTTCCAAAAATTCAGGGAAGTTTTCTATTTTAGATTTGAGATAATCAGCTACTTCTGGAGTAACTCAATCTTTTTCTAAAATATCCAAAAATCATTGTCCGTCTTTTTCATCGATTTTGCCTACGATGTGTGTCATGACTCGATCATAGAGTACTGGCTTGGTTTCTTCTATCATCATATCGAGTCCTTCTTCATCAATTTCGGGCACGACTTTGATAATCATCTGTTCGATAAATATGTCTGTATCAATCATGTTGTCTATTTATTAATAAAATATTTATTACTTATTAGGTATGTATTTGTCAAAAAAAAACAAGATAAATATTCTTTTATTTCCCCTTGACATTTCTATACTAATATGTATAAGATTATTGTCATTAAGAAATCGCCTTCCTAATGACTAGGCAGAAACCGCCTATACAGCAATGGCTCAACTTCAAACAAAAATATAATAAAATTTAATAACATGAAGACACAAAAATTAATTGCTGCTGAACAAGCAGTTGAAGACATCAACGGTATGAATTACACACCGGCAAGCGCAGCTGTATTACAGGCTGCCTATGACATGCCGGAAGGCACCGAAGCAGAAGCTGATGCTAAAGCAGATGCAATTCAAGCCGCCATTAGCGGACTTGTACCTGTTGACGATGATCAGCCCAAGAAAACTGACAAGAAAAAGGGTTTTAACAAGAACTGGCTTTGGCTGTTATTGTTGTTGATCCCTCTTGGCTACTTCATCTTCGCTAAGGGTGATAGCAGAACGCTTACATTGAAGGCAACACCATCTACTGGTATTGCTCCTCTGAATTCGCATGTTACGTTGACCGGCAATTTCGATAAAGCAGTCTTGGATTTGGCCGGAAGTAAGATCTATTCTTACTCTCCCAAAAAGGACGAAGCAGGCACTATTATTGAACGTTCTCTTGATCCAAGCTTCCCTGATACAGGAGACTATGTTCTCACTCTCAAGGGATACTGGGGTAAAGATTCAATTGTTACGTCTGTTACTGTCCATGTGACTGGATCAACACCACCTGCAACCGGAGCTAATCCACCTGCAACTGGAACTAATCCACCCGCAACCGGAGCTAATCCACCTGCAACCGGAGCTAATCCACCTGCAAC
>CAZTFP010000014.1:0-41854 GCA_964613015.1 uncultured Candidatus Peribacteria bacterium | reverse complement strand
CTTGTCCTAGCGACTATCCCTTACAGAAAAAGTGACATAGCTTCGAATATCTTCGTGAAATTGCTCATCTCAGAACGAGATCAAATACGTTTTCTGCAGTATTTAGAGTAAGATCATTACTCGCTTTTGCTATCCATAAATACTTTAATGAGAACGGATTTATCTATGTCCATACCCCAATCATCACCTGAAGCGATGCTGAATGAGCAGGAGAAATGTTTAAAGTATCTACTCTTGATACATTAAATCCTCCCAAAACAAAGGACGGAGCCATAGATTATACAAAAGATTTTTTCTGAAAAGAAGCTTCACTTACCGTAAGTGGTCAGCTCAATGCGGAAACATTTGCAACGGCTTTCAATAAAGTATATACCTTCTGACCAACGTTCAGAGCAGAAAATTCCAACACGACAAAACACTTATCAGAGTTTCGAATGATAGAACCAGAGATAGCATTTGCAGATTTAAACGATGATATCAACCTTGGCGAATCATTACTCAAATATGTTTTCAAATATATACTCGATAATGCTCCTGCAGAGATGGATTTCTTCGCACAATTTATCAATCCTGAAGTGAAGATAAGATTAGAAAATTTAGTCAAAGCAGATTTCACGAGAGTGACGTATACTGAAGCGATAGAACTGCTTAAAAAATCATGACAGAAATTTGATTATCCTGTAGAGTGGGGAATGGATTTACAAACAGAACATGAAAGATATATCTGTGAAAAAATATTTAAAGGCCCAACCTTCGTGACCAATTATCCAAAAGAAATCAAAGCATTTTATATGAGACTCAATGATGATGGTACAACAGTTGCCGCGACAGATCTCTTAGTGCCAGGAGTTTGAGAGATTATTTGATGATCACAAAGAGAAGAAAGATATGATGTGCTTGTCCAGAAAATGAAAGATATGCATATGAATCCAGAAGACTACAGTCGATATTTAGATTTACGTAAATATGGAACGGTTCCTCATGCGGGATTTGGTATCGGGTTTGAAAGATTGATTATGTATATTACCTGAATGGAAAATATCCGTGACGTTATACCATTTCCAAGAGCTCCAAAGACTTGTGAATTTTAATATATGATTTATTTCTAATAATTCATAATGGTTAATAAAAAGAGTGAAATACTAAAAATAATTTGTGAAAAATGTAAGCAGGAAACAAATCATTGCATACTTAACGAACAAAAAAAACATGATGAAACCCCAGATGGAGATATTTGGGTTAATGAAAGTCGGCAAATTGTAGAGTGTAAATGATGTTGAAATTTATCTTTTATACATACATCTCTTTGTAGTGAGGATATTTTTAACGATGAAAATGGGTATTACGAAATGAAGATTATAGATATATTTCCTAAAAGATCTTTAAACACGATAAAAGAAAAAGATTTTCGATATACTCCCAATACTGTTAAAAAAATATATAAAGAGATTATTATAGCATATAATGAAAACTGTTATTTATTAACTGTTATTTGAATAAGGGCATTATTAGAATGAATTTGTAAAGAAGATAAAATAAAGTGAAAAGACTTATCTCAAAAAATAAAGTCTCTTGTGGATAATGGCATAATTACACTAAAAATTAGTAACGTATTGCATGATATAAGAAAGTTGTGAAATGAAGTTACCCATGAATTAGAAACGTTAGATTGATTTGATGTTAAATACATGATTGAAATAATGGAAAACATAATAGAAAATATTTATGAATTACCAAATAAATCACAAAGAGTTATACAAAACAAAGAAATTAGAGTAAGAACTAAAAAAAAATAACTTTATTTTCTAAAACCATAAATGAACGAGTCTCTCAAAAAAATTTTCCTCCCATTTTCGACTGAAGAATATAAATTTCTTGATAATAAGTGATGGCATAGGCTAATGAAGGTATTGTTTGCTGTTTGAATAATATTTTGATTATATCTTTTACGAACAAATATAAGTTATATGGATTTATGTATTAAATGGGATTCTCAAAATTTTGGTTATAGTTATATAGGAGCACTAAGAGAGTGTATTAATTGAGATACTAACTGAGAATATTTCAGTATATATAATATATTATTACCACTAGTAATAACCATTTTTAGCTATTATATATTACAAATAATATATTTTAAAATAGTTATTTACATAATTTACGGCAACAAGAGAAAGTAATTTATCCATTCTTTTTATCGTGTATCAAACATTCTGAGTGGTTAAAAAAAGAATTTAAAAATATTTAATCTGATTTTTATTATTATGAATCCCGTAGAACAGTTTCTTACATCACACAATATTACCTATACTCATCATGCACATCCTGCTGTATTTACCTGTGAACAAGCAGCAATATTCCACGAACTTGTCCCTGGTATGCCAGGAAAAAATCTTTTCCTCATCGATAAAAAAAGCGGAAGAATATTTCTCGTGATTCTTCCCGTGATGAAAAAGGCAGATCTTAAATTTCTTGCAAATTATTTCGGAGTAAGTAAACTTTCTTTTGGAAGTCCAGACTTGCTTATGGAAAAAATGGGACTATCACCGTGATCAGTTTCTCCGTTTGGACTCATTAATAATATACAAAAAGATATTGAGGTCTATATAGATACAGAAATTTATACTGCACAGCTCGTAAATTTTCACCCCAATATCAATACTGCATCCTTATCATTGACGCATGAAATGTTTCTAAAATATCTAGAAAGTATTCCTCATGATATCCATACAATAGATTTATCTCTCACGTAAATTTTTATGAAACAACTAATTTACATTCATGGATGAATGTGTTTTCCTGATACGGAAACCATGTGTAGGGTGATATCCAAACGAGACTACAATCCTTTAGAAGAAAAATCATGGTCAGATTGGTTCGAACAAATAAAATGAGCATACCAAATAATTAGACCAGAGATGCCTAACAAAAACATGGCAAGTTATGTAGCATGGAAGATGTGGTTCGAAAAAATATTTCCGTATCTCAACGATGAAGACCTTATTGTTATAGGACATTCATTAGGAGCAATGTTCTTAATAAAATATCTCTGAGAAAACACATTCCCCAAAAGAATTAAACAACTCCATCTGATATCATCGGTATTCGATGAAAGTGATATGGATGATGATGAAAAATATTCCTGAGATTTCGCCTATGATCCGAAAATTATTCCTCATCTCGAAAGTCAGTCAGAAGAAATTTTCTTATATCATTCAACCGATGACGATATCGTTCCGTATGCACATACAGAAAAAATCAAAGCGTATTTACCCAAAGCAAAATTGATTACACTTACCGATAGAGGACATTTTTTTGGGGAGGTAGAATTCCCAGAACTGTTAGCAAATATTCTCAAATAGCTGGAACACCCGGGTGAGAAACATATTTATTTTTCTATCTTTTCTATGAAACGAATAGTTCCCATGATATTTCTTGTAGTATTTGAAGGTGTAGCAGATATTTTTGCCAAAAGACGATCAGAAAACCAACTGCTCTGGGTTGGAATAGCTGCAATATGATTTTATATTGTATGTAATATTTTTCGATTATTCGCATTAAAAAATGGTTCAGGATTATGAAGAGGTGCACTTATTTTTTCTGTAACAACCGCAGCAATAGCACTTCTGATATGAGTAGTAGTATTCAAAGAAAATTTTACTACGCTACAAATGATTGGGGTAGGAACCTGAATTATTTCTATTATATTATTGGTATTATAATACCGTCGTATATTGAGATAAATATTTTCTCTATTGAAAAAAATCTAGTGGAATACCACTAGAGGTATTTTACCGTGATGAATCATCAAATAATTTTTTCACCCGAATGATACAATGATAGCATTAATGCAATGATTATTAGTACCAGGTCAAAAAAGAATAATATAAGACCAGTACCATTGTTTATATCAAAGAGATCAACGACGAATCCATCACCCAGTATAGACCGAAAGAGGTCGACTGCTACAGCAATGAGTACTATTGCGATGCAAAAAAAGATACATGCTGATGTTTTACTTCTCTTTATGCGTAAAGGAAAATGTTTCATATCTTTATGTTTACTACGTATTTTATTTTATATATGCTATATATTCATTTGCTCCCAAAAATCAATTTGGGAATCTAACTGAAGGTCATATGTTTTGTCCTCGTTTGTAAAGGAGGGGTGGTGCAGAAGTACCGGAGGATTTAAGGACGGAAGTACATTAGTCCATAAATCCCCCTCCCTTCGGTTTCTCCCTTTACGAAAGGGAGACAAATATTTTTTCTAACTAAATGTAATATTTCCTTTCATAGTCGATTCACCCATTTGCTCATCTCTTTTTACAATTTCGACTTTTTTTTCACTACTTCATCTACTTTCCGTTCTTGGTCATTGTGGCACAGCATCATCTTTCATGCTCAAGGAGACCTTTTCTCTCTCGAGGTCTATATCGATTACTTTTACTTTTACTTGTTGACCAACCTTGACGACATCCACCGGATTCGCGACAAAATAATTTGCCATCTGTGATTTGTGTACCAATCCATCACTATGCAATCCGATATCTACAAACGCTCAGAAATCTGTTACATTTCTTACGATTCCATCCAACTTCGTTCCTATCTCCAAATCTTTAATGTCCAAAATAGTTGATGAGAAACATGGTGCTTCAAGTTCGTCTCTTGGATCTAAACCTGGTCTCTGTAATTCTGCCAAGACATCTTTCAAGGTTTCCAATCAAATCTTATACGACTCTGACCACTCACGTACTTTGTTTTCTGGATATTTTTCTACATTCATAGGCAATTTCAAATCCTTTTTTTTGATTCCCATTTCTTTTTCTATTAGCTCATAGACTTGTTTATGAATCTCAGGATGGATTCCTGTTTCATCCAAAATTTCTTTTCCTCCTTTGATTCTCAAAAACCCAATAGCTTGTTCATAGGCTTTTGGACCGAGTCCTTTCACTTTTTTTATCTGTGCTTTGCTCGTAAATTTTCCGTTTTCATCTCTGTAGGCGATGACGTTTTTCGCAACGGTTTCACTCAATCATGCGATATATTGCAACAAGGTATAGCTCGCTGTATTTACATCGACACCTACACTATTCACGATATCTTCGACTTTTTCTTCAAGCTTTTCTTTCAAATATTTTTGATCAACATCGTGCTGATACTGTCCTACTCAGATAGATTTCGGATCTATTTTTGTGAGTTCAGCAAGAGGATCTTGTACTCTATGGGCGATACTTATGGCTCATCTAATCGTTACGTCTAGATCTGGATATTCGTCTTGTGCGAGTTTAGATGCCGAATATACCGATGCTCATGACTCGGAAGTAATCATATATTTCACCTTCAGTTTATATTTTTCAATAAAATCATGCACTACTTTTTCTGATTCTCTCGATGCTGTCCCATTTCCTATCACGATTAAATCTATCTTATATTGATCGACTAACTTTTTCAACGTCTCCCAAGCTTCTGTCACTTTTTTTTGTGGCTCAGTAGGATAGATAACTATCTTATCCAGAAATTTTCCTGTCTGGTCGACGACAGCAAGTTTGCATCCCGTTCTAAATGCTGGATCGAAACCGAGCACAGTCATTCCTTTAATCGGTGGGGTAAGCAACAAGTTTTTCAAATTCTCACCAAAGACTTTGATCGCTGATTCATCAGATCGTCTTTTTTTGTCTGATCTGATTTCACGTTCAAGCGAAGGTAAAAGTAATCTATGTAATCCATCTTCACATGCTTCTTGGACATAACAGATACAGGTTCCATAATTCTTTGGGAAGAAAAATTTCGTTGTTTCTTCTCGAATTTTATCGTGGGAAAATTCTAATTTCACTTGTAGTTGTTTTTCTGTTTCAGCTCTAGAAACTGCTAGATAGGCGTACGATGGCATGTCAGAAAGTTTCTTACTATATTCACCATAGATTTTATAGACTCATTTATCGTCAAATGTTTTAGTTTTTTTACAGGCAAGTATTCCCATATTTTCTTCTCTGACTTTGATATCTTCTCTCAGATCAGCATGATCAGAAACTGCTTCTGCCAAAATATCTTTTGCTCACTGAATCGCTTCTGCTCTGTCTTTGACGCTTGTTTTTACATCACCAGTATCTCTGATAAATTTGTCTGCTTCAGTTTCAAAATCTTCCTTACTCATCTGTGCTTTCGTCAGAATATCTGCCAATGGCTCTAAGCCTTTTGCTTTGGCGATAGTGGCTTTTGTGTTTTTTTTCTCTTTAAATGGTCTATACAAATCTTCGACTCTCGCCAAAGTTTCTGCTTCCATAATTTGTTTTCTCAGTTCATCCGTCATCAATCATTTTTCCTCAATCAGACGAATGACATCAGCCTTTCTGGCTTCGAGATTTCTTGTATATCTATACATTTCATCAAAATCTCTCAACTGTTCATCAGTAGCTCCTTCAGTCAATTCTTTACGATATCTTGCAATAAAGGGAACGGTATTTCCTTCATCCAAAAGCTGGACAATAGTACGCACAATAGCGGGAGAAATCCCGACTTTTTTGCTTATGATATTGATCAAATCTGCCATGAAAAACGATGAAACGATAAAACGACTAAACGAACGAAGAGTATAGTAAAATCATTCTCGGGTGCAATAGTTACTAATGAGGCAGCACCCGGACCTGCCTGCCGCAGGCAGGTGCAAGGCATTGATTTTTATCTCTATTTAAACAATATACCTACTATATTTTATCCTTATGGAAACCTATGTCACAATTCTATGTCACCAACGAGGCTCATATTAATGAAACCTTATCCAATATGATCACTGACGGTAAAGATCATTTTCACGTTATTGCAGATTTTGATAGAACGTTAACCAAAGCATTTGTGGATGGAACACCAAGATCTTCATTAGAATCTATTCTTGAACAATGATGATACCTTGGAAGTGAATATAGTAATGCATCAAAAAAACTATTTGAGATGTATCATCCTATAGAGATTGATCCCACGATTCCTCTAGAGGAAAAAAAGAAGGCAATGAATGAACGATGGACACAAGTATTTACTATGATGTTGAAACAAGGTTTAACAAGAGATATTCTCAAAGAGACCATGAACTCAAATATGATACATTTCAGAAAATGAGCTGATCTATTTTTTAATACCCTTAAAGACAACGATATTCCTTTTCTGATATTCTCTGCTAGTGGTCTAGGCTATGATGCTATTTATCATTGTATTCAGAATGAAAATAAATTATCATCGAATATTAGCATCATTTCAAATTCATTTATTCGAGATGAAAATGGAAAAGCGATAGCAGTCAAAGAACCCATAATCCATAGTTTTAATAAGGGAGAGACCGTAGTCAAAGATCTGCCTGTATATGAACAGATCAAAGAGAAAAAAAATATTATTTTGCTTGGTGATTCACTTGGAGATGCTCATATGGCTGATGGATTTGAGTATGAAAATATTATTAAAATCTGATTTCTTAACCACGATACTCCTGAAAACAGAGAAAAATTCGAAGAGAAATTCGACCTCATTATCCTCAATGATGGACCAATGGATGAAATAAATGCTCTGCTTCACAAGATAATTAACTAAATTACTCGCACCCGGGTGCTCACAAAGAATTTCTTGAATTAGACAATATTATCGATATAAGTCAATAAATATAAAAAAATAGCAAAAAGAAACAAAAAACCAAAGAGTCGAAAAAACCAACTCATTTTTTATATTTGGTAAATTTGGCTATACAAACAATTAAGTAATAACAACAATAAAAAAGAAAGCGTATGTCAGAACAATTCAAAAAAAGTGGTGAAACACCAGTAGCATCAGGTAAAACCAAAGAAATCTGGGCAGTCGAAGGTGAAGACAAATTAGTCATCATGAAAAACACCGACGCAACGACAGCCGACAATGATGCATCAAAGACCCAGATCATGGTCGACAAGGGCAAATGTGCCACGATCACGACCAGCAGGGTCTTCGAATTATTACAACAGGCCGGTATCCCCACTGCCTATGTCCAGCAACTTTCCGATACGGAAGTGTTGGCTAAGAAGTGTATAATGATACCTCTCGAAGTAATCATTCGTCGCCATGCAGATGGATCTTCCCTGGACAGGATGCCTCAACTCAAAAGAGAAGGACCTATTCCATACAGGTTCCATCAGCTGAAGTTTGAGCTCTTCCTCAAAACCTCGAAAGGTATCCTGGAGGCAATCAACCTCCGTAACTACATTCCGAACACCCACGACCGTCTCATCAGATATCTGAATGCTGAAAAAACGCTGAAAGATGTCAGGGAGAGACGGAAAAAAGAAGACAAATCTGCTCCACTTCTTGTGGATTTGTATGAACTCTCAAAAGAAGAGCTCATCGAGGAAGTGATCAAAACAATTGATGATCCCTGGATTGAAAATCCCTATGACCTGGACAATTGGGTGCTCAGGCATCCCAAGAAACCGACCTGGGAGATTCCATTATTGACCAATGGGCCTGCAATCATCGATGCCGAAAAACTGAAAGAGATCGAAGACATCACTCGCAAAACCTTCCTTGTTTTGGAAGGTGCCTGGAAAACCCTGGGATATCGTCTGATTGACTTCAAGATTGAATTCGGGATTGATGCCGATGGTAGCCTGGTGGTTGCTGATGTTATCGACAATGACTCATGGAGATTGAGGACAGATGACTGGAAGGAACTTTCCAAACAAAACTTCCGTGACGGTCATCCACTCAAAGACGTCCAGGAAAATTATGTGGGGGTCGCACAACTCATCAGTCAGATTACGATTCCCAAACAGGCAATCATCTTCTGGAGGGGATCCAAAGATGACAAGCTTGAAGACTTCAGTGCGGTTCCCGGCATTGCCAAAGAAGACATCGTAATTTCCGGTCACAAATCACCGCAGGCAGCTATTGATACCCTCAATGAGCTTCATGCAAAATACCCGGAAGGCGCGGTTATCATAGCAATTGTAGGCATGAGCAACGGTCTCGGACCTATGCTTTCTGCCAGGACACCATGGCCGGTACTTTCTTACTGTAACACCACATCAACCAATCCGGAAGATGTCTGGAGCAACCTGAGGATGCCATCCCAAGTGCCCAATGCAACATTCCTGAGTATCAAAAATGCACATCTTTTTGCTCTCAATATCCTTTCGATGAGAAATCCAATAGCGTATATGGAGCGCGAACTTGCCATCGAAAAATGGGGCAACTAAATATGTCTACTATTAATTAACATTATTACAAAATGCCGTCTGTATTTAGACGGCATTTTTTTAAATGTATACTATTTCATCCTTCTATAATATTTCCACAATCTTCAAATTTTTATCTACAAAGTTATAGAGCTTAGCTGGTCTGTACTGTACACCTATTTCTTTTTCTCAGGTTGCTTTTACTAGTCACAACTTATCTATTTTCTTCCTAAAGTTTCTTACATCAATTCATTGATCAAGGATAGTTTCATAAACATCCTGCAATTGTCTAAGCGTAAATTTTTTTGGTAAAATATATTGTGCTACATTGGTATATTCCATTTTCCATTTCAATCTCTGGATTGCATATTCGACTATTTTTTTATGATCAAACCCGAGTTTGGGGAGTTTTTTTACATCGAAAAATTTAACTTCTGATGCATCGAATCATGGCTTGAGTACCATATTTTCTCTGGGCATCAATGCTATATATGCACAAGATATTGTTCTTCCTCTAGGATCTCTTTTGACTTCAGAAAAGGTATAAAGTTGTTCCAAATAGGCATTTTTTACACTGGTTTCCTCAGCGAGTTTTCTATATGCTGCCTGCTGTAATGTTTCGTTTTCCAAGACAAAACCACCTGGCAAAGCCCATTCTCACTTAAATGGTTCAACTAATCTTTTGATAAGCAATATCTGCAGACTATCCTCAGTAATAGTAAAAATAATATTATCTACGGTCACCAGAATATGTTGTTTGATCATATCAAAGAGAAAAAGTAAAAGATACTATGTCAGTATAGTATCTTTTTTTTAATGAAAATCAATAATTGTTGTAAGTACAATTAGATAGAATGTTTTTTGTTTAATAGTTCCAATTCATTCAAAATATTTTTCTGAGCATTTTTTTCATAAGCATTCGCAAAATATTCTGTTTGATAAATAGTGTCTTTCTTGATTAAGGTTCAAAGAAATTTTTCTCTTCATCATACATATTGCTGATCTGAATACATATAATATTCTCTTCTGACATCTTGCTCATATTGCTTATATATACGAGAGTTCTTACCAAGAATAGATGTGTCGATATCCATGATATATTTAGTATCATTGTCGGTAGACATATGTATATGTTTTGTAGCGAGGATAAACTGCTTAACCTTTTCTATAAACTCTTTGGCTACTCATCGTTGAATAAGCATTTTTTCAGCCAAGGCAGCACTATCTTCCTCATTCGTTTTGGATGTAGGATCGTAGATAGCATCATGAAATAACAATGCGCATTCTACTGCGTCGGGATCATTCAGTAAATGTTTTATCTGATAGAGTTCATTTGAACAATCTATAGCATGCAATCGTTTATGATACGATCATTTCATTTTTTGTGATATTTCATCCCAGTTAGCATCAGCAGCTATAGGTCTATCATACATATCTCTAAGCTGAACAAAAAGTTTTTTCGGATCGTCTTTTACTCCCAATCTATTCATCAATCACGCAAAACGTAATTCACCAAACGTATCTATTTGTGCCAAAACTTTGTTAAAAGTTATAGAAGCATCTTGTTCACCATAGGGACTTTGAAGATCTATAATCTTACCATGATTATCTTGATCAATAGCTTGAGACAATAGCTTTCTTTTATGTTCAGTAGTCAGTTGACTAGAGAGTCTCTTCTCTGTTTCTTCTCATGATAATCATCTGTTTTTTAATCTTTCCGCTTGAACATCTAGTGGTACATTTACCAAAACCACATTATTATTTACTATACCAGATGAACCTGCTTCGGCTATAAGTGCTGCATTATAGAGAAACAATCATTTTTGATTATACATCAATCTTTTGGTTCTCAATTTCATAGGATCACGCATAATATCATTGAGTGTTTCGAGTTTTTTTGGATCAGAAAAAACTTTAGGACCAAGATTCTTTCTATTAATACTTCCATCTTCATTCCCTACATCATCTCCAAATATTTGGATTATTTTTTGCCTAGCTGACTGATATATAGGCTCTTGAAGGGGTCATTGAATCTCATGTCCTATTTTGTCAAGATCAAGATGATGTGAATGTATTCCGTTTTTTTCACAAAATTTGATAAATTGTTCTGTAGTAAAAGATTTTCATGAACCAACACTTCACGTTATTCATGCAAAATATTGTCCCAATAATCTTCATTCCATAGCTTGTTTTATTATTATAGGAACATATTGTTTGATGTCTCATTGCTCTTTGAGTACGGCTTTAGCTGCGCTAGAACTCAAATCCTGCATGGATTGTTTTGCATTGAGATAGAATGTATCCAAATTATCTTGTCTTTTAAATGCCCGCTCCAAACTTTGTTCAGCGTCAAAATCATTTCCATTTCTCAATCATCTGATAAGGAGATCATATTCATTTTCTTTCGCATAATCTGTGGTCATTCCTCTATAGGCAACTACATCTACATTCAATAGATCTTTGAGTACTTCACGAGTAAGATATAGTCTTTCTTGAAGAGAAAAAAGATATCTTCATTCTTTTTCTGCATTCACTCATATCCCCACGGTAAGCTGATCAAAATGTTTTATAGCTCTTCTGATGACATCATCATGCCCATAGGTTAAAGGATCAAAAGATCATCCATAAATAACTTTTTTCATTAAGAAAATATTATTAACAAGATAAATATATTAGACTGATTTTTTTCTTTGAATCTCATACATATAAAGTGTTTGTCGATATTCATGTCCATCGAGATATTCTTTTTTCAATCATTTTTCGTTGATGAGATAGTCCATCCATTCAGGATTATTCAAGACATTAAATACCTTTAACGGTACTTCCATACTATCCAATTGTTTGACTACAATATTCGGTGCATCTAAAAATTCTTGCATAATAGGAAAGGATAAACTCGAAAGATTAAGAAAAAGTTTTCCATTGTCTGTCAGGATTTTATCGATATTCTGGATCAGATATATAGGTAATGAAAGTCATTCATATGGGTTATCGTCTATACTTCTGGGTCTTGGTATGTAGGGGGGGTTAGAAGCAATGATATCAAATTGTTTGCCTTCCATATATGTCTTAGCATCTCCCAGATAAAAGGAAAATCTTGGATCGGTATAATGATCGTTGAAGTATAATTCAGCATTTTTATTGATATCGTTGAGTACTATATTTTTTAAATTCTGATTTTTTTCTCCGGTATATTTTGCGATAAATCCAGGGCCACTTCCTACTTCTATCATGGAATTGTATCATTGAAGTCGTTGGTCTTTGAGTGCTCTACAAAAGAAAAGCGTATCAATCGAAGGTGACCACACTCATGGATATTTATATTTCATATTCTCGAAGTCCATCTTCACATCATCATAATCTATGCTGATGATTGGGCTTTCATAGAGTGCAGAAACCGTCTCTCTTTTGATATAATCAGGAATCTGATTGATCTGATATCTATCAGTCATTAGGACAGGTTTTGGGAGGTCGATGACATGGAGTGTTGCATCCTGCGGATGAGTATAAATTCTATTTCCATTGGCGTCTTTGTCTTGAGCCATAATAGTCGCGAGTTCGCTGCCTTGAGCATAGAGTTTATGGACGGAAAGATCTGGAGTAAATTTGTGAAGCATAAAGAATATATTATGATAATAAAAGATTAATTATTCTTCCAATGAAAGATTATATCCTGCTATTCTAAATTTATTCTCATCTCCCTTCTGAGTTTTTGGTACTTTGGAAAACACGGTCAGACTACCATTCTTAGGTCTTCGCATTTCATTGAGTTTATAAAATGTCTCAAAGCTTCACCCTGAGATAGATTGGACACCTCACAAAATATCCAAGTGATGATCAAAACACCAGATGTTTTTAAATTTATTTTTTTCATAAACGCTCTTGAGGAATTCATGTTTTCTAGCATTGGTATATGCCTGAGATTCTCATCATGCAGGAGAGGTATAATAATACATCATTTCTCTCTCTTCTTTCGTTAACATATTATGAAAATTATTTTTCCCGTCTAGATAGTCTCTGATGAAACTTGGAGCAATATTGGATCCATGATCCCTTTCTCTGATTCTCTCATCTATTTTGATGGTTATATCCTTACCAAGAAATGATCAGATTATAAGATCTTTGAGCTTCGATTGGTTAATAAGTTTTTCAAAATCAATGTCCAATCATTTGATGTTTTGCAGAAAATAATGAGCAGTTAATCTTGTTCTGACATAAGGAGATATATAGATAAGATCAGGAAATAATTCAGGATTATTCTGGATCAATTCCGCGTACAAATAAGAAAGGCGATTTCATTCCTGATGTCATGTATCAGATAATCATGTTTTATAGTCTATACCAACTTTGGTAAAAAAATCTTTCATTAACACTTCAACCAATTCATTTTTTCTCTTGATACTTTTCGTAGTCATAAATTCTTGATAATGAGAATCATTTTTTATGGTTTCCTTGTATTCATTATATTTACTTTCCAAATGTCTCACAAACGTAATACGATTAGTATCTGGTATTTTATTGTCAACGATATTTACCGGAAGTTGTTGAAACTTTTCCATATCCAAAATATCAAATAAGGGCTTATGTAGTCAGCCCACATATAACTTGATATTATCGAGTTTGGGAAATCATGCTGATGGGAGATTAGGAACTAAGCACATAGGAGAGAGAAAAAAGAAATAAATCTGTATCTATGTTTTTCTAGGGGTATATCTTCTATTTTGTAATTTAGCTTTCTGTGGTTTAGGAGAGGTATAAACATGAGGATTAGGATATTGGTTTCTCTGTTCAAAAAACGTATCCAATATCATGTCCCTAATATTTGATAGACTCATCACCATGTCGGTTTCTATCTTCTGGACGAGCGCTTCCATAGATCAGATCGGATACTGTGGTGCTTGCTGTTGTTCTATTACTACTATATCTACTGGCATATTGTGATTATTTCTATTCAACAGTCTTAGTATATCTGCTTGAGTATGACCAACGTGACCGATAACAAGAACTCCTATATTCTTCGTTTCCGGAGTATTTTGGATCTCATCTTCAGAGAGTATTTTCGCTTCTCGTTGTCCTATTTTATTTTTTACATAACGAATGGGAGTATATTTGTTATCTCGGTTCATAAGAAAAATATAGCCAATAAAACGATAAATTATCATATTTTAGTCACTATAATCATTTCACATAAGATTTCAATATAATATTGACATTACAAGATAAATATTTATATACTAAATATAAATTTACTTAACTATTTACTCATGGATTGATTTTCAGATCGTGATATCTTACTAGGACGCGAATCCAAACTCTCTCGTAATACTCTCGAATCTCATATCAAAAAGTTTCGAGTGAGTTGAGATTTTAGTGTTGCAAAAGATACTATCGTCAAAGCCAAAGACCTCAATGTCGTAAAGGTAAAACTTGAAAAGTCATTATTTCCTGATATGGAAACCATTACTCCAGGTATGCTCAAACATCTCGAAATATCTATGAGAAGCTGTTTCGCTCAATCATGAATTCATATTACAGGGAAATTATTCTATTATCTCAAACCCAAAAGCATTCAAGAATTAAATACAAAATGAAGTACAAATATAGATGTTCATGTTCTCAATAGATGACTCTCTGAGGTCCAACTAAAGGCCTGATGAGATTTTTTTAGGTTATATTTCAGACCATCATGAGAGATGATTACCGGAAACAAACTATATGATATAGTAAACTCATGAAAGATTAAAGTAGAATGATTATATGGAGAAACTCGATCTCTTGTGTGAGCCAATATCCCGAATTTCAGCAAACAGCCATTATGACAAATACTAGAAAATGCATATGAAGAGAAGGAACTTAAAGAAGAGGAAGCAAGTGAGGCGCTTACCCTAAAATTAAAACTCAATGGTAATATCTATATTCCAGATAATAAAAAAAAGATCCTGATTACATCCAAAAAAGACCTTGTCGATATTTTACAACCACTTGATGTAAGCGATCCTAGCCACAGAGACCATGATTTCAATATAGGAGAAACATCATATGTAGATTTTGGAGACTATTTCTGAGTGATCCTCTATCAATGATACGATGGCTGATGACACCATATCATCTCACCACTTATTGATCCATGATTCAAATGACCAATCAGGACAGAAATAGTAAAGTGATTCGAATTCAATGATTTTATAGAATTACATATCTACCATAAAGACGGAAATTAAATATATTACATACATATAAACAAATAAAAAAAACATGAAAACAAAAGAAGAAATGTATCAAAAAGATTATGCCTTATTGGGCATGAGTCTTTATATTACTATTATAGTGGCAGCTATCATTTTGGTGTGCGCTTGTCTCGCTGACAGTACGAGTGTTGTTATTCTTTCTTCAATGAAAGTTAATCCCAAAGAGATTCATAATAATTTGAATCTGATATGGATTACAGAACGAATAAGCATATTCATCTGTTCGGCGGCACTTATATTTCCCATATCATTTTTGTTATTGAGATATCTAAATCATGGATTTTTTGACGATATTTTCGATATCCCATACAAGAAAGATATTTGTGGAAAGTTAATTCCCAAAACAAAATCAGCAACTGAAGATTTTATGCATGGCTTGAAAGGACATTTTAGTTAGTCAAACAAATCGTTTATTCTAAAAGATAATATCTGCTCCTGTATTGGGAACATTTTTTTTTAATAAAAAAACCAACCGCCAATACGACGGTTGATTATTAGATATTCATTAATCTTTAAAACAGTATTGAGCCTTCATCATCCCATTTTGTATACAATTTACAATTGGGACGAAGGATAAGATACTTTACTTCTTCTTTGGCGCCACCGCTGGAATTCATACAATCATCATCGACGACACATGACATACCATGTACCGAATAACGATAAGCTCCGAAAGGTAAGATTTCAAGAAGACGGCCATGTGTTTTGATGTAATCATTGATTTCTTGAATTTTTTCTTCCTGTACTTTGTGTTTGATTATCCAACCAGCAATCTCTTTTTCAGCATCATTTTGAGGTATCTCTGTATTATACAAAACCCTGAAAGTGATCTGATTTGCACCAAGCGCTTTTGCACGTTCAAAGATTTCCGCAGGAGTTTTGTCATTGTAATAATCGACCATATTGAGCGATAATCGGAGATTGAAATCATATTTCCGAATAGCCGTACAAGTTTCATCGATTTTTACAAACGCCTTTTCATTTTTCGGTCGTGAATACGCTGCATTGAGATCGGAGTCAAAGATATTGAACAAACTGAGTGATATGGTCTTTATACGTACAAAATCACGTAACCATCGAAGGTTTTTTTGACCGCCATTTTCAGCTTCTTCGAGTAAGAAAACTCCACTTGTTTGGATTTCCATCCAACGGAAAGGTAAACTTAATCGTTTATTAAGGTCAACCACCTTACGGATAAATGTTTTGTTGATAAGTGGTTCGCCATCACCAGTAAACATGAGTGTGTTGCATCCATTGTCACGTGCAAAATTCATGGAATCCAGATAGTCCTGTTCATACAAAGCTTCAAACTGATAGTTTTTTTCAATCTGATTCTTGTAAAAATCGGTATCGGTATGAAGTTTACTTACACAGCAAGCGCAACTGTTTACACATGCTCCTGGCACTACAATACTTAAACTTTGAATTTTCATATCAATTACTATTTAGTTGTTTTTTTGTTTGAGTTATAAAGATACTATATATATTTATAGATAAAAGTCAACTAATAATATTAGAGGTTAGATAAGCATTTTTATTTTACTTATTGTTATTTATACATTTTCTCTTGTAATTACTGAGAAATTGTATATACTACAATTACTTAAGAGCAAGAAATGATTTGGTATCGTGTATCTGCGACGGACTGCAAGAGCGATAGTAAATAAGCTTTCAAGTTACATAATCTGCTCAAGAGTGCTCATTGAATACGCGGGGCTTTATATGAAGGAAGTCCTTATAAATTACATTCTACTTATTGTAATTTATACAAGTTCATTAACAGTAATAACTAATAAATAAAAATAAACATGAAAAATCTCGATCAATTTCAAATCGCCGGAGCTTCTGTCTTGGGTTCGCGCCATCTCAAAATAGGCAAGAATAACCAAGATAGCTATATCTGGATAAGAAATCCTGACTATATTATAGGTATCGTCAGTGATGGATGTAGTAGTGGTCCTCATAGTGAGGTCGGCAGTAATATTATAGCTCCGTTATTTGCTCAGACACTCGCAACCTATCTATCCAAACCGCATCTGAGCCTGAGTGATGAAAATTATTTCCGTCATGACTGGTTATGGTACAATGTAAGGCAAGACGTACTTGCCCGTATACGTGTGCTTGCCCAAAGTATGGATGAAAATCTGATTGCAACGATTTGCAAATATTTCCTCTGTACTGTTGTAGGGTGTGTGATTACTCCTACGAGTACTTGTATATTCGGCTGTGGAGATGGTGTTTTCTCTCTCAATGGTGATATCCATATGCTTGGTCCTTTCCCTGGAAATAAACCTCCGTATCTATGTTATGGCATAACCGGTAGTGAAGTGACCAATCAAAATCCTTCATTGCTTGATATCCAAAGACATATTATTTGTCCTACTGATGATGTACAATCGTTATTGATCGGTAGTGATGGGGTAGCTGATCTGATGAACATGGCAGATCAACATCTTCCTGGTAGAGAGGAAATTATAGGTGATATTAGTCAGTTTTGGACTGATGATATCTACTTTTTAAATCCTGAATGGATGCGTAATGTATTGACTACTATCAATACAGAAAAACGTAAACCCGTCTGGGAAGAAAGGACTATCATGAAGTATCAAGGGTTATTGCCTGATGATACAACAGCAATCGTTTTGAGAAACAATCTAAAAAATCTGACATCATGAAAACCGTTTATCTGAATGGCCAAGTGCTCCGACTCACAAAA
Organism: uncultured Candidatus Peribacteria bacterium; assembly: GCA_964613015.1. Taxonomy (GTDB): domain Bacteria; phylum Patescibacteriota; class Gracilibacteria; order Absconditabacterales; family Absconditicoccaceae; genus CAJBLF01. The sequence continues at coordinate 23,700 of CAZTFP010000014.1, read as the reverse complement.
GAGATAGGTGCCGGCCAAGAAGCAGTAGTGTATGATATGGGACATGGTCAGGTTGCGAAAATTTATCGTTTCCCGGATGATCTGTATTATGCACAATCTCCCGAAGAGCAGAAAGCTGCTAAAGTAAGGATTACCATGCACCAAAAAAAATTAGCAATGTATCCTAGTGGATTACCCAATAATGTTATCGCTCCTCAGCATCTGTTGACCGACAAACAAGGGATAATCTTGGGATTTACTATGCAATTCATCACTGGTGCCGAAACACTTCTCAAATATGGGGATATGGGATACAGACAATCGATGAACATTAGCAATAATGAAATCAGAGATATCTTTCTCAATCTCCATGACACGCTTCGATCGCTTCATAACAAAAAAGTAATTGTTGGCGATTTTAACGACCTCAATATCCTAGTCAAGAATAAGCAAGTCTACATGATAGATACTGACTCCTACCAATTTGGTAATTTCATCAGTACTATGTATACAGACAAATTTGTCGATCCCTTGATTTGTGACATTGTGGTAAATAACAATGATCCATTCTGGACCATGACTCACAACCACAATTACAACGCTGACTGGTATTCATTTTCCAGTCTACTCTTCAAATCACTTCTCTTTGTCGATCCTTACGGTGGTATTTACAAACCCAAGGATGCAAACAAAAGGATAAAACAACAGTTACGTCCTTCAAAACGTATCAATGTGTTTAATCCTGAAGTGGTATATCCCAAACATGCCTATCCCTACAATGTACTTGATGGGAACACCATTCGCTATTTCCAGGACGTTTTTAGCAAAGACCTAAGGGGCGAATTCCCTCAATCACTACTAAAGAATATGCAGTGGAAAAGCTGTACTTCTTGTGGTATGGAGTATGCAACTCAGGTATGTCCTATCTGTAATGCAGGACAAATACACATCTTTGCTCCTATCTCGGTAAGTGGAAATGTTCAAGTAAAGGAAGTGTTTGTGACAAATGGAACTATCATATTTGCCGATATACAACAAGGTAAACTTGTATATGTTTATCATGAAAACAACCAATACAAACGTGAAAGTGATAGAGTGGTAATTACGGGACTTTTGTCTCGTACTGTACATATCGCTATCAATGGTACATCTACCGTACTCAGTGAAAACCATACTATGGCGATCATTGATCAATCCAACAAAACTCAAAAAATGTTTATTGATTGTGTAGGTACACGACCAGTTTGCGATGCTAATGATCATCAAATATTTTGGGTGGAAAATGGAAATATCTACAAAAACAATCCTTTGGGATTAGAATATTCTCCTATCAATATAGGTCAAACTATTGTAGATAATACTTTACTATGGACAGGAAATCTCTTCGGATTTGGTATGTACAAAGCTGGCAATATTTTGCAAGGATTTATGTTTGATGCTGCGAGCAAGGTAATTAACGACAACGTTAATCTTCCCTTTATCAAAGGAGAAATCATAGATGTAAAAACATATATCAGCGATACTATCGCATGGTGTATGATTGCTACCAAAGATCAATCTAAGTATATCAATCATTGTATTGTGATAGATAAACAAGGAAAAATTCTGACGCATATCAATGATGAGACAATTGAAGAACCATGGTTATCTCACATCAAAGGTAAGTCTGCTGTTGGTAATTATGTTTTTTGTCCTACCGATGAGGGTATTATGAGAGTAGGGATTACTTCCACTGGACAACTAGAAACAAAATTGTTTGTAGATACAGAAAAATATGTCAACGAACAATCCAGTTTACTGGTCAGTCCTATCGGAATCTATGTCATCAAACGGAATAAGATTCTTCTTGTTTCAATGAAATAATTACTCCGTAATTTCACTTTGTTTCCTACGGGGCGAGTATAATCTCGAAAAAACGAAACAAAGCAAAAATAAAAAATTAATAAAAATAACAATCTAAATCATTTTACCATGAAAAAATTTGAAACACCGAAGCATTACGATGCTTCCAAAGCTGATCAAGTATATAAGATTAGCTACCAGAATTTAGCAGAAGATGCCTTGGCATACAAAAAAAGTCATGCCATCACCGACGCTGCAACCGACAAATTTAAGATCGCGCTTATGCCGATCGATGTACAGAATACCTTCTGTATACCTGGTTTTGAACTCTTTGTGGGAGGCGCACCTGAAGACAGCAAACGTCTTGCTGAATTCATTTACGCAAATAGTGGAAGAATATCAAAAATATTCCCTACTATGGATACCCACAAAGCTATGCAAATTTTCCACTCGATATTCTTTTTGGATGCAAGTGGAAACCATGTATCTGCAGGCACTATAATCTCTTCGGATGATCTGATCAATGACAAATACACTGTCAATCCTGGGGTTGCCGCAAGTTTGGGAGTATCATATACCATCCTAAGAAAGCATGTTATTCACTATGCTCAGTCATTGGAAAAGAAAGGAAAAGATAAATTGATTATCTGGCCTTATCATGCAATGCTTGGCGGAATAGGACATGCCTTGGTAGCTATTATTGAAGAGGCCATTTTCTTCCATACCGTTGCCAGAAACAGTGAATCCGGAACCGAAATTAAAGGAGGTAAGCCTCTGACTGAAAATTACTCAGTACTCAGTCCTGAAGTTTTGGATACCTTTAATGGAACTGCCATTGCTCAGCGTAATGCAAGTTTTATCCAGAAACTATTGGATTACGATATGCTTATCATTGCAGGTCAGGCTAAGTCACATTGTGTTGCTTGGACTATAGATGATTTATTGACCGATATCATGGCCAAGGATCCATCACTTGCAAAGAAAGTCTATCTTATGGAAGACTGTACTTCACCGGTAATTATACCTGGTATTGTTGATTTTACTGATCAGGCAAATCAAGCGTTTGAAAAATTCCGCAATGCTGGTATGCATATTGTAAAAAGTACCGATCCAATCGATCAGTGGCCAGATGTGGATGGAAACAAAATTATGTAACCCATAAAAATTTAGGAGGACAAAAACATGTCAAATAGTGCAAACAATGTAAATCTCTTGCAGAATGCCCATGAAGAGGGAGATCTTAGTAGTGGTTCTTTGAACGCATTAACCAAGATTCCGGATATTGGAGCGATTATTCAACAGGGGCTTGGTGTGCCGATTGATTCGGTACGATCGAGCGAAGTTATTCTGCTCAATATACTAGTTGATGATTCTGGTTCTATCCGTATGGCTGGCAATTCTCAGCCCATAAGGGATGGACACAATATGTTGATCCAGGCTTTGCTTGAAAGTAAGCAACAGGACAATATCGAAGTTATCAACAAGTATCTCAATGGAAAAGTTCTGTATCCTTATACACCACTTTCCTTAGTTCCCAAGATGGATTCCAGTAATTATGACGCCAATGGAGGCACCCCTTTGTTTGATGAAACAGCTAAATTATTAGCTACCGTTATCGCCAAATCTCAGGATTTCAAAAATAACGGTATCCAAGTAAGGACGATTACTTTGCTTCTGACTGATGGTGATGATTGTCATTCACACACCAGTACTGCAGCTGACGTCAAAAAGATCGTTGGTGATATGCTGAGAAGTGAAGATCATATCGTTGCTGCTATGGGATTCGATAATGGATCTTGTAATTTCAATCAAGTATTTGGTGAAATGGGAATCCCAGATCGCTGGATATTGACTGCAAATGCCAATCCAAGTGAAATCCGTAAAGCATTCCAGATGTTTTCTCAGAGTGCTGTACGAGCCAGCCAAAGTGCTGCTCATTTTAGCCAAACAAACTTAGGTGGGTTTGGTGGATAAGCAAATAGTTTTTCTTTTTGCTTAGGTACTTTATACTAATTTCCCGTGTTGTATTTCAGCACGGGTTTTTCTTATTGTAAAAAATACATTTTCTCTTGCAATTTAATAGAAATTGTATATACTACAATTAGTCGAGTGATAAGTCCTATATAAAAATGCTTTATTCCTTGACCGACATATCCATGTTAACAGCAAAGCAATCATCAGACATGCTCAAAACTATGTCTGCAGAAGAAAGATTCCAAGCTATACAACACAAAGTAAGCGAAAAAACACAAGCTGCTCTTGATCAGAAAATCCGTGAAACTGTAGCAGCGTATGAAAAAAGAATCGAGATAGTATTGAAATCAGATGTTTGTACAGACCCAGACAAAGACATCTCGGCTTTATTGAAAGCATTAGGATATGAAGATGTTAAGGTTACTTCTGACTTCCCTGGATATAGCGAATCCTATACGGGTACAACAACTATAAAATTCACTATTCCATTCTAATTTTTTTCACCTCTACTTATTGTATATAGTACAATTATAATACTCTTTTTTATACTCTTACCCTTAAAATCATGGAAACAACAACGCTCGAAAAAACACAAACCAAGGAAAGCTTGGCAAAGAGAATTACTTTGGACGATTGTGTCGACGTAGAAGATGTGGCGATGATAAGTGTAGATAATACACAGACATTTGAAAATTCCGATCTTCAAGAATTGTATGTCAACGAAGGCGAATTAGCTGCTCATGGAACCAAAAAAATCATGCAGGCATGTAAGTATTATGGTATCACCATGATCAATGTCTTGGAAGAGCATCCGATTGGTCACATTTCATTGGCAGCAAATTACAAAGACAAGAAACCGTTTGACACTATCAATTACTTTGAAGTAGCAAATCGAACTAATGAAGAAAATGGATTAAGCGAAAGAGCTGAATTCACGGTAGCTGAATTACAAACATTTTTGAAGGAATTAGCAATAAACGGAACAGGATCACAGATGTTACGACCAGATCATGGAATCGCATGAACTCAGTGAGTACAACTTTCTGACCCATTGAATGAAAAAGATTTTGATCTGAAAATCATCAAATGAACCAATCCCGCAAGAGAAGCATACAGCGGATTCGACGAAACATCATTGGACACCGAACTTACCAAGAAAGGAAAAAAAATCCTTCTTATCTGAGGAGTAGCAACCGATTATTGTGTAGGTAATACGGCGCTTGATGGCCAGAAGAAATGATACCAAGTATATCTAGTACAAGAAGCAATTAGAGGAGTCGCACAAGAAACAACCGACGCGATGATGGTAACATTACAAGAAAATGGTGTCAGATGTATTTCTTCTTCAGAGGTATTCAAGATCTTAGAAAAAAAATTCGCTGACTAATCTTTACTCACTATCTATTTATTTTTTAACCACCCATTCCCATGACATTCGATACAATATCCTACAAAGCAAAATTACAGGAGTTTCCTGAGATTACCTTTGAAGAATATCAACAAATTACTGACGTACACGTCAGAAAAGATATCGCCAAAAAAAACAAAATCATTCAGACTGATGCTTACAATAGGACTATGAATTTTTTGAAGTGAAAAGAAAAATCTAAAAAAAGAGAAACATTCTCACTCTCATTTAGAAGATCTCCCAATAAAGAGTATGTGGTTGTAGATGGTATCAGAAGCACATTAAAGGATATTTTATGAATTAAAATCACCCAAACAGAACTTGATTTTGCCAAAGCATTTTATGCAGATCAGAAGGCGAGATGAGGTAACGGATATTTCGATGCAGATATGTGGCAGGAGGTTGTAGATAATGGTGGATTTATTCCCTTAGATATCAAGGCAGTTGCTGATGGTACGGTACTCAAACCCAAAGAGCCAGCAATGCTTGTTTCTTGACCAGGGGAGCTAGCAGCTACCTATGAACCACTATTTCTCAGAGCATTTTTCAAAAGTATAGTAGCAACTGACGCTCACTATTTAGAAGAGATTATAGGACAATGAAGAGTAGCTGAGTTTGGTAAAAGAGCAGCTCCCAATGAAGATTTTCACTTAGATGCAGCAGAAGCAAATATCGTAGGTGGTTGATTAACAAGTACATCAAATGATACAGCTGCATTAGTATATCCACAAATACTTAGTGGAGGAACAACAGCACATAGATATTTTGCTTGTTATCCTACAGAGAACGAGGCATTCATCAATGCTATAGAAAAATGTGACAAAATAGCATTACTCGTAGACCTGGTAGATTCCTACAAGGGAATAGACAAAATAGTTGCATTAAAAAAGAAATATAGAAATACTGGAAAAATTATTGGCATGAGATTAGACAGCGGAGATCTTGCTGATCAAGCAGTCTATGCACTCAAGAAATTACAAGAACATGATATGCTCGATCCCAAATTAGATAAAATAGTAGTAGCAGATATTTCTACGGTTGATGATGTAAGACGTGTAGAAGATGCAGTCATTGCTGCCGGATTCAATCCAAAAGATTTTATTCAATACGGACTTGGATGATTGTTAGTTGCAAGAAACAAAACGAGAGACGCATTGTCAGCAGCATATAAACTTACTGACACTGAAGATTGAGCGACAGGAAAACTTTCCAACGATATCGATAAAGAACCTATTCCAGGAGATACAAATATCGAAATCAGAGATGGTATAAGATATATAGTACAAGAAGATGAAGAAGTTCAGTGAGAAAGATTATTACACAACGTATACAGCGAGGGAATGTTGAATTACGATGATAACGATATCCAAGCAGTCACTGATGCAAGAAATCAATTATTGAAGACCTTTGATTTAGCAAAGTTAGAAACGAGAGAAAGCGATCTCACTAGAAAAATACACGAAGAAGTAAGAGATAGATTATTAAGTAATTTGGATGACTATTTATCTATAAAAAAATTATCTAATCTTGGAGAAGAGGTCTTCGGTGACAAAGAAACGTTCACATTACGATTTAATCAAACCAACAACGCTCTATGATGACAATCTCCTTATAGTATGATCACTACCCAAGAGGGGAAGAAACATGTCTATGAAGAATTGGTGAGAATAGGTCATGGTATTCTCTGCTAATCATAGAATATATACTAATACTCTGCTTCTTATGCGGAGTATTTTAATTACTGTAAAAAGTACATTATCTATTGATTTTTGCAAAAAAATCATTATATTTCATACTGAAGATGAAAGTAAAAATAGCAATAAAAATGTATTTATTTTTTTACTCTCTACTTATTGTATATATTACATTTACTTAATAACCATTAGCCCATGAAAATTTGATTAGCACAAATCAACACTAAACTCTGAGACATCGAAAAGAATACTCAGAAAATAGAAGATACTATAAGACAGATCGGTAATGATGCTGATGTGATAGTATTCCCTGAGATGGCTATTACATGATATCCACTCAATGATTTGTTGGATGATGAAGAATTGCTCAAAAGACAAAAAGAGGTGATCTACAGAATCAGAGATTTAGTAAGTCAGACCAATGAAAATCTCAAAGTGATTCTTGGATGTATCGATTATAACGAATCTGAAGTATTGCCTTCAGGAGAGATGAAAAAATATAATGCAGCAGCTATCATAGGAAAAGATATTCAGATCTATCACAAAAGACTGCTGCCCAATTACGACGTATTTTTTGAACAAAGATATTTCGCTCCAGGCACTGAAGGACTCACCTTCAAGATAGCACAAGACCTCAAGTGAGCAATCACAATCTGCGAAGATATTTGGGATGATAATTATGAAGTTAAACCCATTCAAGCATATAAAGACAAAGATGTTGATGTTATATTCAATATTTCTAGTTCTCCATATACTACAGATAAACTCAAAAAAAGAATGAGACTTCTCGAAAAACATGCAAGAGATATGAATGCATACATGGTCTATGTCAATCAAGTGGGGGCTCAGGATGAATTGGTTTTTGATGGGGCAAGCATGGTGATGACGCCTGATGCATGTCTCCAACACATGAGTAAAAGATTTCAAGAAGATATAAGTATCGTAGATACAGACAAAAAATGCCATGAATATACCTACGATGTACTATTTGAAAACGAACATCCTCAGTCATCTATGATCGAAGCTATGAAACTCTGACTCAAGGACTATCTCACAAAGACAGGAATCAATGATGTGGTGATAGGGCTTTCCGGTGGTATAGATTCTGCATTGAGTCTCTATATTCTTTCACAAGTACTTTCTCCAGAACATATTCATGCCATCTATATGCCTACCAAGTTCAATAGTAATGACTCACGAGAACTAGCTAAACAATTAGCAGATACTTTATGAATAACATTGAAGGTAGGAGAGATACAAGAACTCCTACAATGATTTGAAAAATTTGGAGAAGAAAAATTGGGAAAAAAACCTGAATGAATAACTCACGAAAACATCCAAGCACGTATCAGAGGTATGATTCTTATGAATATTGCAAACGACGTAAATGGTATGGTTATAAATAATTCAAATAAGACAGAACTTGCTATGGGATATGGAACACTCTATGGTGATCTTATTGGATGATTGTCATTGATAGGGGATCTCAACAAAAGAGAAATCTATGATCTTTCCAAATACATCAATGAACATGCTCGCAAAGAAATCATCCCTGAATGAATTATCACCAGAAAAGCTTCTGCAGAATTGGCTGAATGACAAGTAGATCCATTCGACTATATGAAGGTTTCAGACGCTATAGAGGAGTTACAGTTTGGAGGAAATATCCAAGATATTACAAAAAAACATCACTTAGATCTCGAAGAAGTGAAAGCGATGAGAAAAAGAATCAAGATAAATGAATTTAAAATCAGACAAGCTCCACCAGTCATCAAACTCAAAGAAAGATCAGTCGGTATATGAAGATTATATCCGATTGTTGAATAGTAAATATCAGAATCTCTCTTTTATTTTTTAACCTTCGTTGATTATGGAAAACAAAATGATCTACTATCCTATCATGGATATCAATAGGCCCAAAGCTCAGGCACTTCAAAAACAGATAGAAAGCTGACTCTACAATACGCTCATTACTGATGACGAATCAAAAGCTAACGCATATCTTGTCTGATGATGAGATGGTTTTATGCTAGATACCATCAAGAAACACTATGATTTTAGTAAATCTCCAGAAGACAATAAATTATTTTTTTGAGTAAATTGTGGGACCTTGTGATTTCTTCTCAATGATATCATTCTCAAAGATATACCCAAAAAAATTGAAGAACTTGAAGTAGTAAAAGCGAATCTAATGAAAGTAGAAATAGTGAAAAATGATTCAAGTACAGAGATAAAATATGCCATCAATGATGTAGTGGTCTGAGGAAATATGCTTGATTATTTCAAATTCGATATCAACTCCACTCAGATAAAAAAAAGATTCCATGGTTCGGGAGTAATCATCTCTACAGCTATGGGAAGTTCTGCTTATTGGCTCAATAACTGATGACCTTTGATGCCAGCAGGAAGTCAATTGTGGGGCATAAGTGGATTAGCAGCATTACCATTTGGACATACTATTCTCAAACCAGAAAATGTACATATTACTATCAAGTGAAGAACTCCAGTAATGGTTGGTGTCGATGGGTATGGGGGAAGAGTAGATGATGTCCAAGAACTCACTATTAGTCCAACATTACATTATGTAAATATCGCTTTCCCCAAAGACACTTCATTCGATACCAAGAGAATGTTGTTGGCCGAACAAAAATTACTTAGAGAAGATTTTTAGATTATAATCCAAAACTATAATGAAAACATGACTCTTTATTACCCGTTGTCAACCTGGGTTTCATGATGGACATATTGATAGTATACAGGAAGCTATGAATGCATGAATAGATAAAATAATCATATGAGTAGGATCAGCAGATAAAGAATTTACCAAAGATAATCCATTTACCTATCAGGAAAGAAGGCATATGATAGAATTATCATTGAAAGCTTTTCTTCCCAATATTATTATGGATATTTATCCAATACCACACTCCAATGACGGTCAACAATGGAAAAATTATATTCTCAAAAATCTTCCTCCTTTTGATACTATCATTAGCTCAAATCCTATGGTTTGGGAGTGATTCAAAGATGCAGACAAGGATTTTTTCCAGACAAGTGTCACGACCAACACGAGAGCTTCAGTGATAAGAAATAAAATATCTATGGGAGATTATCACTATCTTTATCAAGTACTTTGCAAAACCGTTGTAGAATATTTGCAAGAAATACAAGCATTTGAGAGGTTGAGAACTATCTTTAAAGATGAAAAAGTAACTCCCAATATCGTTACTGATGCGGTTTTTTATGATGAAGAAAGAAGATTGGTTTTGATCCAAAGGACTAATGAACCTCAATGAATAGCATTACCTGGAGGATTCGTTGATTATGGAGAAAGTACAGAAGCTGCCTGTATCAGGAAAGTAAAACAGGAAACTTGAGCAGATGTTAAAATAAAAAGACTCGTATGAATCTATGATAATCTCTCTAGAGACCCTCGCGATCATAATATCAGTGCGGTCTATTTTGCTGAGATAGTATGATGAAAAATCCCACGAGGTACAGGAAATAAAAGTGTAATAAAAATAGATCCTCGTGATATAGATTATATAGATTTTGCTTTCCCTGATCATAAAAAAATGATCAAAGATGCATTTGTACATTTTAATTTTTAATAATATGAAAGATGACAACAGAAAAAACAGGATTATTTATTACTCGTGCTCAACCAGGATTACATGCTGGTCAAGTCGATGGCATTAGGCAATGAATTGCTCAGTGAATAACAAAAATTATTATCTGAGTAGGATCAGCCAATAAGGAGTTTACTAGCGAAAATCCTTTTACATATGAAGAAAGAAAACATATGATTGAGCTGAGTGCACAGGAGGTTTTGCAAAATATTGACGTAGAAATTTTGCCAGTGCCTGATCTGTGAGACAATGAAAAATGGAGGAATTATATATTCAATAATGCACCTGATTTTCAATATATACTCACAGGTAATGCTCGAGTACAAGAAGTATTTAAAGGTACCGATAAAAAAATCATACCTCTTGAAATAAGGCAGTTTGTTAAATGATCAACCATCAGATGAAATTTAGCAACGAGAAATATTGAGGCGTTAGAAAAAGTTCTTCCCTCATGAGTAGTTAAATATTTATGAGAAATAAGAGCATTTCAAAGACTTAGAGAAATATTCAATGCAGAAAGAAAAACTCCTAGTTTGGTAGTAGATGCTGTTTTTATGAATGAAGTAGGAAAACTGATTTTGATCCAAAGAAAAAATTTTCCAGAATGAATAGCCTTACCAGGATGATTTAATGATTATGGGGAAAGAGGAAAGGATGCGGCTATAAGAGAAGTAAAAGAAGAAACATGATATGATATAGAGATAGTAGAAGAACTTTGAGTACGAGATGAACCCAATAGGGATCCTCGTGCACACAATGTAAGCCGTGCATTCAAGGCAAAAATAATCTGATGAACAGCAAATGCTTGAGATGATGCGAAATCAATAATCGAAGAAGATCCAAAAAACTTAGACAATATTATTTTTGCATTTCCGGATCACAAAGAGATGATCAAAAAGGCAATTTATGGATAAAAAAAATCGGCATATTGCCGATTTTTTTCAAAAGGAGAGTGTTTATTTATTATGTACATGTTTTTCTTTTATATACAAGCCATATGCGATAGCAAACAAGGCCATAAACGGATAGACAATCATTCTATCCACAAAGCTCTGCAGTACCAATCCTTCGATACTCAATCCCAAAATTCCTACGCCAAATGCAAAGACAATAGTTCAATACAATTTTCTTTTCTTCGTGATTTTGTTATCTGTATTTTTTTCTTCTTCATAGGATTTATATGCGATATAATGAAGATATCAATATAAATATAATCGTCCCAAAAATCCCAAAATTCCATATTCTAGCCATATTTGTAAGTACTGATTTTCTGGGTTATATGCTTTGATTCCTTGTATCTGATGTGATGCTGGTCAAGCACTTCCCGCACCTTGTCACCAAATAGGTCTCTCTCATATTTTCTGAAATGCTTCTATCACGAGTCTAAAATGTCAGGTGTTGGAAAATTCTCTTGTGATGATTTGTTTCTGTCCAAGAAATGTTACTATCCCAAAGACAAAAAACAGTGGAATAAATCATCGCAGGGCCATCTTCCAGTATTTTTTCGGGAATTGTAAGAGGACCAGAACGATGGTCTGGAGTATCCATACTGCCCAAGCTGCTCTAGAAAATGTAGATATGATGGCGATTCCATACAAACTTCATCGTCATATTTTATCTCTCAGTGGTTTGTTTTTGAAACACAAAACAAAAAATAGCGGCCAAAATGCAATCAAGAAAAATCATCGGCTGATGGGTCTTTCAAAGAGAAATTGATCACGAGCATATCCACTATCGTATTGTGTATAATAGACTGCAGGAGGAGCAATACCGACATCTCCCTCATAGTTGTATTGGTTATATCAAGCAAATTTTAATAGATTGGGCATGAGCCAAAGTATACCTCGCCAAATCAAACTTCCCACCAATAACGTCTTCATAAGTCTACTATATCGTTTGACGAGATTAATTTCTCTGGCACCAAAAAATAATATACTGATGGTAAAAAACACAATAAAAATCAGAAACCCTATCATACTATATCTGACGGACATAAGCCATGTTCCGATTCAGGTATGATTGATAAACACAGATACCAAAAAACTCACCACAAGAGTTGCGACAAATACCCGTACAAAATTTTTCAAAGGAAATGATTCAAAAAATTCTTTGAAATTTTTGTTTTTCCAAAAGTATCGTCCCAAAAATCCAAGCAATCCGATGATAATAATCTCTTTTCGCATCCAAATAATTTTCCAGATAGTCGAGTCAAATCATAGTCTATACGTGACAAAAGTCTGAAAGAAAAACTGGAGCAAAAGTCAGATAAAAAATATCTTTGCAATGATGGTAAGGATTTTTATGAGTTTGTTTTGATTCATACTTAGAGAACTAAATAATTAAAATATTGAAAATTGAAAAGTTGAGAGTTAATAAATTGATATATTCACTCTCCACTACTTAGGATGTTTTTTTATTTTATAAATGTTTTGTTAAACTGATAGAATAATATGACGATAGTAATGACAGCCAAGATACCCTGTATAAACCATGCTTTCATAACGATAGTCGTTTCATTGATTCCTTTATGCTCAAACAGATGATGAAGTGGCGATACAGCAAAAAGTTTTTTCTTGAAATACTTTTTCCAAAATATTTGCAGAAAACTTGATGTCAGATCTATAATAAAAAGTCAGAAGAGTATGATAAAAGGCATCAAGATACCGGTTCTCATGTTGAGAAAATAGAGGAGTGATGCTATGAGTCATCACAGAGCAAATGCTCAGCTATCACCCATAAAAATCTTGGCAGGATAGATATTATAAAACATAAATGCCACAAGCATGGCTACCATGATAGCAATGACGGTAGTGGCGATATAGGTCTGATTAAAAAACAAAATAACACCAAGGACAAAAAGAATAATTGTCATGAGTCCTCCAGCAAGTCCATCCAATCCATCCGTAATATTGATAGCATTGACAATCGCGATAGTAGCGAAAAAGGTGATGAGGGGATAGAATAATCCGAGAGATATTTTGCCTGCGATTGGCCAAAAATTGATATAATCGATACCCAATCTACTATAAAACCATCGGCTGATAAATGCAGAAAAAACCACCATACCGATGAGTTTAGCTTTTGCACTGAGTCATTTTACTGCACCATGTCCTTTGATATTGAGGAAATCATCTACGAGTCCTATCAGTCCCATACTAAAGAAACCAAAGAGTAAGACATACGTTTCCTGTCTATTAAATAAAGTATTATTGATAAATCCATAGTCTTTCAGCATAAAAGAAAGCCCTACCATAAGTCCCATGACTATCAAAAAAATCCCGCCTCACATCGTAGGTGTCCCTTGTTTGTGTTCATGGAGCTGAGAAAAGATGGTTGATTTCTCTCAGGTAACTGCTGCTTCGCGGATAGTTTTTCCAAACTTATATTTTTTCAAAATACTGATATATATCGGATACAGAATCCAGGAAATGAAAAACGCAATCAACGCAAACATGATAATATTATTTAACTTCACTAACATAATATCCTTCGGAAAACATAAAAAAAATCGTGTAGGCGAAAGTGTAGTCAAGTTTATAGTGTATTTCAAGCATAAATATCCAAAAAGTATTGTCAATGATAGTTTTGACAGAAGAATAATGATAAGTAAGTATTGAAAAATAGATATATATATTTATAATTTACTAGAATTTTTATGTGAGCAAAACCGACCATGCAGCACGAAGCAATTCTTTATTCTTTAGATCCCAAAATTTCATATGGTCACATCCAAACCATGACCGACTACGATACCACCAAATATGACAAACTTCAAACTCGAATCCAGGAAAACAAAATTTGAGCGATGCTCGATTCAGATCAAGATTTTCATTACAAATTACTTCCTATCAGACCAAGAGTACACATAGTTTATTACCTCGGAAATATTTCTCTGCTTAACCAAAAGACGCTAGGCATTGTCTGACCTAGAAAGATGTCGCTCTACGGAAAACAAGTACTAGAAAATCTATTCACTTCGACACAAGATCATGATATCGTGACGGTTTCTGGGATGGCAGAAGGCATAGATCAACTCTGTCACCAGCTTTCTCATGACTACAATATTCCTACTATTGCAGTATTGTGATGAGGCTTGTGACGATATCTCAAGAAACAAGAACGTACAATCATCCAGCAAATAGTCGCTGCTGGCGGATTGGTAATCTCAGAATATAAGCTCTGAGAACCACCGACAAAATATACATTTCCACAGAGAAATCGCTTGATAGCTGGACTCTCTGATGTGCTTTTTGTGCCAGAAGCAGGAGAAAAATCAGGCAGTTTGATTACTGTCGATTGTGCGATAGCCATGAAAAAGCCCATCTATGCTACGCCAAATTCAATCTTTTCTCAGACAAGTGCAGGCGTCTTACACTACATAGAAACAGGTTTCATCCATCCAATTTTTTCTCTCTCCAGCTTTCTCGCTACCCATTTTACTTCAAAACATATTTCTTCCAGACCTCAGCCTACGATCCACCTTACCGACCAAGAACAATGCCTCGTATCATGCCTCTCTCGCGATCAATGAGTAGCTATCCATGCATTGGTCCAAGGTACGTGAATGGATATTCAGGAAAGTATTTCTTTGCTTACGATCTTAGAGATCAAGTGATTGGTAGGTGAGAATGAGCCAGGAAAATATATCCTCAAATAATTATTTCACCAACACTAACTACCTATTGAAATTCCTACTGCATTGCATATATCTATACCATAAATAATAAAATTTTTACTATTTTTCTGTATTCGATGTTTTCTAGAAAAGCTAAAAAGGGTTTTACGCTTATCGAAATGCTTATAGTAATCGTTATCATCGGTATCCTTGCTGCAGCACTTATCCCAAGACTTGCAAGTGCAAGAGGAAGAGCAAATGACGTGGCTCGTAAAGCTGATCTTGCTCAAGTAGCAACAGCATTGGTATCGTATCAGATAGATAGAGGACAATTTCCTGCATGTACAAATGGATGTGCTCTATCACAGATTTCCGGAGATTTGATAACAGCATGAATGTCTAGTATCCCAGAAGATCCTAATACCAGCAGACTTTTTACTTGAATTGCAAATGCTGTTTCATGACAATATAGCTATATAACAATCACAAAATGATGAATTGCAAATAATGGATTTGTTCTTATGGCTGGTGCAGAAACCGAATGATGATCGAATTGGGTATATACATGAAACATTGCAAATACATCTACGTATGAAAGTATTACTGCTAGTTTATGTAAAATATTTAAGGCTGATACAGCAACGGCAGCAACAAACGATGGAAATGGAAATTGTACATATCCAAAAGGATCAGATGTTCTTAGATATATTTACGTCTACTAAATTATTTAAACTTATATCATACAAAAAAACCTGCAGTATCGCAGGTTTTTTTATCACTAAATATTTACATAATAATTACTTCTGGTTCTAATTTTACACCAAATAGTTCATAAACCTTTTTCTGTATCGATTGAGCAAATGCTCGTATCTCTGTACCACTTGCACCACCCTTGTTGATGATGATGAGCGCGTGCTTATCATAGGTAGCGACTGATCATTCTGATTTTCATTTAAACCCGGCAAGCTCGATAAGTTGACCCGCTGATAACTTGAATGCAGAATGCAGAATTCAAAATTCAGAAATTTGGATTTCATTTCATTTGATCTGGGGATATTTCAATACTAACTTTTCAAACTGATCTTTTTCTACGATGGGATTTTTGAAAAAACTTCCTGCAGTGCCAATTTTTTTTCGATCAGGTAATTTTCCTTCTCTGATAGTGATGATGATATGTGCTACTTCTTGAGCGGTGATGGTGATCGGATCTTTTCATTCAGCAAATAGACGTTCTTGGATATCAGTGTATTGGATATTGGGTATATAATCGCTTGATTGTTTTTTAAATACAAAAGTAACCGCAGTAATTATTACTTTATTTTTTAGCTCATGTTTAAAAATACTCTCACGATAGGCGAATCTGCATTCGTTATTTGTTCGTACTTTTTTTGTGTTCGTTTTAATATCTATTCCTTCAACTTCAGTGATAATATCTTTTGCTTCTTTGCCATAGGCACCGATATTACCCACGGGAGCAGATCAAACTTGTCCAGGGATAAGGACAAGATTTTCTCCTCAGACATATCATTGTGCCAGACTTCGCATCATAATCTCGTGTCGATTTTCGCCGGCGCCGACTTTCACATAGACGTCATTACTTTCTTCCTTTACTATTTCTTTTCCTAGCAAAGAAACCTTAATTACCAATCATTCATAATTTTTCGTGAAAAGGATATTGGCTCACCCACCCAGAATTAAACGTTGTTGTGAAGTGAAAATATCGTCTGAAATCAAATCAAAAATCTCTTGTTCATTCATTATTTCAACGAAAAAATCTGCTTGTACAGGAACGGCAAAGGTGTTGTAGTATTTCAGCGAAACATTTTCTTGGATACCTATCATACGATAAAATATAAAAGTAAATCATATGCAGTATACTATTTTGTACTAGGATTTCTAATGCAACATAGTTTTTTACGGTCACACAATCTTTACACAATATTAGTTAGATAATCATAGGTCTCCTGTATCTCTGAGATATCAATATAGATTTGTATAAATAGATCACAGAAAGAATCTACCTTAAATATCTGCTCATTTCTATCTTGCTCGTTGACAAATGTGTTGGCGATAGATTTCATCTTGGTCTGAAGTGGTTCATAGGTAGCTTCGAATGTATCGAGATTTTTTTGGATATCCTGGATGTATTCATACATATCTCGTTTTCCTATCTTTTGTTTGGTTGGCTGTTGCATATATTTTACCAAATATTTTCTTTCCTGCAAAAAATATGCATCAAACGCAGCGATACATTCAGATGCCTGCTGATAGAGTGGATCTAACTGTTTTATTTTTAGATTGTATCCACGGAGATAAATGACAATCCTATTTGCAAATTTTGTACTTTTTAATGCTTCGGTATATAATTTATCCAATCTCATTTTTTTGAGGATATTATCGATTTTATTTGGTTCATCATATCTTGCATCCAAGTGTTCAGACATAGAAGATGATCAGTAGATAAATATCGATACTATAAATATTTAATAAATTAAGTCAATACTCAAATACATTCTATATGATGGGTCTGAGGAAACATATCAACCGGCTGGATAGTTTTGATACTAAATCATCCTGCTAGCAAAAGTTCTATATCTCTGACCATGGTAACGGGGTTACAGGAAATATATAACAATTTAAAGTCAGATTCTTTTTTGAGATCGCAGATCATCTGGACGACGTTTTTATGGAGACCATCCCTGGGAGGATCGATGATGACGAGTCCAAGATTATTGAGTTTGTTTCTGATTTCTGGAGTCTGAGTAAATGCTTTTTCTGCAGGATTGGCCAAAAATACCACTTTATCTTCGATACCATTGATTTTCGCATTATACCACGCATCAGCGATTGATTCTTCGACGATTTCTATACCGACAAGTCTTTTGCCTTTTCCTACTTTCAAAAAACTGATACCGATAGATCATGTTCCACAATAGAGATCAAGGATAGTTCCTTCGATATTTCCGACCATTTTCATTGCCTGACCAAAAAGCTGTTGTGCTCAGAGTGTATTCGTCTGAAAAAACGAAAAAGGAGAAACCCTGAAAGAGATCTCAGTCGTTCATGTGCTTTGTATTTTATCTATATCGTCAACGGTCTCGTCTACTGTCTTGATGGTATTTTTGAAGATAAGTTTTTCATAAATATGTCCTTCTCACCAAAATGTTTTTATGGTACATTCTTGTGATTTTATAACATCGGCTAGTCCATTATTATACGTAATAACTAGTGTAGTTACTTTTTCATTCAAAAAACTATCTTTTTTCAAGAGTTCTAGAAAATCATCCCAATGTTGCATATCCGTATCTTTGATATTTTTATCCGCGACAGCAAGATTCACAAGAAATTGGTCAGTATTCGTACCTTCTCTGATCACGATATGTCTAAAGAACCCTTGATGCGTCATCTGATCATAGACGGGGAGTCCTGATGCTTTGCAAAGCTGTTTGATATATTGAAACAGCGCATTCGCTTCATCAGAGATGAGAGCACAATTATGAATATCAATGATTTTACTAAATTCTCCTTGCTTATGGAAGCCCACACTTCGGTCAGATAAGACGGTAATTTCCTTTTTCTTTCCATCTTCCAATGATTCCACCTTTCCATCTTTCAATGTATTGGTTATATATTTCCCAAAACTAAATTCTATTTTGTTTCTATATTTTTTTTCTTCAGGTGATCAAATGATAGACAATACCTGCAGTTCTGGTAATTTTTTCTTGATCTTGGTAAATGCGTCATTGACGATATCTTCTTTGAGTTTCAATTGATTACCATAACTCAACATCTGCCATTTACACCCGCCACAGCCAATTTTCCATGGTTCTGTATTCATATCATTTGATGATAGTAATGAGAAAAAATGAGGACAAAAAATCTCCCCATCTACGATTTTGGGATCAAGTTCTTGGACATGAGTTATATGTGCTTCTACATAATCTTTTCTTTGTTTCACAATTCTCAAATCTACAATACTTCAGGGTAAAGCACCTCATTTGATCAAGATTCTTTTTCCATCACTCATTCTCGCAAGTCCTACTCATCCATATCATATTTTATCAATTTTCACTCTCGTGAGCACTTTAGCCATAGAGGTTTTTAAATAATTAAAGTCCTAATTTACTTCTTAGTTCTGCTTGTACTTTTTCTATATCCCCATCCGCATTTACCGTAACGACTTTACCCAAGGATGCAAAGTGTTTGATAACAGGAAGGGTTTCATTTATAAAAATAGAAATCCTATGTTCCATAGCTTCGGGAGTATCATCCGTACGAGATTCGATAGCTGCTCTTTTTATCATTCTTTCGATAGCCTTTTCTTTGGATAATTCAAAATGGATAACAAGATAATCTCTTTTGTATTCTTCCATTTTTTTGATCATAAACTCAGCTTGTTCCATCAGTCTAGGAAATCAGTCCATCATGATTCATTTACCTAGTTTTTGAGCGATTTGTATGGTCGAATGCAACAAATCATGGGTGATAAAGTTGTCAATCATCAGTCCGTTATTTACTACATTTTTGATATAATTTCCGACACAATTATCATTGGACATCAATGCTCTACAAAGTTGTCCCATTTCCATATAGACCGTATTGGGAAATTCTTTAAAAAGTAGTTTACCTTGAGTTCCTTTCCCACATCATTGGATGCCGAGGAATATCAAATCCTTGTCCATCTGCTATGAATAATAAAAAAAATAAAAAGTTCAGACACTGATATATGGATTTGCTTTTCAAAATCAAAAAAAAATACCGATTCCACGGTACTTCTTTCTGGAAAATATATCAGAGAACGATTATCTCTTTGACCATGTTGGTCCTTTTCTCGCTTTTTTCAAACCTGGTTTCTTTCTTTCTTTGATTCTAGGATCTCTTTTGAGTAATCCATAAGGTTTCAAAGTAAGTCTAAGTTCAGGATTCCATTCGATCAATGCTCTTGCAAATCATAGTTTGATAGCATCAGCTTGACCTGATATTCCTCATCCACTGACAACGATTTCAGCGTCAAATTTCTTCAGGTAATCAATACCCAAAGTTTTGAGTGGTAAAAGAGCAGCCTCGAGAAGATAAAGATTTCCTCCAAAATAATCTGCCAACGGTTTTTGTGATCCGTTAGAGGTTTTGATGGTGAAATTACCATCTCCATTTCCAAAAAGTTTAACAACAGCAGTTGTTTCTTTTCTTCTTCCTATAGCATAGGTATAGTCTTTGTTTGCCATTATTTAGATAAGTTTACTGGTTTAAAATGATCGTATTTAGTAGTTGTTCATACCACAAGTTTCATCCTTTTGATTCTCTTGTCTCTAAGTTTGTTTTTGGAAAGCATACCTCTTACCACAGCGGTAAGCAATCTTTCAGGATTTTTCTTCATCACAAGTTCTCGAGTGATTTGTTTGAGATTTCCTTTGTATCCACTGTATGCATACATGAGATTATCTTGAAGTTTTTTTCCCGTTACTTTGATTTTGTCGATATTTTCTACCACTACAAAATCACCAGCATCCCAGAAATCAGCATAATACGCCTTGTGTTTTCCCAAGAGCAATTTTGCAATATCTACAGCCAATCTTCAAAGTACCTTTCCACTTGCATCGATTTTCCACCATGTTCTATTTTTTTGCATATCAGCTGGTTTTACTCGAAGCGTTTTATTAAGATCTTTTTTTGTAAATTCCATTATACAACATTTCAAAATACTAAAACTATAATAATTTAAGTAATATTTTCTGAACACCATCACCCACTCTAAACCCCAATTTATAATCAGCTACGAAACTTGAGGTAGATCATGATTCGATATATTTAGGTAAGAGTACATTCAATACTTTTTTTCCTTCAGCTTCACCGAAAATGATAGATTTGATATATCTAATGCATTCTCTTTTTGCATCTTTTTCATCAAGTTTTTTGCTTATACTAACCAGCTTAGCAAAAAAAGAATCTATTTCAGATTTAAGTACTTTAGCTCTTTTTGGTGTAGTAGTTGTCTTGCCGTTTTTTACAAGATTGGTCAATAACTGTCTGATATATACATCTCTTTTTTTTGCTCCTGTATGTAATTCGAGCATTTTATTGTCTTTATGTCTCATGGTACCAAACTATAATATAATTAAAATACATAACTACTGAAACGTATTTTTGAAGGAGAATATATTATCCTATCAAAGCTTTATCGATATTTGCCAATGCACTATTGATTTCATCGATAGCCTTTCTACCGACTCATTTCATAAGTAAAAGTTCTCCTTTCTTCTTTTTTTCGAGATCTTCTACATACAATATATTATTTTTGATCAATGCATTTCTTGTCCTTTCACTGAGAGGAAGCGCATCGATAGGCATAGTTTTGATACTAGCTTCTTCATGGAATTTGTCTTGTACTCTATCAAGGTCTTCAATATCTACGAGGAATGATCTGTCGATGTATATATTATCAAAGATGAATAATTTAGCATATGAAGCTAATACTTCTCATGCAAACATCATGATTTCTTTTGGAGAAACACCTTTGTACCATGATCTGATTTCGATAACCAATAAGTCTTTGATAGATCACGTAAAGTCTTCAATAACTTCTTCAACTTCATATTTTACATAATCAATAATTTTGAATTCATTATCAATCAACAACATATTTGCATCGATATCTTCATCTTTTCTATCGCGAGATCTAAGGTAATCAATACTATAATATCCATATCCCTTTTCTATTCTGATATCAATATTGAGTTCAAGTGAAGGATCAGTGATTTCAAAGAGAGCTACATCTTCATTGAGTAATTCAATACCAGCAGGAAGTTTGATATTGTTTGATGTATAGAGTCCTATTCCTGAAAATCTTTGAGAAACCCATTGGATATTGTCAGCTTTTTCATCGACTTTGAAACGAAGTGTTTTGAAGTTTAACATCATATCAATTACGCTTTCTTTTACTCAATCTATTACGTGATATTCATGATTTACTCATTTGATTTTTAACCCAGTGATAGCTCACCCAATACTGTATCACAAAATAATTCTTCTTAATGCGTTTCCAAGTGTCTGTCCAAATCCTCTAGGCAGATACTTCACCTCAAATTTGGTCGTTGTATCGTCTACTTGTGAGACAATAATTTTTGGAGCTCAGATGAATTTTTGTATATCCAACATGCAGAGTAATAAAGAGTAAAAATTTTTTTTGTTTCATTAGATATAATAATAAGGTTATGCTTACATACGATGCTAAGATTATGCTCTCGCATAAAATTCAATAACTTTCAAGAGATCAGCAGGTATACCAAGTTCTCCAACTTGAGGATCACTAAGTACTTCTACAGCATTAGATGCTTTATCCAATTTTACCCATGAAGGTGTTTTACCTTTGATATCTGCAGCATTTTGGCTGTAGAGTGTAGAGTTTTTCAATTTTTCTTTGACACTGATTTTATCACCGATACTCACAAATGATGACGGAATATTATGTTTCTTTCCATTTAATAAGAAGTGACCGTGATTAACCATTTGTCTTGCTTGCATCATAGTTTTTGCAAGTCATGATCTATATACTGTAGAGTCCATTCTTTTTTCTAAGAATTGAAACAAGGCAGTATCATGCGTGATATTTTTATTTTTTGCATATTTAGCAGCAATATCTTTTACGATTCTCACAAATTGTCTTTCTGATAACATATACATTCTCTTAAGAACTTGTTTGTTTCTCAAAAGTTTCCCATATTCAGAAGATCTTTGCATATTAGCACCATGTTGTCATGGTAAGCTTCTATTCTTTTTTACATTATATTTTTTGGATCAGAATAGATCTACTTGTTCTCTTCTACATAATTTAAATTTAGGTCCCGTATATCTCATTAAAAGGCAATTTATAATTTAAAATGGTACTAAGTGGATTATATTACATATATTAAATTCTCTTTTTTCTTTTTCATTTACATCATCCAAATTGGATAGCAGTATTTTCCTTGATATATGCGATATCGATAAGTCATATTTCGTTGATAGCCTTGAAAACACCATCTCTTGCTAATCCACATCCTCTAAAGATGACTCCTATTTCTTTGAGTCCAAATCATTGAGCTTCTTTCAATATTTGTTTCGTCAAAACTTCAGCAGCATAAGGTGTGCTTTTTTTACTTCCTTTGTAGCCGAGTTTTCCTGTTCCTCCTCAAAGTATTTTGTTACCAGCATCGTCTACCAATGCGAGAATGGTATTATTGTCAGTAGTTTGTACATGAAGAACTCAACTATCCAATTTGGTATCTTTTTTCTTTTTTGGAGTAGCGACTTTTGCTTTTGTAGCTGTAGGTGTAGCCATATGTGTAAACAATGATAAATGATAAATATATTTGCTTGATGCACTTATTTAATTTGTATAGTGCTTTGAATTTTTAACTAATAGTTACTTCTTAAGTACTGGTCTTACCTTATTTCTTCCAAGAAGTTTTTTTGCTGTTTTCCCATTTTTTCTCGTCAATTGTCCTCTTACGGGCAATCCAAGATTGTGTCTCATACCTCTATAACATTTGATTTCTTTGAGTCTCTTGATGGCAAATGCTA
>CAZTFP010000013.1:0-42880 GCA_964613015.1 uncultured Candidatus Peribacteria bacterium | reverse complement strand
TAATAATTGAAAGGTGGAAAATTGAAAGATTAAGAATTATGTGGTTTTATTTTATTGTCGTTTAGTATGGTGAAATTAATTATTCAGATCCCTTGCAAGAATGAAGAAGCAACGCTTCCTCTTGTTGTCAGAGAATTACCCAAACACATTGATGGAATCGATAGCATAGAATATCAGGTCATCGATGATGGAAGTACCGATAGAACTTCTCAGGTAGCTAAAGAGCTCTGAATACATCATATTATTAGATTTAAAAAAAATAAATGATTATGATCTGCTTTCAGAGAATGAGTAAATAATGCTCTCAAACTTTGAGCTGATATCCTGGTCAATACTGATGCTGATAATCAATATCCTAGCAGATATATAGCGGATCTTGTACAACCTATACTAGAGCATAGAGCTGACATGGTAATCGGAAACCGTAATCCAACAAAGGAGGAAAAATTTAGTCCTCTCAAGAGATTTTTCCAGCGATTTGGGAATAAGGTGGTAAGCAATATGGTAGGAGAGACCTTACCTGATAGTGTAAGTGGATTTAGGGCATATAGTAAAGACGCTCTTATAGAACTCAATGTTACCTCAAAGTTTTCTTATGTGATAGATACTATCATACAGGCATATAAGAAATGAATCCATATAGAATGGGTTCCGATAACTACCAATCCTGTCACTCGTGAGTCAAGGTTATTCACCAGTATGTGGCAACATATGAAGAGATCAGCATCTACCATTATAAGAGTCTATATTATGTATGAACCATTCAAAATATGATTGAGAGCAAGCGTACCATTCCTTTTGGTTGGCTGAATAGAGATATTGAGGTTTGTATATTATTATTTTACAGTGACTTGAACTGGTAAGATACAGTCATTGATTATCAGTAGTTTGATTATGCAGGTATGATTTCTGTTGATTATACTTGGATTGATAGCTGATCTGACTGCAAAGAATAGGTTCCTTATAGAAGAAAACATGAAGACACTTAAAGAAATGAAGTATGAGAAGAAATAGTTTTATTTAAAAATTAATCTTATGTCCAAAAAAATACTTATAACCTGATGATTATGATATCTATGATCCCATACGGTTTTAGAATTTATCAAAAAAGATTGTGATATCGTTATCGTAGACAATTTATCAAATAGTTCTATTGATGTCTTGGAAAAATTAGAATCCATTGGCTGAAAAAAAATAAAGTTTTATAAGTGCGATATACAAGATTTGTCTTGAATCGAAAATATTTTTCAAGAAAATAATTTTGATGGGGTTGTTCATTTTGCCTGACTTAAGGCCGTTGGAGAAAGTTGTACAGAACCTTACCAATATTATGATAATAATATATACTGAAGTACTATCCTTTTTCGTATTATGGATAAATATCATGTTCAGAAAATAGTATTCTCATCAAGTGCAACCGTATATGATTCTTTAAAAAACGATATTCCTTTCCATGAAGATTGATATTTAAAAACGATAAATCCTTATGGGACTACTAAACTTGTATTGGAACATATTTTAGAAGATCTTGCATCTCACAGATGATGGGATGTCTTTTGTCTGAGATATTTCAATCCTATATGAGCACATCCTAGTCGTTTATTATGAGAAAGCCCAAAAGACGTACCAAACAATCTACTCCCCTTTATCTTTAGAGTTGTTGTCTGAGAACAAAATATTGTAAAGGTTTTTGGTGATACGTATCCTACTCCTGATGGTACTGGTGTAAGAGATTACATCCATGTCATGGATTTAGCAGAAGCTCACCTATTAGCTTATGAAAATATAGAGAAGGAATCTTTTCAAATATGTAATATATGAACTGGGAAAGGGACTAGTGTCATTGAAATGATACAAATGGTAAGTGATGTAATATGAAAAAAAATTCCCTATGAGGTTGTAGATAAAAGATCTTGAGATGTCGCATTTAGTATAGCTGATGTCACCAAAGTAAAAAAAATCTTGTGACGGGAATGTAAAAGAACTATTAAACAGGCTATAGAAGATACTTGGAACTTTATCCAAGAAACAAATAAAAGTCCTATAAGTAGTTTCAAAAGAGCTACAGATTTAATTCAAATATTAGATAAAAATTAGATGAAGAGAATATTTATATTAGAAAATACAGAAATTTGATGACATTTAGCTTTGTCTACTTTTTTAACAAACTTATTAAGTAAATATCTATGATGAAGTGATTTTTCTTTTAATCTTATTTGTTGAGGAATAGAAAACGAATCTGAAATATCTGATATAAAGACAAATATTCATAAAATATTTAGCACACAAACATGACTATATTCTATCAAAGATAATATATTGTTTTCCTGGAGGGCGTTTAAAATACTTTTAAGAGAAAATAAGAAGCAGAATATTGATATATTACATTGTTTTTATCCAAATTCATCGCTACTTGCGGGAGTATTATTTAAAATTTTTGTTAATCGGAAAACCAGACTGATATATGATGTTAGAAGTCCCTGGATTGAGATGAGTTTTGCAAATAAATGGATTTCGAATAAGAAGACTTTTATAAAGCACGTTATGCATTTAGAAGAAAGAATTTTGATAAGATTTGTTAATTATTTTGTGTTTATCACAGAATGAACCAAAGACTATTATGGAGAGAAATATCATATATTACTAAAAAATAATTATTCTATAATTCCGTCATGAGTTGATGTTACAAAATTCAATATAAAATTATCTCAACATGAGAAAAACAAATTAGAACAAAAACTATGAATCAATAAAGATGATATAATAATCTGATATATAGGTAATATGTCTAGTATGAGAGAGTTGCCTAAATTTATAAAAGACAATTTATATGGTATTGTAAACTTTACTTGAAAATTCCTATTTATTGGAGATGGAAATGATATTGGCAATATCAAAGATGTTATTGCAAAAAATAATATACAGAATAAATTCATTTTATTAGATAAAATGCCACAATCTGAGGTTATAAACCATATTCAACTTTTTGATTATGGACTGTGTCACTTGCCAGATATATTTGTTTTTAGAAATAGTTTTCCATTAAAGATTTTGGAATATCTTGCTGCTGGTAAAAAGGTCTTATGTTCAACAATAAAAACTCATTTAATATTAAAACAGAATTTTGAAAATGAAATTATTATTTATCAGAAATATATAAAATTTAATAAACTCATTAAATGAACAAGACAACAAAACAATAAAATTATAGATTATTCATGGAATAATTTAGTAAAACAATATAATATAATATATTCTAAATTATAAAAGAGATAATGATAAAATTCAATAAAAAAATATTACTTATACTGTTAAGTACCACACTGGTTATGCTATTTTTTCTAATACCAATCTCTAAAATAATTAATTTTAATTGACTTTTTGCTATAGATCCTTGGGTACATATGTCATTAACTAAAAATTTAGAACCAGAACAGTTATATTGAAATGAAATTAAATTATATGATAATACTTTTTCTACACAATATCCAAGCTTTATGAGAACCTATTTGTATGAATTCCATCTAATAACATGAGCCGATTATATTTCTATATTTAAATACTTTGGTTTTATTACAAGATTCTTCTTACTATTGGTAATTCTAATATTTATTAGAAAATTTATACTAACGAATAAAAAAAATATTTTTCATCTACCGCTTATTGTCTGTTTATTGCTTTGATATAGCTATTTTTGGTATAGAGCTTGGATTACGTTTCCAGAAAATTTTGTACTAATATTTCATTGATTACTACTTTTTTTCTCAACTTTGTATATTTATAAAAAGAATAATTTTTATTTATTTTTTATCGTTTTTTTTACTTCTATTTCTATCTACTATCACATTCCATCTTTCGTTATCGCTGCATTAATTATATTTTGATTCAGTTTGGTTATATTATATAAGGAAAGATTAAGATGATTTACTAAACTACTTATTATGCTGGTAGGTGTATTTATATTATCTTTCCCTGTTTTAAAAATATTAATATCCAATTATACTGCTCAACTAACCGAAAACATTGGCAGTAATATTCAGTCTTATTGAGATATTACTCGCTTCACTGCACCATCATTTACTGATTATATTTCATTCTCTTCATTATTAATCATAATTTTCTCTTTTTTATGATTGATATATTACGCTAAAAAACATACAACTCGAAAAAAATATATCTACATGATTCCTTTTTTTGTGCTATTCTTAGGTACATTTATATTAACCAATTGAACAAGATTTTATATAAATGTTCCAATGGATAGGATGCAATGATATTTTATATTTCCTTTGATAATCCTTGCTTCTTATGGATTTATACAAACACTCAAAAAATATAATCCATGGATTAAAATTATAATTGTGAATACTATTCTTATGTTTTCAATACTTACTGTAAATAGCTCTGAATGATGGTTTAAACTGCGAAAATGAGAAACAGAAATCACCGTATATCTTGCCAAAAATATATCAAACAATAAAAAATATTATTTTGATACTTGAATAAGTTTTTTTGAATTACAATTTGCTAATTATAAATCTATTGTTACGAATAAGGCAAATTTAACAACTGGAGATTGGATTATTACATATAATATATATAATACTGGCAATCTCATATACGAATCTAAACAAATGAGAATATATCAAAAATAAAACTATTATCTAACTTTGATAAAATCATAGATCTTACTAACTATATTTTCTCGTGTATATCTTTTTGCTAATAATTTTATTTCTCATTTATCAAAAGGAGTTTTGATTATTTTTTCTATTGCATTTCTTATAGATTCCGATGATTTGTATTTTTGTATTATAACTCAGTTTTTTTTGTTTATAAATTTCATATTTCCTTGTGTATTTGTTCATAATACTGGTAATCAAGCTCAAAGATATTCAATTGTTTTGAGTGGCGGTTGTAAATCATAGAACCCCTTTTCTGGAATGAATGAGACACCATAATCACAGTATTTCATATATCATATTACTTCTTCATATGGAACAGATCATAGAAAATATATGTTTTTTTGTGCTATATTTTTTAAATAATTTATATTATCTCAATCTCATAGAATATAAAGAGATGTGTTTGGAAAATCATTAAATCATTGTATCATATATTCTAATTCTCTTTTTTTCCCTAAGTTTCAAACATATAAAAATTTATAATTTTTATCCTCAATTAAATTACATAAGCATAATTTTTTTTCTTCTGTATAATTATCATTAGGCTCATATCATAATAGTGTTTGTAATATTTGTTTTTTTCCTAGTCCCCAGTATCATAATTTGTAATAAATATCTTTATTTATAAAAACAACTTTGTTTGATATCCAAATAATTATACTATCCAAAAAAATTTTTATTTTATAGATCAAATCTTTCTCTCTTACAGGCCCCGTTCTTAAATCAAATATAATTTTTTTTCCTAATAACCTTGATATAATTATTGGAAATATTCAGAAAAATATTGGATTAATATAGTATACAGTATTATATTTTTTTATGTTTTTAAAAATAAACCAGCTTGCTTTCAATGAAAATACGAAATCTTCTAAAATATCATTTTTTATCCTTACTCTATCACCAAAAATCCTCTTTCCATATCTGTCTAAACAATAAAGATCATTTATTCAATCATTATATTTCTCAAAATATTTAAGATATCAGTTTATGTCTGATTTACCTATTTCTGTTGGGTATCTACATTTATGAATAATTAATAATTTCATCTGTTTATTGATGGTTATCCAAATAAAATATCATTCTTGAATATATTATTCAAAAAATAAACAATATTTATCATCTAAATTATAGATTCAGATCTAAAAAACTTTTTTACAAATAAATGAGAAAATATGAAAATCAAAAAATAGGACCCAATAGTTGTTATTATTGCACCATAATAAGATAGTTTTGGTATTAATATAAGATTTCATATAACATTAAAAACGGCTGAAATAAAAAATATTAATGTTGTTGTTTTTTCTTTTCCTATGCTAATGAGGTGAAGATATGCTCGATATCCAAAAGGTTCTATATAACAATATATCATCAATATTGATAATACTTCCAGAGATTGAGAATATTCTCATAGACCAACATAATTTAATAGATTAAATTTATATGTTATAAATATAAGTATTTCAATAATTATAATTAATATTAAATTAATATTAGCTATCTTTTTTATTCACATATTATATTTTCTTATATTCACTGACTTAGATGTGTTGGGTCAGAGCGATTGAAATAACATTCACCACCCTAAAGCATACATTAATGTGAATTTATATGCAAATGCATAAATTCCCAAATCATGTGTTAAATTATAAAATCACAATATTATTTGATCTATACCTATATACATTGAGATAAATATCGTTCACATGCATATAAAAAATCAATTTTTAATACTAGAAATTAATATTGATCTTCTAATTGTTTTTAAACTACCTATTGTTTTTTTACCTATAACAAACAATAATGAAATTAATAAGCTTATTGATCAAGACAGTAAGTATGCATAAAATATCCCTTGTAATCCATATCACATCCATAAAGCTCATCATAGAATAGCTATTACAATTATACCATTAATTATCTTGAGTATTGCTTCATGTTGCATATCTTCACTGGGCCTAAAAAACGATCTAATAAATTCTCCTATATTATTTATAATTGAATAACCACAGTAAATTAAGATCAATGTAATATAAAAGTCTGGTTTTCCGATATATTGAGATATTCATCCTACGAGAAAAAAAGTTATTATCCCTAAAATTATCTTTAGAAAATTTCAATTTACAAAATATTCTGAGAGTTTACTCTCGTCTCTACTAACTTCTCTCACCATAAGTGTTGTTAGCCCAAAATCGGTTAATACAATAAAGAGAGAAACGAAACTTATCACGAAACTCATCACGCCAAATTGTTCTGGACCTAATTGTCTAGCAATCAGGATGGATATTAAAAAAAGACTTCCTTTACTTACTCCTTCTGCTATAAGGAGTCGAAAAGTATTTTTGATTATTGTTTGTTTGGCACTCGTATTATTGAAGAGGTATGACTTAATCTTTTGGAATAATGACATCTATATGAAATTTCATTATATAAATCTTTAGAAACACTATGTTTTCACTCCCCAAAAACAAGTTTATTCTTTTAGTGTTTTTTACATAAATTCCCTTGCATTTTCTATATAAATATATACCCATAATATAATTATGTCAAGCAACGTTTGGTATATTATCTACTTTGTAAAAATATACTAAATATTTGTGGAGGTATATGTTTTATATAGTTATATTTTTTATCATGCAAAAACTCACTTCAAGACGTTTTTCCCATGCTATGGTAGTGTCTATTATCGCACTCATAGGATGTTTTTTCTTAACTGGATGTACTAAACACTCATCCTCAGTATCTTCTACAGGAATCAAAGAAGCAGAAATTCTCTATGATATGGGGAAAAATCAGGAAGCCCTCGATTTTTATAATCAGAAACTTGCTGGCAATAGTACTGACTTTGCTTCCTACATTACGAGAGGAAAAATTTTGGTCAAACTCGGTCGCTATGATGATGCCATTAATGATTTCTACAAAGCATCTAAACTTGATACTTCACAAGACACCTATATGCTCTACAAGGGTTTAGTAACTATGCAATCTGCTCTAGATGCCAACGCTCTCGATGCACTCAACCTCAGTGGAACTATGAATCTAGATATGTTTACTTTCTACAAATGCGCACTTCTCTATAAACTTAACAAATTTGCTGATGCAAATACATGTTTAGATAAACTTCTTGCGATAGATAACAACAATCCTCAAGGAAACTTTCTCAAAGCAATGCTATTAAGTAAGAAAAATGATTATAAATGATCTATTAAGTATTTTGATAAAGCAGAACAAGGGTGATTGGCAACCGAAGAATTGCGAGCAAATAAATGAATAGCTCTTGCTAATTTAGAAAACACGTGAGCTATTGTATATCTTGATAAAGCATTAGCACTCAATGCTAATGATACTGGTTCATTGTATGCCAAAGCATTAACTTTCCTTACCACTGAACAGTATACGAATTGACTCACTGCTATTGATAAAGCAATATCGCTTGATGTTACAAATAAAGATTACTATATTTTAAAAGGGGATTTTCTTATGAAATTAGCAAATTATAGTCAGGCAATAGCAGCGTATGACAAGGTTCTTCTTATTGATAAAAAAGATTCTACAACTCTTGCTAAAAAAGCACTTGCTCAATATAAAGCAGGAGATATAAAAACTTCTGAAACCACATTAACGCAAGTAGAATCAACTATTATTAGTAATGTAAGTAGATATGTCGAATTTTCTATCATTCTCACAAGAATGTGAAAATATAACGATTCTATGGTTTATGTGGATAAGGCATTAGCTCTTAGCCCAAATAGTAATTCTGTTAAATTTAATAAGGCATTCGATTTCTATATGCTTGGTAAGCTTTCTGATGCAGATATTTGGTATAAGAATCTTCGAGGAAATAAAACCGTTGCCTATGAAGCTAAGATTGTCTTCGCTAATTATAAACTTGGTAACGCTGACTACGCAGGAGCTTCTACACTTATCGATGAAGTCCTCAAGGTTGATCCTACCAACGAAATGGCACTTGCTACAAAAGTAAAATTATATATAGAAATGACTAAGGCAGGTAAAGCAGTAACTGACAAGAAATTTGATTATACTACTCCAGCTGTTGTAACTGCAGCTATGAGTAAACTCAATAAATATTGGTTCTTGAAAAATTACAGATAATACATACTATACTCTTCGTTATACTCAGAGTGACAAGTATTTACTATGTCATCCTGAGCTAAGTCGAAGGATATCGTAAAGTATTACTTCATTATTATCTATGAAACAACAGAAACTTTTTGTTCTAATCTACTTCTTTGTAGTTCTTCAGCTTATTGTTCGGTGATTAGCCATCAGCAACAACTGAATGATTTTTTTGTGATGCATCAATATTCTTATTCTCTACTTCTTTTTCCCAAGCGTCAAACTCTGGATAGAAACCCAGACGAAAGCATTCTTCCGTACCGGACTACATCTCACGAGTGAACAATATACCTTACTCCACAATTGAACTTCCTATATATTCAGCCATTATCTCTTTATGTTTTCTATCATCTATTTGCTTGTAGGAGCTATAGATTATCTTTTTGCTAATATTCTTTTCCTCCATATGCGAGGAGGACTCTTTCTCCTTATTGTATCTTTCCTTGTGAGTTACCAAGATATCATCAAAGGAGATGTTCGACTCTGAACAAGAAAAATAAGGCTTGCAGACTGCATATTTCTACTCGCATGCATCGTCACGGTATGCCTGATGCTCAACTTCCAATCCCTCCCCTTTTATAAGAACTATCTATATAGCATCCTTGTAGGCTTCCTTACCTGGATCATCCTTATGCTTATACTCTGATTCTCATCTCTCCGTAAACTTATCACCCATGATATCTTCATCATCTGATCATCTATTACGATACTCTTTTTCTTTGTCTGGCTATGGAATATGTTCCCTGATATCAAACAAAGCCTGACCCATGAGGAAATCGTAACCCAAACCTGATATATGTATGTTAATTGTCCTACTGACGTATTGAAATAAGAGATTAAGGATTAAAAATTAAGGATTAAAGTAAAGCAACTTAAATATATTCGCCAGATGCACGCCACGAGATAGTGAGCGATATTTTGATGAAAGATTAGAATGGAACGAGCCGAAATGGGGACCCATGTAATGGGGTTTGAGGCGAGTTGGTAGGAAAATTATCAATGAAATATATGTTAAGAGTATTGCATTTGGCTTGATCTTTTTCGTTAGTTTTTCTATCAAGAGAAAAAGTGATCCTAGCGGAGCGTTTTTTTTAGTATAGATTCCCTCTTCCATCCTCTCTTTCAATCCTTAGCACCAGGACTTGGTAGGGGAATCACGTATAAGAGTATGATATATGTATTTCATTTACCAAAATAATCTACCATGTTGTTTATAATTTCTATCATTCTCCATTACCCATCATAAGCCATTTTTTCTGCTTTTGTCCAGTCAAAATCTCTTGCATTTTTTATAAAATATGCTAGTATGTAAGCGTGTAGTTTATATTTTTTTTCAAAATATTTTTGTTTAAAAAGTATCGTACCACTATTGCTGTACTTTCTGTTGCTCTCTTCATACTTTATGCAGGGGGTATTTTTGGTACTTTTGCCTGATTTCTTAGGACATGATGATTGGGAAATTTAACTCCTGCTTCTTCTTGAGGACAATTATTATATGGCTACGGATTATGAGATAATTGACGAGGATACTGAACATGATATGGATATGTATCTGGTGAAGTCACAAATAATAATGATTCTAGATATGCTCAAGGTACTCAAACAAATCTTAGTGTAACATTATCTGGATGATCAACTAATATGACGGGAGCATTTACCTGACAAGGCAATATACAGATAGTGATTCCTGTAGGAACGATAATTACTCCTGTAAATGGTTGAATCTGGACATGACTTATTAATATCCCTACTTCAGGTACCTATACAGTGATAGATTCTAGTACCATTCAATGAGTTGTTAATGTCGATTTTAGTTTTTTGGGAGGAGCACTATTTAGCAAACCTGTTAAAATAGTTATCCCAGTAAGTGGTATTGCTTCTGCAAAAGTTAGGGCTGATCATCATGATGGACATGGATTAGTCTTTAAATGATTAACACTTTATTCTACATGAACCTGTAGTTCTGGAATACCTAGTGATCAGTATGATGGTGCCGATATTCTCGTTAGTGATGGTGGTACTATCACCATATATACCTGTGCAGCTTCTACCTTTGTTGCGTATACACCGTACTCTCCTCCTCCATCATGAGGCGGCTGATGAGGTTGATGATGAGGAGGATGATGAGGAGGATGAGTTTCTACTCCAACAACAGATTATTGTCCAAAAGGTGATTTCTCTCCAAGTCGTTATGATGGTACCTGTGGAACAGCAAAAGTTAAAACTATTATTTCATCATGAGATATAACGAATAACTTATTGTCTGGAGGTACTACCTGAGACATTACGAGCACTACTTGAAGTATTACGAGCACTACTTGAAGTACTACGAGCACTACTTGAGATAGCGCTTATAGCCAAGAATATAATGATGCATTCCAATTTGCCTTGAGTAAAGGCATCACTACTATGCCAACTATCAAACAAGCTAATATGACGTGAGTACTTACTAGAGCTACCATGGCCAAGATGATAGTAAATTATGCTATCAATGTCCTTGGTAAGACGTTAAATACCTGAGCAGTTTGTACCTTTACTGATACGACTGGTCAGTCAACAGAGATGCAAGGCTATATCATCAAAGCCTGTCAGTTATGACTTATGGGAATAGGTAAAACCACCTTTACACCAAAAAATATAGTTACTAGAGCACAATTATGAACTGTACTCTCTAGACTATTGTATGCGACACCTGAAAGTGGAGCTCCTTATTATCTCGTACATCTCAATACCCTCAAAGATAAATGAGTCATCACCAATACCACTCCGACAAGCACAGAGAAAAGAGTCTATCTTATGCTCATGCTTATGAGAGCAGCGAAATAAATCATTACAAAAAACATATATTCAAAAAGCCTATTCATAGTACAGAAAATCATACGACTAGATTATTATAATATTATAATGACCCAGATTTTATTTTGTTGTAAAACTATGAAGAAAGCGCTAATGATATTTTTTCTAGCACTATTTTTATCATGATGCTCTCACAGAAGCAATATACTTCCCATTATAGAAAATACATGAAATGTGAATCCTATTGAACTAACAACACAAGAGGTCAAAACTTTTTGATTAATTCAAGATACTACCTATACTGAATATCCATCACATTTTAGTTGATGTATTCTTCTGTCACCTACACAATTAGCCACAGAACCTAATGATACTACCTGAATATCTGTTGGAATTTGAGATAATTTTTACAAATGCAAAGCAGTCTATGGGTACGATCATATCTATTCAGTTCCTTCTTTATGAATCAAAATTACCTATGATCAGAACTATTCTATCGATTTGTCTCTGTTCTTAAAAAAAGATATGCAACCGTTTTTAGCAACAAACGCTGACGCTCTATATTCTCTATCTGATCCTGATATATTCATAAAACTATTGAAAAAGGATGCTCTAGAAACCCCAGACCATATTATGCAAAATAGGTGAGGTACGGCTGATTGTGCGTATTCATTGAATACAGGACGAAAAGACCAAAATATACTGGTATATGATAGTCTTTGTTCTGATGCAAAATGAACATCTTCTCGTTATATCTTTAGCAAGATTAAGACTGATTATTATTACCAACAAACATATATTGAATCTTGTACTCCACCTCCATGTGATGTGCTTGATCTCAATACTATTGAACTTTTTCTAAAATAAACTTACGTATATATGTAAAAAATCTCTTTTTATCGGGAGATTTTTTATTTTCCTCTTATTTTGGGTAATAAGGTATCGAAATAACTAAATTTTTTGATGAGCATATTATCAGTATACGGTACTGCAGACATGTGAAGATCTCAACTATATACAGCCAATACTATTGGTGTCTCTCTATAATATGCAAGATATTGTTTGTTTTTATCTATCTTGGTAAGTGCCCATCTAGAAAACGTTTCTGCATAATCCTCTTCTGTACTTGTCTGAGCATATGCTGATACAAACTCATCACTAGTACAGACATTTTTTGTTGTTTTCCCATCACTACTTCGGCATAATGACTCAAATGTGTTTGTAGATTTGTCTTTGAAATAATATATATAATGACCTAATTCATGTAGTAAGAGCTTTTTGACCTGAGTATTTAGTTGGTCTATATATTGATACGAATCACATAAAGGGATATCCAATTTGATTTCTTCCAGTGTCGTATTTTGGAGTACATCATTATCACCATAATATTGATTGATCTTATGATATCATTTATTATCGCCACATGATTCTACAAACCTAAGTTCTAATTTCTCTTTGATTGTTTTTATTTCATCGTTCGTAAGTATATTCATAGTATGTAAGGTATTGAGTGCATCGTTGGCCGCACTGACACTAATGTTTTTTATGATATGTGCCATAGTGTTGGTTTTGGTATTTCCTAAGTCTTTTAATGTATACTTGATATCTGTGGTATCAATATCTTGTATTCGCTGAGCAAATCATGAGAGCACTAAGGTATCTGAGGCACTCGTTATTTTCTGTCAGAAACTCATAGGTACTGGAGTGAGTAATCATTCTTTTTTTACTTCTTTCAAAAACAAACTTTGACTCAGATCCAACATATCATATGCTAGATATTTCGCGTCACAAAACTCTTTTTCATTACCAAGATTATTCTCCAATGTTTTCTGTTTCCAGAGATTATGAGCCGTCTCTAGTGCATATATTTTTTCACTACTATTCTTTTGTTGGTCGATATCATTTATCTTTTTTGTTTCTGCAGTGATAGCATCTTTATCTATTTGTTTATCACAATAATTACCTAAGAGAGATTTTATAATTCCATAGTACTGAGCATTATATATAGTATCGGTTTCAGGATTTATTGTGCTTTCCAAATAGTTCACCGCATCTTGGATACTACCAAAATTCTTTTCACAGGTCTGTTGTGCTATAATTGAATGATTATTAACACAGATGTTTTCCATCTTTGCAAAAATATCAGTCAATGATGGATTCATAATACCTACTAATGCTAATCCAGCAGTTGCTAATTTCAATGCTAACAGCTTTAATGCTAGTACTTTCAATATAATAATATGAGAAACGCCATAAATTATTCCTCCAAAGATATATTTTTTGTGATGTCTCTTTATATGTGCTTTGAGTCTTTTTCCATGTTTTACAAAATGACGCTTCAATCTTACATGAAGCCTATTATCTACTTTATTTATTTCTTCCGTCATTTCTTATGCACCATAAATAAAACTGGTCCTTATAAGTATATCCAGAATTTTTTATTTTGCAAAAAACCAACTATAAGACATACGCCAGATGCACGCCACGAGAAAGTGAACGATATATAGATGAAGAATTAGAGTAAAACGAGCCGAAATGGGGACCCGCCTAGCGGGGTTTGAGGCGAGTTGGTAGATTATGTATATATAAAGTATTTATTCTGAGTTTTGCATCTGGCTAGAGTTTTTGATTACTTTTGGGTCAATGCCAAAAGTAATCCTAGCGGAGCGATTAAAAAAATAATGCTATCAGAACATTAAATACTTATATAAAAATCTTACTTACTTATTTCTCGATCTTTCTGAAATTGTGTAATAAAGGTTTTGATGATGGTCGGATCGAGAAGTATGATTCAGATTTCTCTATTTTTATCTAGAGAAGTCGCTGAGAGATTCATACTTCACAACAATAATGTTTTGTGATCTACGAGGATCATTTTGGTATGATTATAATATTGTTTAAATTTTCTTGCATACGTAGGGCCAAAAAAGCTCAAAAGCTCATCATTATCAATGGTATTGGCTACAAGAAGTTTACATTCAGGAAGCGATTTCTTGGTTTTGAGTATGGCTCGTAAGGCATCATCGGTGATATATTGTGTCTGGATAATAATAGACTCCTTAGCTGAACTTAATAATTGTTCTATGACTCCTCTGCAGTTGATATTACAGATTACGAGATTGGGATGAATATCTTTTATAGTGATTTTTTCTCCTTTCCAATCTTTATCAAAGAGTGTATGCAAACTTGCTAGGATTCACGTATCAAAGCTTTGGAAAAAGTGCTCACGATTGCTGGTAAATGAACTTTGTGTGAGATTTGCTGTCTGGATGATAAATCCACTATCTAGCAAATTGACTTTGGCGTGTACATATTCTGTTCCCATCTGCTTATCGGACTTGAGCTGAATATTTTTATATCAAGAATAATACTGACTCAATACTTTGAGTGTGTTTTGAAATTGTTGGAATTTATTATCTTCAACGATTATCCTTATATGTACACCACTTGCAGCCAATTTCTTTAAGGTGGTTTTGAAGTCTTTTTGGGTGAATTCGTAGGTTCGTAGATCTATAGTATGTTTAGTAGCTGAGAAGCTAGCTAATTCCCTACTAAAACTCTCTCCTGGTGAACGATAAAATAATCAGCTGATATTCTGTAATTTAGTCAATTGTGTATGAATACTTTTTGTGCTTGCTTGTGGTGAAGTTATGCCCATCTGAATTTGTACATCTCAGAGCACAAGTCCAATAATGACAATACATATCATAATTCCTCGAACTATTAATTTTTTTTTCATCAAAGTTTATATATGGCTAAAGTTTGATGTATCTAAAATCTAGTGAAGTAAATGTTAGATATGAATATTAAAATCGAAAGTAGTGAAATTTTGACAAACAAATAATTCTATATATAATTGTATATAATTCCTTTAGTTTTTCAATAAATATGTATGTGATCAAACAATTATCAAAACTACAAAAACAATACATGATCCAACGATACCAACAACAAAGACAATAAGGTAAAAGATTTTCTCAAAAAAAAATCTGTACAAGCAGCACTCGTATTGGCTTTGGCTGGTGCATGAACTTTTGTTGTACATGAGATATTTAAAGACAAAGATGCTATTAAAATAGAACAAGTAAAAGATCTTAAATGATATCCTTTTGAACATCACCATCTTGCTTTTTGGGATGACAATAAAGACTATTCTACCAAAAATCTTCCATTGAAAAAAGAGACCCTTGCCCCTGGCGTACGTATCATCCGTGATGCGGGATTGGTTTTCTATATCGTTCAATCTGAAGATATTACAGAACAAAAGAATACGATCTATACACGAAAAACCACCAAGGTAAAACATGGAAAGAAAACAAGTACCAAAAAAATAAAAATAGCTCATACAACAGTCACTCATGTAGGAGATTATAACAAGATGCGCAATAAACTGAGTAAAATTCCTGAATTTTCCTATCTCAATGGTGATGAATATGATCGTTCAAAACCTGGAAATAAAACTAAATCTTTTAACGTTCCCAAAGAAAGCATCAAACCAGGTATGTTTATCCCTATTCCTCTTGATAATAAAGTAAGAGAGATTTCTCCTCAAGACTTTGCTAACTATTGTTATGATGCACTCCATGAAATGATACAAGATAGTTCTCCTTATGCTAATGATATCAAGGGATTATTGCACCATACTGATGAAAAATCAATCGTTGCTAGTATGTTGGCGTTTGCAAGAAGTGAAACTGCAGAAGAATATACCAATTTTGTCCAACCACTTGGTGATGTAGAGCTTCATCGTCGAGAGCCAGCGTTCAAGGCATTTTCTTTCACCTATTTCCATATCTTAATGGAAAAAAACTCTGATAGAAAAACCGCAGGACCTGGATTGAAGGCAAGGTTAAAATTATGACTCACTGAATGACAATGTTATCATCCAAAAAATGCTGCTAAACTTTTCCTTGCCTATCGGATAGAAAAAACTAATGGACACATTAATAAAATATTCCCTCTTACTTCCAATAATATCAGAGATGTGGGGACTAGATATAACTGATCTTCTACTTATATTCAAAAACTGCAGCCAAATTTCACTTATGCTACTAAGCTTATGAATAAAGAAATCATTTATTATGATAACAAAAATCTAAATACCACATGATTTACCTATACCTGATTAAACAAAAAATATGAACACGTATATAAGTTTAGGACTCCAAAATGAGTCACTAGTAATAGAGAACTCAAAAAAATTGTTGTAGAAGAATTTAACAAAAACAAGGCATCCAACTGCCCTGCTATTCATGAAGATGATGTTGTTACCCAATGAGGAAAAACTATTTCTGGGAACATTATCCCTGATAGTATCTCTGTTCATATATCTTCTCACTAATATTTTATGATTGTATCCCTACTACAAACTCTCCTTTGATGGGGAGTTTTTTTGTTGTGATCATGTGCAAAGCCTCCTCTACTGTTCCGGTGAAATGTTGTTCGAACATCTTACTCACTTCTCTCGCGATAGAAATTTGTCCCGTGAATCCTGCCTGAGAAAGTTCTTTTAATAATTTTTCCATTCTATGCACAGATTCATATACGAATACGGGTATTTTTGATTGTAAAATTTCTTTGATTTTAGTTTGTCTTCCTTTCTTGGTAGGAAGAAATCCTAAGTAGATAAATTCTGACGTATCAAATCCCGCTGCAACCACTGCTGGGACAAGTGCATTAGCTCCTGGCAAAATCGTATAGGGAATATCGTGTTCGTTGCATAGTTGAATCATAGATTTTCCTGGATCGGAAAGTCCTGGCGTTCCTGCTTCAGAGACAAGACCTATATCGCTCGCCTTGAGAATATCGACATAACGAGCCAATTGATTATTTGAAGTGAAGCTTGTGAGGGAAAGAAATGTTTTATCTTTATACGGGATATCATACATCTTCATAAGTTTCATCGTCGTCCTCGTATCCTCACAGACAAAGAATTCAAGCGACTGAAAAAGCTTGATAGCACGAACGGTTATATCGTCTTTATTTCCAATAGGTGTCGGGATGAAATAGAGCATAATAACTTGCAAAGAAAAAATAAATATATATCTTCACTGAACGGTTATGAGCCACAATGACTATATTCAGATGTGGTTGGAACACCAATTGCTTTCGTCTCTAATGAGCGGAACCCCCGTCAGTCTTTTGGCTTGGACGGGTTTTTTTTAATCCGAAATTGATACTATTCATTTTTTTATCTGAATCAAACCTTCTTCCTGCAATTCCTTGACTATTTTTATTACTTCTTTGTGCGGGAACTCCTCTTCTATAGCTTTTATATCTAATATTCAATGTTTTACGAGTTGTTTCATAGTCCATCAACGAACTTGTCTATCAGATCATTCGAATTTAGATTGTTTGGAAAGTGGCTTTATCTTTGTTTTACGAGCAGTGAGAAGTAGTGCTCATTGATCCATGAGTGCATTATGCCAATCACGAGATTTTCATAATGGAATCACAGTTTCAGCAAATGTTTCAAGTGCTTTAGCAGTAATAGTTTCAGGTAGTTTAAACAAAAAGATTAGTACTCTTCTGATATTGGTGTCAATCACAGGAATCGATAGGTTTCGAGAAAATGCCATAATGGCTGCTGATGTATAGGGGCCTATTCCTGGCAATTTTTGTAATATTTCTCTATCTTTTGGTAATAGTCCATCTTTCCATTCTCTATCTTTCCATTTTTCAACTATGGTTTGTGCGCATGTTTGTAATCTAAGTACTCTACTATTGAATCCTAGTCCTGATCGATGACTGAGTAAATCTGTTTTCGAAGCTTGCGCCAAGGTTATATAGTCAGGAAAATCTTTCATTCGTTGATGAAAATATGGTATCACTCTATCTACTTGGGTTTGCTGTAACATAACTTCAGATATATGAATCGCATATGGATCCTTTGTTTCTCTTCGAGGTAAAGACCTTCCGTGTTTTTCATATCGATCTAAAATATTTCTTTGTGTTTCCTGAATATTTATCATAAATACCAAATATTATGTAAGTGAAAACAAATATATTAGAATTTTATATTAAATAACACTACTAGTACAATTACAATCCATACACCAGCAATCAATCGAAACTTGTTGAGAAATTTGCCTTTGATGGTTTTGTGGCGAAATGTTTGCATACCAAGTATTGCTCCCAATCGTCATCCAAGTCCTGTAAGTCGAAGTAAATTTTTCTCTGCAACTCTTCGTTTCTGCGCAGTAGCCTTATATTTATCTACTCATCGTACGATAAAGGTAATAAGGTTAATGATGATTATATATCGAAGTAGTATGGTTATTCGTGTCATGTATTTGGGAAAGGAATAAAGATAATCAGAATGTACTTTTCTTGCTTATCTTTTCAATGAAATTTATGTATGGATAATTATTTTACTTTAAAAAAACCCTACTTGCGTAGGGTAATTTCTTTTTTACTTATTTCTTCTTGTGATGTATCGGTTGCTCTTTGGTTTCTTTATTTTCTTTTTTCGTGTTTGTTTGTTCTTTTTTGTTTTTCTTACTTGTTTGAGCTATACTTATGATAAGCCAAACAGCAAGGATACCTATAAGAACTTTCAAAATCATTGATTTGTTACTAGCATATACATCTTTCATGTCATCTCGTCGTCAGAAGTAGTATACTGATCATAGTATGTTTATATATATATATCATACCTTACGTGGTACTATCAAAAACATATTCCCTTCTTTTATTGTTT
This sequence comes from uncultured Candidatus Peribacteria bacterium, assembly GCA_964613015.1. Taxonomy (GTDB): domain Bacteria; phylum Patescibacteriota; class Gracilibacteria; order Absconditabacterales; family Absconditicoccaceae; genus CAJBLF01. Next base: position 23,566 of record CAZTFP010000013.1, on the reverse strand, counting down.
CTGGTTGATTTATTTGATATCCAAAACATCCAAATATATTTCCACTAGCACTTCTAGGTGCTAAATATGTAAATTTTTCTATGACAGTTCCACTAGCAGAAATAGTAATCCCTGTTAGTGTATTATGTATAATATGTTTTGAAAAATCGTTTGTTGTACTCATATCAAGCAGACAATTTGGTCATTTTTCTCCGAATGTCCCTTCTGAAAATCAAAACGATATATTTACTGATTTATCTGATTTATTTGCAAATGCTATACAAATTTCTTTTCTTTGTCATGGTCTAATAACCATTTTCAAATCTTTAGTTACCTTGTTATCATCACAGAATCTAGATTGTATATTCTGCAAATCAGTCATATTGTCTGATCATAAATCCTGAGTAATTATTTTTATTTCTCCTGGTTTCACTATATTTTGTGCTACATTTCAAGAAATATTTGTATCCTGAGCAAAAGACATACCAAAAAATCCAATACACAGAATAGATAAAAAATATTTTTTCATGATATCTTTTAAATATTACTATATAAAAATATAATTATACTGTTGCTGTTTTTGATCTTCTAGGCACAAATAATTTGTAAAGTATCAATAATAGAACTATCAATACCACGATTCGTATTCGAGAAAATATAAATATATTAGCAGTATCAGACATATATCATGGTTGTTTAAGTTTTTCGTTGGTAATAGGAAACATAAATTGAGGATCGTTTTGTATATTAAAACTTATACTATATAATCATTTATATACTGGCAAAATACCCACATCTCCATTAAGTTCATTTGTACTTCCAGGAGCTACTTGTTTTGTAGTAATAGAAAAAGTCTTTTCAAATCCCAACATATTGTTTATCGTACCTGTGATAGTTATATTTTGACTAATATTTCCTGCGTTTTCTATAAGAAAGCTCACTTTCAATCTATTTTGAGCATCTACCTCTGCTTTCACCTTTTTATTTGTAGAAAAAACACCTCCTGTAGTATCTAATACTTTTATACTGCTTTTGACTGCAGATTCTCATCCTATCATAATATCTATATATCATACTTTACGTATTTTGAGAGCGAACATTCATCATACAAGTTTGTTTTCAGGCACTCATAGATTATATCATATACATCCTAATTGTAATCAGCTCATCCCTGGTGGTATTACTATTTTTTCCTCTATGATTTGTCCTGTCATAGGTCATATGGTTATTGTTCTTGGTTTTGTTGAAGGGATAAGTACACTAAATTTATTTCCCGTCCCATTATTAGCCTGACAATAACGACCATTTCAAATCCCTGACTCACTAAATCCATAATCAAATGACACTTCTTTGTCTCATGCATTAAAGACACACAAACGTATACTTGCATCTTTTCCTGGTTCTACTGAATAAACACCATCATGTGTTGATGCTCATGTTTCACTACAAAATCTTACCGTAACAGCACGCATATCAGCTTCAGTATACTGAGCATACGATGTGTTTACTACTAATCAAAAGATACCGGACAAAAAAACTAACGACAATAAAAGAACCTTTTTATTCATTTTTTATTTACCATTAATATATAAAAGGTATAAATCATCGACATTGATACTCATCTATATCTCCGATACAAGAACTATTGATATATTTCCTCTGGTTTTTTCTTTTTTTTACCATGTGATAGATATATAAAATAAATATTTTTATATATAATCAATTGACATATATTACTTTATTTTTAATATTTATTACTTTTTTTAAATTGCACTTACTAGTTGATTGTAACTAAACAAAAAAGTCCTCCAAAATTTGACAAAAAAAAAAATCTAAGTATACTTTAACCACACATGAAGAAATATATTGTTCATTAACATAGTCAAAATATGATATATTATATGGTCTAGGACTTTTTTGATGCTTGTAAGAGTTTCAGAAATTTTATATTTTATACTACAACACAAATGAAAAATGTTATGAAAATTGGTGCTTTAAGTCTTGCACTTATTGCTTCTTTACTATTATTATCTAATCAAACAAATGCTGCAGCAGCTCCAGTTGCTGGTAATGTATCATTAGATATTACTGTAACTTCTGGTCAATGTCGATATGGTACTTCATTATATATTGGTGCACATCAATCTCAATATGCTGCATATGATATGACTGGTGATACTTTCTCAGGAGCAGGCGCATCTACTTTGTTTTCATGTAAAGATACTGAAGGACTCTCTGATTGGACTATGACTATGCAAGCTAGTGGTACGCTTAAAGATGGTGTAAGTGCTTTGCATGATATTCCTGCAAATAACGTATCTATGGTAGCTGCAACAAATCAAGTAACTGCTGGTTCTTGTACAACTGGTACAAACCTAAATACTTGGGGAATAATTGGTACTACTCCTGGAACAATCCTTCACAAATCTTGAAACATTGGAGATATTTGTACAATAGATTCTACTTCAGTAAACTTGGCTGTTCATATCGATGCTCATCAAGCAGTTGGTACTTATACAGGAACACTTGTTTTGAATATGCCTTTCTAAGTTTTAATCAATAAAAAAATTAGTCTAGAACACAAAACTCCCCGTTTTGTACAGTCCTAGACTATATAATATATCAGCATATATGATATGTATATAAACAAACATATCACAAAAATCAAGACTAAATGTTTTGGTTTTTTTGTAATTTATTTTTTAATTTCCTCGACAGATTTGTGTTTTTGTATTTTATCTTTTTTTTTATTTTGTACATTACATTTTTTAGTTGTATTGAATATGTTTATAATGAGTAAAATACCTAATATACTAATTATAATCTTTAGTATACTTGGGTTTTTAATTGTATCGTTCTTCAAGTCATCTCGTCGTCAAAATTGATAGATAGGTCATCTAATATTAATACTTATAGGAGCACTTTTACGTACGATTATCAAAAACATTTTACCTGTTTCAATTGATTCTTTTTTATTGATTTTATATGCTGCACATCAAAACATTATACCACTTTTATATTTGGACGCAACATAATTAACTTTTTTTATAACATTTTTATGCGCAGCCACTATTATTCATGTGGTTGAATTTTGTGTTATATATTTGGAAAATGTATTATTATTACTCATATCTGCATCACACATTATAGTCCCATCTTTATTCAAGGTTCAATATGAAAATCAAAGCAATATATTCAATGTTTTATCTCAATTATTTGAAAGAACCATACAAATTTCTTTTTTTTGTCATGGTCTCATATTTAGTGATAAAGCAGGTGTGGTTACTTTTGAGACAGTATCATTACAGAAACTAAGTTGTATATCGTTTAAATCCTTCGTAGAATCTGATATTGGATTTATATTTTGAATAATGGTCTGTGTAGGGACTGATTTTGTATTAGTTTCTTCTATCTTTTCTGTATTATTTGCTAAAGAAATACCACAGAAACTAATTATTAAAATAAATCGACCATATTTTTTCATAGTAAAACAGCTTATTTATATATAAAATTATGATTGTACTATAACTTGTTTTGCTTTTCTACGAAACAAGGCTCTATATAAGATAAATACAACTACCAACACCACTATAACCAATATTCGTGAAAATATAAATATACTTGTCTTTTCTGTAATATATCATGGTTCTTTTAGTTTTTCATTTGAAATAGGAAACATAAATTGAGGTTCATTCTTTACAGTAAATTTTATTGTAAATGGTCATTTATATAGAGGCAACATACCTACATTACCATCAAATTCGTTTGTTGCTCCAGGAGCAATTTCTTTGCTTGATATACTAAAGTCATTCTGAAATCATAATACATTATATATTTTCCCTGTAATTGTTATGTTCTGAGATATATTTCATCAATTTTTCACATTAAATTTTACTGTTAAATTGTTGTCTGCGTCAACTTCTGCTTTTACTTTTTTATTTGTAGAGAAAACCCCTCAAACAGAATCTAATAATTGGATATTACTTTTTACATCAGATTCTCATCACACTACAATATTAAAATGTGTCGCTCTGTGTACCTCTAAAACGAACATTCCACCCACATTTTTATATTCTGGATTATGTAGTTTATATACCAAACAACCTAATTGCATACCACTCATTCCTGGTGGAATAATGATTGTTTCTTCCAGTGTCTGATATGACATAGGATCTATAACAATATTTCTCTCATGTGTTTGGGGTATAAGTTGGCTAAAATAATTGCCTGTGTTCATATTTGCATCACATGTAGGATCTCATGATTTAGAAAATCACCCCATAGCGAAGCCATATACAAATTCCATTTTTTTGTTTCACTCATTACTAACATATAAACATATTTTTTTTTCTTTATTTGCCTCTAGATATACAGTCTCCTCAGGTTTTAAATTACCAGTACCATCGTCACAAAAAGATATATTTACATTATTCATATCACTTTCTTTATATGTATCTCCTGTTTGTTGTCCGTATCAATAGTTTATACATATTCAAGAAAAAAATCACAGACAAATTATTCATAATAAATATACTTTTTTATGCGTCATTTTCTTTTCTATCATTAAAATATAAAAATAAATTCACCGAACTATAAATAGTTATTTATAAATTTTATGCAAGTATTATTTATATGTTTCTTTTTATTATGACTGTTTTAGTATTATATCAACATAATATCATTGACTTATTTACAATATTTTTTATTTTTATTATAAGATTTGACAGGAATATTTTTTTTAATATAATTGAGATATAGTTGTATTTGTGAATATTTAGAAGTCATATATTCTCTTATATTTTATTATCATTATAGAGATTAATGAATTTACATTATATCATATCTATGAAAAAAATTATAGGAACCTGTATTCTTGGTATTTCTTTAATTTTATCATTACTTATGTTAATTAATATTACTAAAGCAGATATTTGAACATTAACCTTAACGATTAATAGTGGCACTAATTCCTGTGAGTTCGGTACTTCATTAAATCTCTGATCACAAGCATGAAGTTTATCATTTCCATTAATATTTAGTGGTTACTTTACCGGTACTTCATCAACCTTTTCTTGTACATCTAATGATGGTCAAAATGTTTCCATATCTATTCAAATATCTTCAGATCTTACTAATGCTACTTCCCAAACCATATCAAGTGGAAGTGTTTTTCTACAAACAACAGCAAATCAAGTAACTGCTGGTGCTTGTTTTACAGGTGCGGGAACTGTTTCTCGAACACCTATAAGTGGTGCTCAAACCATCCTTTCCAAAATAAATAATCCTGGACAAGTTTGTACTGTCTCAGCTAGTGGAATACAGTTAAAAGTTGTAACCGCTACTGCTCAAGCTGTTGGACTATATACAGGAACACTTGTTTTCTCTGTCTATTATTAAATAAATTTCTCTATTTTTTTATAACTGACCTCGTTAACAAAAAATAAACATATTAATAACCTTTTCTGAATTCTTTTTATAAAACGCAACCCTAATTCCACTAATTATAACAGAATTTGACAAATAAAAAAAAATAAATATAATATACTACGCTATATATATGAAGCACATCTGATAATTAACAAACAAAAAAACAAATGGTAATGTTTATTATATATTTTAAATTTTTTTATTTATTTTTTACAAGCATACAAATGAAAACTTTTATGAAAATTGGTGCTCTTAGTTTAGCATTGGTTGCATCATTACTTATGTTAAGTAATACTACCAAAGCAGATGTTGGAGTTTTACAGCTAAAAATCAATACAGGAACTAATTCTTGTACCTTCGGTACTTCATTAGATCTTTGATCTCAATCATTGAATTTATCTTCTGCATTAACGTTTAGTGGTTACTTTACTGGTACTCAAACAACCTTTTCTTGTACATCTAATAATGGTAATAATGTTTCTTTAACTTTACAATCTGCAAATCTTACTAATGCTACTTCCCAAACAATATCAAGCGGAAGTGTTACGATGCAAACAACAGCAAATCAGGTAACTGCTGGTGCTTGTTTTACAGGTGCGGGAACTGTTTCTCGAACACCTATAAGTGGTGCTCAAACCATCCTTTCCAAAATAAATAATCCTGGACAAGTTTGTACTGTCTCAGCTAGTGGAATACAGTTAAAAGTTGTAACCGCTACTGCTCAAGCTGTTGGACTATATACAGGAACACTTACAATAACACAAGTATTAAATAACTAATAACTAGTCTAGCTTACAGAACCCTATGTTTTGTATAGTCCTAGACTATATAATATCAAATATAATTATCTATTTTGATATTACTTCGTTCTAGTGGTTTCTGACATTTGATTCTTATCTTATAAAAAAGTCTTCTAATATTTGACAAATAAAAATTTCCGAATATAATTATCATATATTTATGAAGTATATTAGATCATTAACAATTTTAAAAGTGATATATTATGTAGTCTAGGACATTGTTTTTTTTATTTTTTATTATCACATACAAATGAAAACTTTTATGAAAATTGGTGCTCTTAGTTTAGCATTGGTTGCATCATTACTTATGTTAAGTAATACTACCAAAGCAGATGTTGGAGTTTTACAGCTAAAAATCAATACAGGAACTAATTCTTGTACCTTCGGTACTTCATTAGATCTTTGATCTCAATCATTGAATTTATCTTCTGCATTAACGTTTAGTGGTTACTTTACTGGTACTCAAACAACCTTTTCTTGTACATCTAATAATGGTAATAATGTTTCTTTAACTTTACAATCTGCAAATCTTACTAATGCTACTTCCCAAACAATATCAAGCGGAAGTGTTACGATGCAAACAACAGCAAATCAGGTAACTGCTGGTGCTTGTTTTACAGGTGCGGGAACTGTTTCTCGAACACCTATAAGTGGTGCTCAAACCATCCTTTCCAAAATAAATAATCCTGGACAAGTTTGTACTGTCTCAGCTAGTGGAATACAGTTAAAAGTTGTAACCGCTACTGCTCAAGCTGTTGGACTATATACAGGAACACTTACAATAACACAAGTATTAAATAACTAATAACTAGTCTAGCTTACAGAACCCTATGTTTTGTATAGTCCTAGACTATATAATATATCAACATGATATTATTTAAAATACAAAAAAAAATCAACACGAATTGTAGTTGATTTTTTTTTGTATTTACATAAACGTTATATGTCTTTATTTTTTCACTAGCACATGAGTAGTTCAAAAAAATATGCGATTTTTTGGATAAGTTGACTAGCTCTTTTACTTTTTTCATCATGTTTCTATTTTACTTTTGCCTGAACAGAATACTGAACATTAAGCCTAGAAATCAAAGGTGTCGGTATCAGGCATGGAACCCCACACAATATAAATTTATGAACACCCAGCGTTTCTGGTGGCGACCAAGAAATCAGTGGTCAGTTTAGTGGTGATTTTTGGGTGGAAGATTTAGAATGATATAGTACAGGTCACTATAGTACTATTCAATGTGATGGTGTTTATTGATCTGCAGGAAACAAACTCACATGAGTATATTTCAAAGCTGGTAATAGTACTCCTATTTTACTGGAATGAACTACTGGCAATGTACTTATTAATACAGGACTTGATGATTATGCAAGCATTATTGCTCCAGTCACTTATATCTATAAACCCACTAATATAAATAATATATGAACTACTAATAGATATTGAGATAGTCCACGACTAAAAATCCTTATCCCTGGATGAAGCCCAGCTGGTACTTATAGTGGCACTATAGTCTTTAGTCTATATATGTATTAAAATTTTGAAATATTTAAAAGTTGAGAATCAACTCCTCAGCTTTTTCGTTATATCTTATTTAGCTTTTTTGATTTTTCTAATCGCTTCTAGCTACTTTAATCGCTTCTAGCTACTTTAATCGCCTCTGGCGACCATTTTTATAAAGACATCTGACGGTACATTTACGTTTCCTATTGCTTTCATTTTTTTCTTTCCTTCTTTCTGTTTGGCAAGTAATTTTCTCTTTCTACTTACATCTCCTCCATAACATTTTGCAAGCACATCTTTTTTCATAGCAGAAATATTTTCTCTCGCAATCATTTTGTTACCTATACCCGCCTGTAAAGGAATAGCAAACATATGTTTGGGGATCAGTGTCTTAAGTTTTTCTACTACTTCTTTACCTAGATAATATGCTTTATCTCTATGAATAACTCGGCTCAATGCCTCCACTTTTTCATTATTGATATATACATCCAACTTTATCAAATCTGCTTGCTGATATTTTTTGAATTCATAATTCATCGTTGCATAGCCTTTGGTAGCTGATTTGAGTCTATCGTAAAAGTCGATAATAATTTCCCCCATCGGTAATTCATAGTGTCGTACCACTCTCGTTTCATCTATATAATCCATATTTATTAGTCTGCCTCTGTATTCCTGGCAAAGCGCCATAATATTTCCTGCATATTCTTGAGGTCAAACAACCTCTACCGCTGCTATTGGTTCTCGTATTTCATCGATTAGTCACTGGTCTATCATATCTGATCATGATTTCACTACTAACCAAGGAGTAAGTTCTTCTTTTCTTGTTTCTGCTTGTTCGTCAGTTGTAGTCGGTCAAAGAATGTGTTTATACATTCATGTTTTCAATAGATTCTGGATATTGAATCAGGATTTAATAGGATCTAAGGAAAGATTTTTTGTTTTAATTAGATATATAACAGTTGGGATGGTGAAAATCGTCTCCATATTATATTCTCTAGATAATCTTTCTCTGACAATATCCATATGCAGCATTCATAGAAATCCACAACGGAAGCCAAATCCAAGCGCTTTAGAATCTTCTAATTCATATTCTATCGCACTATCGTTGATAGATAATTTTTCTAAACTATCTTTGAGTTTATCGTAATCAGTAGTATCTACTGGATATACTCCAGCATACACGAAGGGTTTTACTCTTTTGAATCCTGGAATCACCAAATTTTTCATGAGTGTCTCATTTTCTCCTTTTCCTCTCTCGTCTTTGACCATAGTATCTCAAATACTTATATCTCTCACCGACTTTTCTCCTGTGATAATATATCCTATTTGCCCTTCTTTGAGTACTTTATCTACCTTGTAATCAGGAGTAAAATGACCCACTTCTGTGGGCACTATATCGTTTTCTGTATAAATAAGATGGAGATTCTGTCCTGATTTAATCTCCCCATCAACAACTTTGACATAGGCAAGCACTCATTTATAAGGATCATATACAGAGTCAAAAATAAGCGCTCTAGAAATTCCTGTTATCTGTGCCTGATCCTGTCCTACTGGCCAGAATTTCTTGGCATGAGTTTCTTTGAAAGTGAGAGGATCCTGAATTCTTTCTATGATTGCATCTAATACTGCATCAACGTTTGCTCAAGTCTTACCTGAAACTTGAATAATTTCTGATTTATCGATACCGATTACATTTTCTATCTCGTGCGCCACTCTCTCTGGATTTGCTGCGGGAAGATCAATTTTATTCAACACCGGAATAATGGTTAGATGTTGGTCTATTGCTTGATATAATACAGACAATGTCTGAGCTTGTATTCATTGACTTGCGTCAATAAGTAAAATAGCTCACTCTACGGCTGCGAGTGAACGAGAAACTTCATACTGAAAATCTACGTGTCCTGGGGTATCTATGAGATTAAATTCATAGTCTTTTCGCTGCATCCTTGCTGGTGTAAGCTTGATGGTAATTCCCCTCTCCTGCTCGATATCCATGCGGTCAAGCATCTGATTATGATCTATCTTTCTAACTGCGCCAGTAATCTCTAGCATTCTATCTGCTAATGTTGATTTTCCGTGATCTATATGTGCGATGATACAAAAATTGCGTATATTCATAAACGATGAAACTTTGAAACGATAAAACGACTAAACAAAACTTCTTAGTCTTGTGTAGGTATCTTATAAAATAGCTTAGAGAATTCAAGAAAGAGTTTATTGGCGATTAATAAAACACTCAGAACAACCTTTTGAGTAATCGAGAAAATCTTTGTTTGATAGTCTTTTTATGTGTTTTATTAGTATAGAGTTGTAACTTTTTCCTTTCTAAAATGATTCACAATGATTCCATGAACGATAATAGAATATAAAAAATCAAACAAAAAGAGATTACTTTATTTTTATTTTGCATGTTTTTTTTAATGTTTCGCCTCGTTTGATGTTGTCTGTATAACTCATAGGTAATGCCAATGCTTCAATCAATCTAAGAAGCTTTTTTATTATCCTGATGTTACCAAACATAAGATGATAATATAATATGTCATAGAGTTCTATGCAAAACATATTAAGTAGTCTGATTTCATTTGTTTCTTTTTTTACGTGTTTTATCATTTTTAGAATATATTTGGAAATATCTTGTTGCTCTTGTTTACGAAATAGTGCAAAAATTTTCTTTTTTTCTGGAATATCTTTGTGTAAAATTTGAAATAATTCCATGGCGCCGATTACAATACAAAGAGTTTTTTTTGATGGCGAAATATATATCGTTGTTTGTATATATAGTAAATAAGAAAAAAACTGACAAAGCTAAGAAAAAAATTCTGTCAGTTCTTAAGATATTTATAGTAGAAAAATCACTAATAATTTATTTCTGAAGTCTATCTATTACTACTATATCTATATCAGAAGGATTAAGTTTTACATAGAAATCATACATACTTCATTTGCAAATAAGTGGCATTTTCTTTCCTGTCTCTTTTTCTATGAGCTCTATAAATGGCAATACAATCTTTCCTAACATATCGTTTTTGTTTTTTGAATAACTGGAGACAACGAAAGTTCTATTTGAAACATCTTTGCCCGTATTTTCTATTAGTATTTTCAAAATATCTACTGTTGCTGTCTGAGAATGTAAATCTTCTGAAGTAAGTTTTCTACCATTAATAAATATTTTATTGTTTAACATATCTAGAAGTATTCATTTATTATTGTTTTTTATCGCGGTATCATAGTCACTTATTTGGACTTTCCCGTCTGCTGTTTTGACTATATAACTACTGGAATCCAAAAATTCTGAATATATTCATTGATGTATATCTTGTTCTATTTTTACTCCTTCGTGTTCTATCCCGTCGATCCAATTACTGTAAATAAGTTTCGAACCAACGAAATCCATATTTGTCTTGTCTGCTGCGTCTACCGCCATTTTTCTAAATCATTCAAGTGGCATAGCAAAGATCAATGATCATCACATAATGGTACTATCACTGGGCGATAATGAAATATATTTTTGTGGTCCATGAAAGTTTTTGTGAAATATTTTTATAAATTTGATAAAATTCGTTGAACTATTTCTTGTTACACAGTCGCCCTGTCTAAATTTTTTGAGTGCATCTAAAAACTGTAGCATATTTGTTTCTTCGTATGCTTCAGAATAAATCTTGGACATAAAATACAATATTTTGAGACTCAAAATACCCATGAGTTTACCATAAGTCGCATCAAATTCATCTGTCTCTGGTGCGATAAGATGTTTATAAAACTTAGGGATTTTATTGTGATGTAAGTTACTAAAATTATCACCAAAAATTTTTTTGAAGTCTGATTTAATGGTTCTTGTAATATTTTGATTGGTTTTATATTTACTTCATGCTATCTGTTCAAGTAAGACTGGTTTACCTGAATACATTACTCCATAATCGATAGGTACATATGGATTATCCCTTAATCATTTAAAAAGATTATTCAGTCTAAATCCATAATATCTGTTTACTATGTTACCCTCAGGCACCAATAATTTATCAAAATCTTCAGAAAAAGAAACTATAGGATAAGGAGAATCAAAAAATGATGCCATTTTGGTCCCTGATCCAATCATACCGTAGATTGATTTGTCAAAATGAAAGGCATCTTCGAATATTTTATATACATCACCCTTTGTATCTATTAATGCTTCATTGATATTTTGTATTCTCATATGTACAATTTTATTACTATCTATGGTACTTCATAGAGTAGTAATCACTACAGAAAGAAGTAGCGCAAGAATAGAACCGAATCATAATCACACCCCTCTTGGAAGTTCTGAGAGAATATTAATTTCTATTCCCTCATCTCCATGGAACAATTTTCCATATTTTCTTTCTAATTCTTTTTCTATATCAGCAATATATGGGGCATATTCAATGGCATTACTTTCGATAAACTGATATTCGTTCATATCCAAATGATATACTTTTTTTATGCTTATTTTTTTGTTCATTGTCTTTGTGTATCACATATAGATACGGAGAGGGATTTTTTGTTTTATACTTACCCCACTATAATTGTGTAATATATCCCCAGATCGACTGAGTACAAATGGTGCTGATATTACTGTTTGATTTTCGAGAAAAAATTTTTCATACGTCTGAATGTAGGTCTTTTTCAGATTTTTGGAGTTCATGTGACTCTTATATTACAAGATAAAGACATGTGGAAAAGATTTTTGTTTTTCATCTTTTACTTTTGTCTTTGTTCTTTTGTCTTTTATTTCATTGCTAAATATTTGAAATTATCCACTTAATGACCTCAGACATATTCTCCTTCGTAACTGTACCTTCATATTTCTGTAAGGTACTCTTTATAGTATCTGCACTATAACCGAATCACTTGAGCGAGGTGACTATATTTTTGTAGAGTTTTTGATCGATATCCATCCTCTGCATATCTTCTACATCGAAAGTTCCTTTGAGCTGAAGTAAGATTTTCTTGGCAGATTTGGGGCCGATTCCTGGAATGGCTTGGAAAAACTTCACATCTACATTTTTGAGTGCTTGTTGGATATTTGCTTGCGGTAGCTGAGATATCTGAAATGCTGTTTTGGGTCAGACGCCGTTTATTTTGAGTAAACTTTCAAACAATGCTTTCTGTTCGATACTATCAAAACAGAAATAGAAAACCGTCTTTTTATTATCATCGAGATAAGGATATAAGAAAAATTCACCCTGATGCTGATTTCCAAGATAATGAACTTGAATACCCAACATATCGTTCGTTAACAAGGTTTCCCCTCCTACATGACGAATTTTCCCTACAAAATAATGAAACATTTCACAAAAATGATAGATAATAAATGATGAATGATAAATTATGTATAATTAATTGTGATTGTAGTTATTTATTGGTTCTTTTCAATGAGTTTTTGGGTTGATATTGGAAGATAAATTATTATTCTACTTTATGTCATTGGAATATCAGTGATTATTTTTTGTTTGTTATTGCTTCGTACTATACCAAAAAAGAACCATACCTTGAGTAAGATATATGTTCTTTTCTGGCGCTATATAAGCGTACGTTATCACTACACATATATAATTATATATACTTTTATATAAATGTCAAATATATTTATATTGCGCATTAAAACATCAATTCCTACCTATTTTTTATCTTGTTTTTATTTTCTATGCAGAAACTTCAAAAACAATTACGGGATAGTTTTCAAGACGATATCGGAGAACTCAGTAAACCATTACAAGATCTCTTAAAAAATGGTTTTGACGCTGGTGTAATCAATGAAGAAGACGTAATCTCAGATGTAGATGATATGGATCTCAGCATCAAAATGATTGAAAAGTTCTATGAACTTGCGGAAAAATTGGGTATCAAAATGCTTACTATTGAAGAGATTCTAGAAAAAGAAGCTCAAGAAGCCAAAAAAGAGAGTAAATTAGGAAAAATAGAATTATATGATACAAAAAAGAACACTTCTGAATTACAACATAAAGACTTTATCAAACTCTATTTTAATGAAATATCTAAAATTCCTCTCCTCAATTCTGAAGAAGAAAGAGATATTTCGAGACGTGTAAAAAAAGGTGATGATGAAGCAAAAAAAAGATTGATAGAATCCAATTTGAGATTGGTTATTAGTATAGCAAAAAGATTCTTCTGATCGAGATTGAGTTTTTCTGATCTTATCCAAGAAGGAAATATCGGACTGATAAAGGCTATAGAAAAGTTTGATCCAGAAAAAGAATTTAAATTTTCTACCTATGCAACACGATGGATTAAACAAAGCATCACCAAAGCTATCGCAGATATGACGAAACATGTCAGGATTCCCGTCCATCTGATTGATGAAATAAACTCTTATAATAAGACTTATCAACTCCTCTTCCAGAAGCTTTGAAGAGAACCAACATCCAAGGAAATTGGACAAAAATTATGATTTCCTATCAAGAAAATAAAAAAACTTGAAGAAGTAATCTTCGGAAACGTATCCTTAGATAGAGAGGTTTGAGACGAAGGAAGAGATACTCTTGCTGATCTTATCGAAGATGGGAATACTCTCAGACCAGACCAATTTGCAGAAAAAAACGCATTAAGAAACAATCTCGATATGATCCTTGGAATGCTTGATGACAGAGAAGCTAAAATCGTAAAAATGAGATATGGTATCGATGGACCGAGGTATACTCTTGAACAAGTCTGAGAAGAATTTAATGTCACAAGAGAAAGAGTAAGACAGATCGAACAAAAGGTTATCCAAAAGCTCAAAGAACACGCATGATTACAAAAAATACTTGGAATCGAGGATGATATTGCTAAACTCGAAGCTGGTGAAAGCAAGAAAAAGAAAAAATGAAGAAAGGTAAAAGAAGATAATGAAGATGAAGAAGATGATTATATGAGCAGATTTGATGATGATGACTATGTTGATGATTAAGACAAATATATCATATTGTATTTTAGTTGGTTTACTAGTATAGACACATGGGAGAATTAAGTTCAAAAGATTATGATGCCTCGCACATCAAAGTATTAGAATGATTGGAACCCGTTAGACTAAGACCAGGAATGTATATCTGATCTACTGATGCAAAAGGATTACATCATCTTGTACAAGAGATTATTGATAATGCTGTAGATGAAGCATTGGCTTGATATTGTACAACTATCACAACCTCTTTGAATGAAGATGGATCAGTAACTATTCACGATAATGGAAGAGGTATCCCTGTCGATAAACATGAAAAAACAGGAAGATCTGCTTTGGAAACTGTTTTTACCGTTCTTCATGCGGGAGGTAAATTTGATAAATGAGCCTATAAGATTTCATGATGACTTCATGGAGTAGGTGCTTCTGTAGTAAATGCATTAAGCGAATGGCTTGAAGTAACTGTATACAAAAA
Organism: uncultured Candidatus Peribacteria bacterium; assembly: GCA_964613015.1. Lineage (GTDB taxonomy): Bacteria > Patescibacteriota > Gracilibacteria > Absconditabacterales > Absconditicoccaceae > CAJBLF01. The sequence goes on along the minus strand of CAZTFP010000013.1, from coordinate 8,459 downwards.
TGGAAAAAAATATTTCCAAAGATATCAGAGAGGTATCCCTGATGGTGATATTCAAGAAATAGGAGATAGTGATAAAATGGGAACATCAGTAAAATTTAAACCTGATGCTACGGTTTTTGAAACGGTAGAGTTTTCTCAGACCATCGAGATAGCAAGGATGAAACAATCTGCTTATCTTTCTCCTGGCATTACCTTCAATTTCGTTAATAAAAAAACAGGATTTAAACAGAGATTTTATTTCGAATGAGGAATCAAAACTTGGCTAAAAAACCTTGTAGGTACACAACAGACACTTTCTTCCCAACATTATTTCAAGACAGAAGGGAAAGACTGTTTGGCTGAAATAGCATTTGAATTTGTAAACACGAGCAATGACCATATTCTTTCTTATGTAAACAACATCCCCACTATCGACGGTGGAAGTCATGTATTAGGATTTAAATCAGCACTCTTGAATATTATCAATGAGGTAGGAAAAGAAAAAGATAAGATTAATAAAAAAATCTGAGAATTTCAATATTCTGACGTAACTGATGGACTCTATGCTATCGTTACCGTTAAGATTCCTGAACCACAATTTGAATGACAGACAAAATGAAAACTTTGAAATAGTTATGTGAGGGGACAAGTAGAAACTATGGTCTATGACTATCTTAAATGATATTTCGTAGAACACGAAGGGGAATTTGATAGAATATTCGAAAAAGTAGAACTTGCAGCGAGAGCAAGATTAGCAGCTAAATTTGCTAAAGAAACGGTATTGAGAAAAAACATATTGGCGTGAGGAGTACTTCCTGGGAAGTTAGCAGATTGTGCAAGAAAGAGTAAAGAATGAACTGAAATGTATATTGTCGAGGGAGATTCAGCGTGAGGAAGTGCTAAACAATGACGTAATAGTAATTTCCAAGCCATCTTACCATTGAGAGGTAAAATATTAAATACCGAACAAGCAGTGATGCAAAAAATTATGGCAAATAATGAAGTAAAAGCGCTTATTACTGCTATAGGAACTGGAGTAAAAGATAATTTCGATTTTGAGGGACTCAGATATGATAAAATTATCATTATGACTGATGCCGATGTTGATGGTGCCCACATTAGAACACTACTCCTAACATTCTTCTTCAGGTTTATGAGACCACTTATCGAACATGGGCATGTTTATGCTGCTTGTCCGCCTATCTATAAGTTTGCTCAAGGAAAGAAAGAGCAATATATCTATGAAGAAGAACATACCCCTGATATGTATGGATTTGATAAAGATAAGACGGAAGTACAGAGATATAAAGGTCTTGGAGAAATGAATCCAGAACAACTTTGGGATACTACTATGAATCCAGAAAATAGAAAATTAAAACAAATTACGGTTGAAGATGCTGAAGAAACAGATAGATTATTTAGAATCCTTATGGGTGAAGATGTTCAAGCAAGAAAACACTTTATCATGGCTCATGCAAAGACCGTAAAAGAAATTGATATATAAAACGAATGGAGAATTTAAAATTTAGAATATAGAACATATAAGAAGCGCCTAAAAATAGGCGTTTTTCTTTTATTGACTTTTTAATTAAAATAATTATGCTATGTGTATTAAATTTTATCTTATAAAGAAGATATCATGTCATGAACAGGAAATGGATTACCAACAGCATGTCAAATAGAGACAATCACAACAGAAAATCAAGAAACATGAACTAAAAATATACAAAGAAAATCTAAGAAAGAAATCAGAGAAAATTTTCAATCCTTAAATAAGGGATTGTTAAAAAATAATCTAGAATATCTTACAAAACAAGATCCTAATATAAAAATAATTATTGAAATCCATGAATTACATGATCTTAATTTAGACAGAATCGAAATAGATGGAAATCATATATTACGAATAACTTGATCAACAAATTTTAATGGAAATCTTCGTCAGCTCTTATTACAACATGGATTCAATAAGAATAATTTAATAACAGAAACATGAAAAGCGGGAAAATTAACAGGGAGCAAATGAGTAAGAGTGTGTTTATACTGATCTTCTCTTCAGCTTTTTATCGCACAAAATCAACTATCCAAATAATTTCTTAACCATATATGTTCACTCGAGCTTATATCCAAGCTTTTTGTAATATGCTCTGACTCAAATACCGGAGATAACAGAAAGCTTTTTATATTTGTGTCACTGAGAAATCTGTTCAGCTATCTCCATAAGTTGTTTTCAAAAACCCTTATGCTGGGATTTTCAATTTTTTAATTTTTCAATCTTTTCGTCTTTTAGTCATTCCATCTGTCCGTAGATATGAAGTTCTCTAATGATGGCAGTAGATTTTCCCAATCATGGAATCTGTATCGTATCTTTTGGATCAGGCAAAAGCAATCTTGTAAATCCATATAAGTATCCTAATTGATCTTCATATGAAATGAAGTACTCTACTCCCCCACTACTCATATATTTCCTCATCACAAGATTCGTAAATCAATTTTCAATTTCTAATTTTCAATTTTCAATTTTGTGTCTAATTTCTCTACTTCTCGTATCCAAGGATACAAAATTTCTAAAAGATTTTATATCTGGATCTTTTCCTACTATGAATGTTTGGATTTCATCATCATTGCTAAGGATTTTCCCTAGTTCGTCTTTGAACGCTTTTTGCTGAGATAAATATAGCGTATATTTTCCATACAATCTTCCATAAAATTTTTTCAGTGTCTCAATCCTTCCATTTTTCAATTCTTTTTCCATTTGTGTGTGCATAAGTTGTGATAGGTTTGTTATCGTACTTCACGCGACAATTTCATTTGCTGGGATATCACGGATCAATCTTTTAATCCTTGTATATGGTGGAATGACAGTCAGAAATGTCTCTCTGATAAGTTTTTTGATGTCTTCTGTTTCTAATGGCTTGTATTTCCCTTGTTCATACAATCTACAAAGTTCTGTATTTGGGATGACGGAGGTAGGATAGAATTTGATTTCGTCCGGTTTGAAAAAAGTGTCAGTATATAGGTCTTTAAACGTTTTCAAATCTTTTTCATAATTAGAACCATACAATCCTGGCATGATATGGAGAGAAAATTTGAATCCATACTGCCTCATTTTGTGACATGCTTCACGTGCTTGCTGGATAGTATGTCCTCTTTTATTAAGTTTCAAAACTTCTTCATCCAAAGATTGGATGCCCATTTCTATTCTCGTCACGCCAAGTTCACGTCGGAATTGGCAGTTCTCATCTGTCACATATTCTGGTCTCGTTTCTATCGTGAGTCAGATAATTCTTTGTGCTGTACTTTCGTTTTTTTTGAGTGATTCTTTGATATCTTTGGAATATTTAATTACTTTTGATGTATCTACGATAGCATGAGAATATTTTTTGGTTGTAGAGATGGTGATGTTTTTAAAATACTTATCAAAGGTATTACATGCGTCATACAGCTCTTTGATAAATTTTGTTTTATAGTCTTTGGTATAAACGTCGAATGTTCAGCCTAAAACGATAAGTTCTATCTTGTCAGTTTCGTGCCCCGTAAGTGTCAGTGAAAGCAATCTGTTGTATACTTGTTTGATTGGATCAAACTTATTGAGCAATGCTCTCATTGCGCCCGGTTCAGATTTAATATAACTCTTTGGCATGGTCGGATCATTTGGACAAAAGATACATTGTCCTGGGCAATAAAATGGCTTGGTGAGCACTTGTACGGACACAATTCCTGATTGTGACCTGATTGCTCTTTTCTTGAGTAATTGTTCTATCTGTGGAGTTTTTATGATTTTTTTTGCCTTGAGTAGTGTGTAATATGCCTGAAGTAATTGGATATTTGAAGGAAGATCAGGTAAATTATTTGTTTTGGAAAAATCTCTCTTGAATGTGGTAAGAAGGTCAAGATTACGATCCTGTGCTTTGGTTGCGATCAGTTGAAGAATTATTTTTTCCATGGTGACGCTACTATATATAATCGATTTTATTTTGCCATTGAAAAGTTATACTTAATTGCCAATTAAGGTTAATTTAAGGTGAAACTATATAGTTGTTGCGTTTAAAAGAGTAAATCTTTTTATTAAATTATATTTTACTATGAAATTTGAAATCAGCAAAAAAACACTTATTATTATTGTATCTTCTGTAGTGGGAGTTATCTTGTTGTGAGGTATACTTAGTGTTGTTGGACACGGAAGATACGAGAGAAATAATTTTGGAAGAAATTTTGGTAATTATGGTTATGCTATGGGACAATGAATACAATGAAATCCTGACGCTATGATGTCATGAATACAAAACATTATCGCTACAAAAGATTATGCTGCATTTCAAACATTGTTTAGTGGAACTAAGATGGTAGAACAAATCGATACTCCAGCAAAATTTGCTATACGAGTAGAACTTCAAACCACTATGAAAACAGCACAAGATCTTGAAACTAAATTATGATCAGGAACCAATGGTGATTTTGGTCCTATGATGAGCAACGCCAGGTGTGCACAATGACAAAGGCAAGGTTGAAGATGAGAAAATGAAAGATGAAATATGATACGAAGAAGATAATTATAGTAATACAAAAAGACGCATAATTGCGTCTTTTTTTCTCTTTTTCTCTTGAAAACATTCTGGCAACCTATACAATTGCTAGTATGAAAGTCAGAATAAAATATAATCATCGATATCCTAAATATATAGGCAAGAGAGGTATTGTCCTCTATCCTTATGTACTGATTTCCCTTTCTGAATATGAAGCAAAAAAACAACACGTACTACATCATGAACGGATTCATGTACAACAAGTAAGAAAAAATACGATATTACTATTCTATTCTACTTATCTTTATGAACGAATTTTAAATATGTTTAGATATAGAAACTTTAGTAAAGCATATAGGAATATCTCTTACGAAAAAGAGGCCTATGAAAAACAAAACGATATTGAGATTCCCACACATATAACCTAATTTATTTTTATATTCATAATTGATTATTATGATTGAACTAGCACCACTTCCTTACACAACAAATGCTTTAGAACCCATTATCGATACACAGACTGTAGAACTTCATTATGGTAAACATCATCAATGATACGTCAATAAATTGAATGAACTTATCGCAGGGACAACACACGAAGTGAAATCACTTGAAGAAATCATTACAAGTGCTGAATGACCAATATTCAATAATGCTGCACAGATACGAAATCATACCTTTTATCGGAATGGACTTCATACACCAAGAGAAAACAATCTCCCAACAGGGACAGTATTGGAAGCCATACTTAATAAACGATGAGATTTTGAAAAATTCCAAGCAGTTATGATTGCTAGTGCTGTAGGAAATTTTGGTTCTGGACGAACTTGGTTGATAAAAAATACTGACTGAACCCTAGAAATCATGAACACGAGCAATGCATGATGTCCTCTTACTACTGATAAAAAAGCGTTATTCACTGTAGATGTACGAGAACACGCCTATTATTTAAACTATCAAAATCGTAGAATCGAATACGTTACAAATATATGGAAATGTATCAATCGAGATAAAGTGAATGAACTCTTTGGTCAGTAAATTTATTTACCACAGAAGCATATGAATTCGAAGTACAAGAAAGAGAAAGGTGAAAAATGAGAAAACCTAGTGATGGAATATTATTCTAATCAATGATATATACTTATAGAAAGAAATTATACAATTTCCTGATGAGAACTTGATCTTATTTTTCAAAAAGACAATATTCTGACTTTTGTCGAAGTAAAAGTGGTAGATCATATAGAAGACCTACAAAATTATGTTACAATTAAAAAACTTTGACACGTCAAACATACCATTGAATATTACCTTTTTACCCATCCAACAGATAAGGAATACGCACTTGATGTTGTATTTGTAAGAGATAATTCTATACTTGATGTCTATAAAAATGTAACGAATTCGTAAATTTATTTGTAACTCTATCTGTATGAAAAAAAGTAAATTAATCATCTTATTTATATTATGATCTCTTTTTGGCTGACTTGTCTGGCAAATTGGCCACGAATGGAATGTTCTCCATCAACCACTTATCCAATCAGGAAAACTTAATCTGGATGGTTTAGTCTCATCGATAAAAAACGTAATAAATCCTCAGAATATTGGGATATGAAACAAAAAATATGAACGTTTTGATGCAATTTACACTGTACTTCAAAATTCCTATTATGATGTAGATAAGCTCAATACTGGCAAAATGCTTAGTAGTGCACTCAAAGCCTATGTAGATGCAATTGACGATCCTTATACTATATATATGGATAGTGAACAAAATTCTGGATTTCAAGAAGAACTCAAGGGTTCATCAGATTTAGAGGGTATAGGAGCCGTTATTAGCAAAAAAGATTATTATATCCAAATAGATGAAGTTATAAAAGGTTCTCCCGCTTTCCTTGCTGGACTCAAAATGCTTGATAGAATAGTGATGATTAATACATGAACAACTAAGGCACTCGACGTCAATCAGGCTGTCAATGAAATTAGAGGTCCTAAGTGATCCAAAGTAAAACTTACCATAGAGAGAGTTGCTAAAGACTGAAGTAAAGAAATTATAGAAAAAGATATTATTAGAGAAAAATTAACCATCCCTTCTGTAAATGGGAAAATCATTACTTGAAACAATGGACTTAGTATAGGCTATATCAATATTTCTATCATCGGAGAAGAAACTGAAAATCTCTTGAAAAATACCTTGAGTGAACTCCAAATACAAAAGGTTCAAGGTATTATTCTTGACCTCAGAGGCAATTGATGATGATTGTTACCTGTATCTGTACAGATTGCTTCCCATTTTATTCCCAAAGGAAAATTAGTCGTGAGTACCAAATACACTACGTTTGAAGATGAAAAACTACTTTCAGAATGATATGAAGGATATCAAAACATTCCTATGGTAGTATTGGTCGATTGATTGACTGCTTCTGCAGGAGAAATTATAGCTTTGGCACTCAAAGAAGATATAGGTGCACAACTTGTAGGGACACAGACTTTTGGGAAATGATCTATCCAAACTATTGATGAATTCCCTGACGGTGCTTCATTGAAATATACCGTAGGTAAACGATACACACCAAACGGAGAAAATATAAATACTACCTGAGCTACTCCAGATGTTATTGTAAAGTTTGATCCTAATATCTATACTCATGACGGTATCGATAACCAACTTGAAAAAGCAAAACAAGTACTTGGTACTATGATAAAAAAATAAACTCGTCTTTATATTATCGTTATCTCTATGACCGTAACCATACACCTTCAAAGACCAGACGGCACACCTATTGCTCAATTTCCCGCGGAAGATCGTCAAAGTATAGCACAGATAGCCAAAAATAATGGTATAGATTTTCCTATTTCTTGTGGGATAGGATCCTGTGGAGTATGTAAATGTAGAATTGTTTCAGGAAACCAACATGTCCAAATAGATAAAATATCGCTCCCCATGAGACCTCTCGAAAGGAATGAAGATGGAAGTTTTCAAGAAGTGTTTGCCTGTATAGGTGGAATAGTATCTGAAGCCATCAAAGACACACAAGACTATGAAGTTATTTTGGAAAAAAATATGTAATAGTAAGAATGAAATCATGATTTTATCTTTTATGTAGCTAGAGTGATTGTATTTGATAAAGAGCACGTAAAAAAATTGAAACATCAAGATCAAAACGCATTCAACCAATTCTATCTCGAAACCGTTGATATGTTTTTTCGTTATATCAACGCCAATTATTTTATAAGTAAACAAGATGCAGAAGATATCATTTCAGATTTTTATGTAAAATTTTGGGAAGGTGTCAAAGCATACAAAGAAGATCAGTCTTTTACTGCATATTTTCGAACGATATTTAAAAATACTATCAAAGATTTTTTTAAAAAAAATTCTGACACTCCATTCACTGAATTACAAACAAACGATGAAGGAGAGGCATTTGAAGATACGCTTATCGATGACATCGATCTTACCAAACTTTTGGAAAATGATTTCAAATTCGAACAAATAGAAAAAGCTATGAAAAGACTGGATGATATAAGCAAAGATATCATCTACTTCAAATTCATTGAAGAAAAAACAAATGAAGAAATATCATCTATCACATGATCATCCAATGAAATGATTAGACAAAGGCTTTCTAGAGCAATTAAACAACTAAAAAAACTTCTTGAACAAAAATAAATAAGACATAATCATCGAAAGATATATATTTTGATACCCACTACTATATATACATGACACCATTTTCTATCCCCGCACCTTGTGTGGCTTTACGTACCCTATCTTGTTTTTTGTTATATCTATTTATGAAAATGTCAACACTAAATCATCAGATGGTACCATAAAAATACGAGAAATACTAGTTCTTACCTAATAAATACATTCGCATCATAATTAGATGTTTTTCGCAAAAAATCTCTTGAAATACAGTCCCTGTATGCTAATATCATTGATGTACACAGTAC
>CAZTFP010000012.1:5306-43461 GCA_964613015.1 uncultured Candidatus Peribacteria bacterium | reverse complement strand
AACCTAGAGAATATACAAAAAATTCTGTAGGGACACAAAAAAAACTCAAGACAGTAATCCTTAGAGCTAGAGAACTTTGATTTATAGCATACACCAAATAAATAACGTATCAAAATGTAAAATTTAACATTTAACATTATAAAAAATGGCTAGTAAATTAAGAAGGGTGAGAAAATATTCTCGAGATAAAAGAATAGGTAAACATGGATTTAGAGAAAGAATGTTGACTGCATGATGAAGGGCAGTACTGAGTAGAAGAAGGAGAAAGGGAAGAAAACAATTGACCGTTCAAAGATCTTAATCGGATTTTTGAATTTTTTTGTTTTTAGAGGAAGAAAATTTTTGACTATCTTACGTATAGACCATATTCATTGTTTATTTTCTTATCACAGATAACCTTATGAAATCAAAAAAAACTCCTCAGGGGAAAAAAGAAATAAAGAAAACTAAAAAAATTGTCAAAGTAAATAAACCAGTAGCCAAAAAAAGTAAGCCAGTAGAAAAAAAGGTGAAACCGGTAGCAAAGAAAATAAGTAAACCTACAGTGACACCAAAACAGTCTAATATACCACTGACCAAGCCAATAAAAGTAATAGCTAAATCCGATAAGATACATAAAATACCAGATTTATTCAAAGATTTCTATAGAGAATGAGATAGAATATTTTTGCGTAGTCCCAAAAAATTTGCCAGCTTTCCTGATCTTTTGGATCTTCAAAAAAGATGATATGCTGATTTTATCAAAAAATATATCCATAAACTTTTCGGTAATATTAATCCAGTATGGGATATTGCAGGAGAAAAAATGTATGTAGAGATAGATGATATAAAAATTTCTGATCCTATTGATGATGCAAAAACATGTAAGAAGAAAGAATTGACTTACGGAGGAATCATTACGGGTAAAGTAAAATTGAGTGAAATACATGATGATGGAAAGAAAAAGACAGAAAAAACGTTATTTAGTAAACGCGCAAACATAGGTATTCTACCACTTATGACACCATCAGCTTCATATATTATCAATGGAGTAGAAAGAGTAATTATTTCACAGATTATCAGATCATACGGTATATTTTTTGCTAAAAAAGAATTTAGATATTCGTTTAAAGTGATCCCTGAAAATGGACCATGGTTGGAAGTACAGACAGAAAAATCTGGAGTCGTTGTAGCAAGGATAAATAAATCAAGAAAATTCCCTATCACAACATTATTGAGAATATTCTGAGTAGAAAATGATGAAAGTATTAGAGAATTTTTCAAGGATTGTTTCGATGAAGAAGATTTCAATTATCTCGAAACAACACTCAAAAAAGATACTACCACTGATGCATTGTCTGCAGCGGAATTTGTATATAATAAGGTAAGACCAGGAGAATTGATTGATCCAGAAAGTGCACTCAATTATATAAAAAACCAATTTCTTTCACCAGATAGAATTTTTGTGGGAAGAATCGCAAGAAGAAAAATCAATGCAAAATTGGGACTCAAAAAGCCATTAGATGGAGATATAGCAAATATCTTTGATGGAGAAGATTTGGTAGGAGCATTAAAATATCTCTTCCATCTGTCAAATTTCAAAAAATGATATTATATTGATGATTCTGATCATCTTTCAAATAAACGTATCAGATCTATGGGAGAAATTCTCTATGCACATCTCCAACCTGTCATGAGAAAATTTGTGAAAAGTATTAAAGGGAAACTAAGTATTCTCAATCTAGAAAATCCACTTAAAATTACTGACTTGGTAAACTTCAAAATCGTTGATAATGCGGTGAAAAGCTTTTTTGCTACATCACAGCTCTCTCAATTTTTGGATCAGATTAATCCACTGTCAGAGATAGAACACAAGAGAAGAATTACTGCACTTGGGCCTTGAGGTCTCAAAAGAGAAACAGCAAAATTTGAAGTACGTGATGTACATCCTTCGCATTATGGAAGAATATGTCCTATTGAAACACCAGAAGGTCAAAATATTGGACTGGTAATTTACCAATCATTATATTCTCGTGTAAATGATGAATGATTTTTGGAAACGCCAGCACTCAAGATCTATCGTGAAGTACCAGCAAAACAAGATATGTTGGTAAATAGAATTGCTCATCGTGATATTCATGAATTAGATGCAAAAGGGAAAGAACTCAAAACAGTGATTGTCAAAGAAGATCATTATATTGATGAAAAATCAGCAAAACAAATAGAAAAAATCTATGGTAAACTTGGAAAATCTATAGGGGTTAAACCGTTCTTTACTGACGAAGTAGAGTATATTTCTCCTGAATTAGATGAAAGATGTTGTATCGCTGATGCAACAACTCCTCTGGATGCATACAATAATATTACAGAAGTTCGTGTAGCTGCAAGACAGTTTAACGAGATGGGTATGTTCCATGTGGGAGATATAACTCATGTAGATGTTAATCCATCGCAAATATTTTCACCAAATACATCATTGATTCCATTTGTAGATCATAACGATGCAGTACGTGCATCTATCGCTACCAATCAACAGAGACAAGCATTACCGTTACTCAAAAACGATCCGCCATTAGTAGGGACAGGACTTGAAAGAGATATTGTACAAATGACACACGCAGTAATTAAAGCCGAAGCAGAGGGAGAAGTAATATATGTAGATGGAAAAAGAGTAAAAGTAAAATATAAGACAGGAATCAAAGAATATCCATTAGTAGTGTTTGCAAGATCAAATAGTAAATCATGTATGACACAAATTCCTAGGGTTTCATTGGGAGAAAAACTTAAAAAATGAGATCTTATTGCAGAAGGACCATGTTCTGTAGATGGAGAAATGGCGCTCGGAAAAAATCTTAGAGTAGCCTTTATGCCATGGAAATGATACAATTATGAAGATGCGATTGTGATATCTCAAAGACTCGTAAAAGATGATGAATTATCATCAATTCAAATAGAAGAATATGAAATAGAGGTAGCTGATACAAAACTTGGACCTGAGGAGACAACCAATGATATTCCTGGTGTTTCTATGAATAAACTCAAAAACTTAGATGATGATGGAGTCATCAGAATTGGATCTATCGTAAAATGATGAGATATTGTTATCGGAAAAATAACTCCAAAATCTGAAGGAGAACTTACTCCAGAAGAAAAGCTTATTCAAGCAATATTTGGAGATAAATCAAAGAACGTAAAAGATACTTCATTATATGTACCATCAGGTAGCAGTGAAGGAAAAGTGATCGATGTTGTTATATTAGATGCCAAAAAATGAGATAATTTGATGGCAGGAGTAAGAAAGAAGATCAAAGTATATGTAGCAAGCACGAGAAAAATAGAAGTAGGAGATAAACTCGCAGGAAAACATGGAAACAAGGGTATTATCTCTATCGTAGTAGCAGAAGAGGATATGCCATTTACCGAGGATGGAAGACCAGTAGATATAGTACTTAATCCACTTGGAGTAATTTCTCGTATGAACATGGGACAGTTATTTGAATCACAACTTGGATATATAGCAAAACATTTTGGAGTAAAATTTGCCGTTCCTACGTTTTCCAAATTTTCATCAGAAGATTTGACAGAATTTACCAAAATGTGTGGAATAGAGAGTTTGAAATTCAATATTTTCAATGGAGAAAATGGTAGAAAATATGATCAAAAAGTCACTGTTGGATATATGCACATTCTCAAACTAGTACATATGGTAGAAGACAAAATACATGCAAGATCAGTTGGACCATATTCATTAATTACTCAACAACCACTTGGAGGAAAATCTAGACAATGAGGTCAAAGATTCTGAGAAATGGAGGTATGGGCATTGGAAGCATATTCTGCTGTATATACACTTCAAGAAATGCTTACGGTAAAATCAGATGATGTTATTGGAAGAAATAAACTCTACGAATCTATCATCAAGGGACAGAAACCAAAGATTGGTGGATTACCAGAATCATTCAATTTATTGACCTATCTTTTCAAGGGATTATGTCAAAATATAGAACCGTTAAGTTTAGAAGAACTTGAAATCGTTCAAGAAGATAGAATCAAAAAAATAGTCAATCTCTGACTTTCAGGAGTCATGAAAAGTACTATCCCAGGAGAATGAGAAGAAACTGTCGCTACTGAAGAAGAAATAGGTCAAGAGAAAGAAGAGATCATAGATAATGTTATCCAAGAAATGGAAGATTTCTGAGAACTAGAATAATAACGAGCAACTAACGGTGAATAACTAACAATTATTGGGAACAATATATAAACACATCCAATATTGTTAGTTGTAAGTTGTTAGTTGGGTTAATTCATTTATTTTCTTACTAAGTATATTAGTATGAACAAAACAAAATTTGAGGGATTGATTGTGAGACTTGCTTCCGTAGAAGATATAGAGAAATGGTCACATGGAGTAGTAGATAATCCTGATACGGTCAATTACAGAACAGGAAAGCCTAAACAATGAGGATTATTTTGTGAATCCATTTTTTGACCAGTAAAAAATTATGAATGTAGTTGTGGAAAATATAAATGAGTAAGATACAAATGAATCGTCTGTGAAAGATGTGGAGTAGAAGTGACAACATCAAGAGTGAGAAGATCAAGAATGTGACACATCGAACTAGCTGTTCCATTGCTTCATATCTGGTATAAATCAAGTCCATCATGATGAGTAAATCAGTTACTTGGGATTTCTGCAAATGAAATTGATAAGATATTGAGTTTCGTAAAATATATAATGGTCCAGAAAGTGGATAAGGATTTTGAAAAGAAAATTAAAGAAAAGATCAAAGAAGATTTTGATGTAAAAACAAAAGAACTTGAACAACTCTACAAATCAGAACTTGAAAAAGATAATGGTCCAGATAAATCAAAAGAGTCACAAAAAAAGCTCAAAGAATTGGAAAAATTATTTACTGATAATAAAGATTCTTTAGAAAAAGAATTTAACAGAATAAAATCTATTATTGCTGACTTGGAAGTTTGATCTACCATTTTCGAAAACGATTTTAGAAATATCTTTGCAAGATTTTCTCATTTAATTGTTTTCCAATCAGGTCCTGAAGCTATTTTGAGATTATTGCAAAATATCGATGTAGAAAAAGATATCAAAAAGAATATTCAAATTTTCAAAAATACAAAATCAGAAGAACAAAGAAAAAAGCTTATTGCATTGATAAAATTACTTATCAACTTACATGTTTCTGGAGTTAAACCAGAAAATATGATAATAAGAAAATTACCAGTCATTCCACCGGATCTTAGGCCAGTAGTACAACTTGAATGAGGAAAATTTGCATCATCAGACGTTAACTTATTCTACAGACGTGTACTGATGAGAAATATAAGATTAAAAAAAATGATCCAAGTAGGGATGCCTGATGTAGTCAAAAAAAATGAAATCAGACTTTTGCAAGAATCAGTAAATAATCTTTTGGTAGGAGAAAAGGCAGGAGCTGCATGAGGTAGTGGTGCTGGTATCAAAGTATTCAAATCGCTTTCTGATATGCTTTCTGGTAAAGAGGGTATCTTTAGAAAAAACTTACTTGGAAAAAGAGTAGATTATTCAGGAAGATCAATTATTACCGTAGGTCCTCAGCTAAAACTTGATGAATGTGGATTGCCAATATATATCGCTGTCAAAATGTTTACGCCATTTATTATTGGAAAACTTATTGAGAAAAAAATAGTATATACACCAAAACAAGCTGAAAAACTTATCAAAGAAGAATCACCATTAGCATTGAAATTTCTTGAAGAAGTAATCAAAGATAAATGGGTATTGCTCAATCGTGCACCGACACTACATAGACTTTCTATCGAGGCTTTCAAAATTATTTTGATGCCAGGTAAGACAATCAGAATACATCCATTGGTGTGTCCTTCGTTCAACGCCGATTTCGATGGAGATCAAATGGCCATCCATTTGCCGATTTCTGATGAAGCACAAAGAGAAGCAAGAGAACTTATCGCTGCAGACAAAAATATTTTGAAACCATGATCTGGAGAACCAACTATTGCACACTCACAAGATATGGTACTTGGAGTATACTATCTTACAGATTTTTATGATCACAAAAACCCTCAATATACGAGTGAAGAAGAATGGCAAAAGAAACCAATCAGAGGAATATTTTCTGATATAGAGACCGTACTCAATAGTTATGCCAATGAAGAAATTTTTGTAAAAGATAAAATCATCTTAAATTACAACGGAGAACCTATTGAAACGATGGTAGGAAGAGTTATTTTCAATTCTGTATTACCTGAAAAAATAAGATTCATCAATGCAAAACTCAAAAACAAAGACATCAAGAGATTACTCAGTAGAATATTCGACGAATGTGGTATGCAAACAACAGTATATGTGGCTGATGATATAAAAGATCTTTGATTTAAATATGCAACATTAGGAGCAACTTCAGTAAATATTCTTGATATGAAAGTGCCGAAAGAAAAGGAAGAAGAACTGAAAATTTGAGATAATAAAGCAAATGAAGTCTATAAATATTTTTTCAAATGATTTTTTTCTGAAGAAGAGAAACATAGATTTATCATCAAAATATGGACTGATATCAAGAAAAAGATTGAAGAAAGTTTGAAATGAATCACTACACCTGGACAGGATTTGTATACCATGGTAGATTCATGAGCAAGAGGATCACAAACACATATGACGCAGATTGCAGGTATGAAATGATTGGTAGTAAATCCACAAGGAGAAATTATCGAACTTCCGATAAAAAATTCATTCGTTGAATGATTGAGACCTATCGAATATTTTATCTCCGCACATGCAGGAAGAAAAGGAAAAGCAGATACGGCATTGAGGACAGCTGAATCAGGATATTTGACAAGAAAACTTTGTGATGCATCACAAGAAGTTATTATCAGAGAACATGATTGTTGAACTGATAAATATGTCGTATACTCCAAACAAGAATCAGAACTTAGAGGTGATAATTTCTATAATTTGATTGCTGGTAGAGTACTTGCCGAAGATGTTATTGATAAGAAAAAGAATGTTATCTTGAGTAAAGATGATTTCTTAGACAAAGAAAATATGCAATTATTACAAGATATGGAAGTAGAAGAAGTAAAAGTAAGAACGCCACTTATTTGTCATAGTATCAGTTGAATTTGTCAAAAGTGTTATGGAACTGATCTTTCAACAAGAAGAATGGTAGAAGTGTGAGTACCGGTAGGAATTATCGCTGCACAATCAATTGGAGAACCATCTACACAATTGACTTTGAGTACATTCCACGAATGATGAGTTGCAAAATGATGAGATCCTACAACATTGGGTATTGATAGAGTAAAACAATTATTTGAGGTAAGAGATCCAAAAAATCCAGCTATCATTGCACCATTTGATGGAAAAGTATCTTTCTATGAAACAAATAAACTTAGATATGTAAAAGTAGTATCTGAATATCAGAAAAAGACGTATTTATTCAAAAGTGGATATAAGGTAGATGTCAAAAAATGAGAAGAGGTAAAAAAATGATGAATATATGCATCCAAAGGGAAAAGTAAGCTCAAAATTAAAGAGGCTGGGAAGGTATTAGAAATCAAAGCTGATCATATCATACTCGGTATACAAGAAGAATATATTAAAACATTGACGGGGCTCAATGCCATCAAAAAGGACGGTGAAGAGGTGTTTAAATGAGAAATACTTACCAATGGAGCATTGGCTATCAAAGAATATAAAAATGTAGTAGGAGATCTTGAAGCACAAAAATATATCATTAGAGAAATCAAAAAAGTATATGGATCTCAAGGACAAGATATCAATGACAGACATATCGAAGTAGTAGTAAAACAATTATTCTCAAAAGTGTTTATAGAAGATTCAGGAAATAGTAGTTTTATACCTGGAACCTATATCAAATATGAAGAATTTATCAAAGTAAATAAAGAACTCGAAGCTGATGGTAAAAAAGCAGCCAAAGGAAAGAGATTAGCACTTGGATTGACCAATATAGCAAAGGAAACAGATTCATGGTTGTCCGCGGCTTCATTCCAGGAAACTATAAGAGTAATGGTGGCATCATCACTTAAGGGATCTATTGACAAGCTTTCTGATCTTAAATCAAACGTTATCATCGGAAGACTCTTACCAGTAGGTGAAATTTACAGAAAGGATCATGGAATAGATATTCAAGAATAGCTCGACCACTAAAAATTTGTTTAAAAAGTTTTTAGATGCGAGAGCTATACCGATGATTTGAGAAACTGAAAGTACGAGTGAAATGAAGTAATTTCAGATTTCGATAACAATTCGGTATAATAAATTAATAATTGTTAAAGTAAGGCTTGAAAATAGCGTAGAAATTGCTATATACAAGCACACGGAATTAATAATGAATAATTAATAATGAATAATGTAGGAAAATATATAAACAATACCAACATTTTTCACTTTTCACTTTTCATTATTCATTAATTTTTAATCGTTAGTTATAGAATAAAATGGCACACAAAAAGGCCGGTTGATCGGCAAAAAATCTTAGAGATTCGAAACCAAAGTATCGTTGAGTCAAGGTATTTGGAGGGCAAAAAGCTACTGCAGGAAATATTATCATTAGACAAAAATGATCTAAATATGAATGTGGAAAAAATGCCTACTTAGGTAGTGATTTTTCAGTTCATGCAAAAATAGATGGAACTGTAGTATTCAGTAAGAAAAAAGTAGCTAGATTCGATGGTAGAAAATACCTCAAAACCGTTGTAGATATAACTGCATAATAAACTCTTTTAATCATTTCACAATACATTAATGACAATCGGACCAAAAAAGAAAATTTCCCAAGCAAAAGGACGCACAAGACATTCTACATGGGAAAGATTAAATATCAAAAGAATGGTAGAAGCACACAAAATTTCTGTATGTAAAAACTGTGGAGCTAAAAAGCTTTCTCACAGAGTATGTCCAGTTTGTGGATATTACAAAGGGAAACAAATAATAACTATCAAAAGCAAGAGCAAAGATACAGTTGTAGACGCTTAAATTAATGCAGAATGTAAAATTAAGAATTCAGAATTGGAAATTATATGAAGTAGATCTTTAGTTCCTTAGTTTCATCACATGAATATTAGAGCAAGAATCAATGCGAGAAAAATAGTACTTTCCTATTTGTATCAGCATTGTTTTTTTGTTAATCTTTTACAAGAAGATAAAATGATTACGGAATCATTATTTATCGATTATATTTTCAAAACTGATAAGGGGATGTATGATGAGGAAAAAGATAAGCTTAAGGAAAGTATCAAAACACACTTAGTAATATATACTCCAGAAGATTTTAAAGCATTTGTTGACTGCTTTTTCGACGAACGAGCACTAGATGATATTGATTTTGATTATATTTCAAAAGTAGGAATAAATTTTACGAAATATATCGATGAGATACAGAAGAAAGTAAATCAATATGCAACAACATTTGAATACGCACAAATGGATCCTTTAGATCAAGCAATATTCCTTCTTGGCTATACCGAATGGAAAGAATTGGAAACTCCCAAAGAAGTCTTGCTCAACGAAATGATAGAGATAGCAAAAAGATATTCTGACGAAGGTGCACCAAGACTTCTCAATGGTATTATGCACAAGATTGTCAACGATGAGAACTAGAATAAAACAATAAGTTATGATGTATCTTCGGATACATTTTTTCTAAAACAAAAAAACTCGCCCCTTAATACAAGGGGCGAAAATAGTATAATGAAAAATATGTTATGCTAATCCTTTCTGTGTGAGAAGCTCTTTCATGGGTTGCTGGTACTTTTCTCCGGCAACATTGGCAGCAGCTTCAGCGAAGTCTTCTCCTTTGCTGGCAAAAATGATTTCACGGGATGAATTTACAATCAGGCCACAATCATTATTCATGCCATACTCGGCAACTTCTGCAAGACTGCCTCCTTGTGCTCCGACACCAGGGACCAAGAGAAAATGATCGGGTACAATCTGACGGATCTCGGCAAGCTTAGTAGCTTGCGTTGCTCCGACCACATACATCATATTTTCCTTATTGGCCCATTTCTGGGAGTGGATGAGGACTTCCTGATACAGTTCTTTCCCGGTTTCCGCATTTACCATGTGCTGGAAATCGAATGATCCCTTATTTGAGGTAAGATCCAGTAATACTACCCATTTACCAGGATATTCCAGGAATGGTGATACTGAATCTTCGCCCATATAAGGAGCGACTGTCATGGCATTGCAGGGCAGTGTTTCGAAAAAGGCACGTGCATACAAGCTGGAAGTATTCAAAATGTCGCCACGTTTTGCATCGGCAATAACGAATATTTCCGGGTAGGTAGTTTTGATATACTTCACTGTCTTTTCAAACGAAGCCCAGCCCTTTGATCCTTCTGCTTCATAGAAAGCAAGATTTGGTTTATAGGCTATAGCAAGGTGATGCGTGGAATCCACAATTGCTTTATTGAATTCAAACTGTGGATCGTCACAACCAAGCAGATGCGCGGGTATTTTTTTCATATCGGAGTCCAAACCGATGCAGAGGAAAGAACCTTTCTTCCTGATTTGTTCAACTAATTCTTTGTAGTTCATTGTTTTTCTTTTTATTTATTAATTAACTGATTGATTATTTTTATTTTCTTTCTATTTTAGGGAAACCATTGTTTTCTCCCCATTGTTTAGGATTTTTGCTCCAATTTTCGAGCAATTGTATCTGTTCAGGTTGTAGGTAATTAACCTGTACTGCCTGTTCAAGCAGCATAGGATACGTAATAATTGATTGCACCATACATGGAGGTGTAAGAGAAGCAAATAAATTTTGGGCTTCCGGGAATCCATAATTGAATATGGAAAGACATGAGTAAACGTTCCCTTTTGCTTCTTGAGCAGATTCTACAGCATCTACAGAACTTAAACCGGTCGAAATAAGATCTTCAACAACAACAACTTTAGCGTCGTTGAAATCCTTATCTGAGTCCAGTCCCTCAATACGATTCCTGAGCCCATGATCCTTCGCTTTATCGCGGATGTATACAAAGCGTAGTCCAAGCTCATGAGCAAGTATTGCTCCCCAAGGAATCCCTGCAGTTGCGGTACCAGCAATAACTTGAGGTTGGATGCCTTCATTATCCAGTAGTTTGAAGAGCCCAGCAACCACCATAGTCCTGGTTTTTGGATGTGCCAACAATAAACGATTATCGTTGTATATTGGCATTTGGTACCCTGATGCCCAAATAAATGGATCAGTTGGCCTGATTTTTATAGCCCCAATTTCCAAGGCCTTGGCGATGATATTCTGCTGCAATTGTTGCAACGAATAGTCTGAATAGACTTCAAATGGTGTTTTCATACGATTTTTTTTAATTTTTATTTAACGATATTTGACTTTTTATTTTAATATGATATTAATAAAAAATAACCTACAAAAATCAAGTCCATTCAATAGTAAAAAAACCTTACAATATATGTAAAGTTTTCAGTAATTTGAAAAATCAGATAGAAGTTATTTTGGATTATTTTTATCTATAAAATATTGGATTTCAGTGAGGGTTGAGAAGTACCTTACTTTGATAAGTTTATATGACATATATCATCTATCTGTTTTATAAATAGTATATACATTTCCGTTTGGTGCTGTGTATGCTTGTGGGGTGAATGTGGTATCTACTACGTGGCTTCGTACTTCTTGTGGTGGATTTTTACTATCGATATAGTTGCGAAGTTCGCCGATGGTACTAAAATATTTACTTGTAATAAATTCATTGGCGGTGTATCACTGCTCATTGGAGAGAATAGTATAGATTTTTCCATTTGACGCGATATGTTTACTTGGATCATCATTGGTAAATATCCATGATGAAGATGCATAGGTATTGAGATGACAATCTCATGGATTTTGTGCATCAATGTATCTTCCAAGAGCATCACGATTTGCAAAGTAGTTTATAACTTTAAATACTGGTGAAGCATATCACATTTTTGTAGTATCATAAGTTATTCAATATTCTTTACAATTGGGAGCAATCCAGGTTCCTGTATTTATTGTTCCTGATCAATTGATACCAAGTTCTGAATTGATAAGATTTTGTAAATATTGCAGATTACAATCATTGGTAAAATCCATGGTATCAGCAAGCATACTTTGCATGGTATAGAGAAATGTATCAAATTTGTTGTTATCACCAGAATAGTTTTGTATTAAACTATCAAAGATGGTTTGGATGGTGCTTTTATCCGTGTCAGATAATGTACATGAGGTATTTGATGATTGTTTAGTAGTGATATTAAAATTTAAAACTCTATTTGCTATGGTAAGTGATGAAGAAAGAGTTCTATCGTACATAGTACTTGATTTCATAGTGATATAGATATTGTCTCCATTTTGTACAAGGGCGCCAGTTCCTACATTGTTTCCATTTTGATATAGTGTTCCATTACTACCAAGTGTAGCCCAAAGTAATGCTCCAGTCGTTATTCCTGTAAGCGTGATTTCATTTGAGTCATAATAAGTATCAAGGTTGGCATCAGGCGTATTGATAAAATTTCGATGAGTAAAATTTACAATAGTGAAATACCCTGTATTACTTCGTGCAGAGGAGTTACCATCGTTGTCTCTTCCTTGTATTCTAAAATAATAGTGGTTATTGGTTGGAGTAAAATATCTACTAGGTGAACCTATACTTCATGTTGTCGTAGCGATAAATCATGTATTGATGATATTGTTGAAACTAGCATCTCTAGCGATTTGATAGACGTATCATGCAAGTCATGAACCAGTATCTGTGCTTACTAGCCAATTAAAATTAACAAAAAACATATTTTCTCCACTCAATGGATACATAATTGTTGGGATTGTAGGTGCAGTAGAATCAGATCATTTGGTCATAATCGTAAAGAGACCAGTTCATAGACCGATAGTTATATATCCTGTGACTGTCTGTGCATATCATGAACCACTTTTTGCGATAGCTTTGACCTGATATCAGTTATATACAAGTAATCCTGTCGTCCCTGAATGTATTAATGTCGTCCCTGAATATACTGCTAATCGTCCAGAAGTAGCAGTAGGAGAAAACGTAATAGATGCTAATACTCCTGTTTCGAGTCATCAAATTGTTGTTGTACTTCAAGTAAAGGTATTTAATGGTACACTAGCAATATTGGCAAATGCAAATGATCCAGTATCAGGTGTTTGGTTTATTCATCTTGTAGTCACACTAAATCATGTAGTAACCGATCATAGCGTAATCATTCAGGTTATCGTTTGATTATATCCAGTTCTGGTGAGTACAGCTATTTGTACAGTATCACTATTGTTTACTATTCATGTAAGTCCTACAACATTTCCACTGATAATCAGATAGCCAGAGGTAGTGAGCGGAGTGAAACTTAAGGTCACGGGTACTGGAATATTGATTATACCTGCAGTATATATATTGGTACTATATCGTGTATTTATTTGAGCTACACCACTTGATAGAAAAGACATACCTTCTGGTGTCGTATCTCGAATAGCAGACATTTCCGCGATATATTTACTAGGATCATGTTGTGATGGAATCTGTATAAGCGTATTTCAATTACTATACCTCACAGGAATGTTTTGTTTGTACATATTCAAACCAAAGGCATAATTCACATACATACTACTAGGTGATTGAAATAGAGGAGTATATCAGGTGTTGGTACACGTACTGGTCAAAAGAGCTAATGACGTTCCAGAGATTATTGGATTAGTAGCAAACAGACAAGAAGCTAAATTGTTTCCCGTGCTTAGTATACCTGCATAAGGGAAAAGTCCAGCAGTCCCAGCAGAGAAATATACATCGTTACCAAGGGTCCCATCAAAATTTCCTCCTGCATTATCAAAAATTTTCAATTCTCAATAATATTTATTTCCTTGTGAACTATATAATGCTCTAATACCGATAGTATTGTTATACACCCTTACATCATTGAGCATATTACCAGAAGAATTTTTGAAATATATACCAGCATCACTATTGTTGTAGATAGCAGTTCTATTTATTACATTTTCTTTTGTAGTAAGATCTCAAAATATTCAGACAACATTATTGTATGATTGGAAGTTGTTTATAGTGTTTCTATTTGATCAATTGGCAAACCATATTCCATATCCATTGTTATTGTATGTTTGTGTATTGTTGATGACATTATAATTAGAAGAATAATAGAGATGGATACCAGCAGATCCATTATTAAATACTTGTGTATTTACAATAGTATTATGATGGGAACCAAGTCACAGATAGATTCAATCAGTAGTTGTATTATATGCTTGTACATTATTGATTGTAGAATTGTTATTTGCTCCATCAAATTTTATCGCTGAGTGTGCAGGAGAGGAAGTAGATCCCACGTCAAAGTAAAGTCCATCAATTTTTACTGTATCAATGATGATATTGTGTTTATTGTTAGCATAAAATATACTATTCATGCCTCCTCAGCCAGATTTAGTAAATCTTGTAGCAGAAGTCCCTATAATCGCAATACAGTTTCCGTTAAACACAAAACCATTATTACTTAATCCAACAGTGGATCTATATTCACCGCCTGTAAGGATATATATAGTATGATCTTCGAAATTGTATGTAGAATTAAATAATGTAGTACTAGGATTAAGTGTTTTTACATGAAAAGCAGAAAGAGAACATCAATTGGTCTGCCAGTTTTGGGTATAGAGAGCTCCTGATCAAAAATATTGATTGACGAGTGATTGATTTGCTGCTGAAAGCGTAGATTCTGGTTCCGCGATATATCTGCTAGTAAAATAATCATATCCATCACTACCATATTCTTCTAGATTGGTTCAATGGTATCGGACAGGAGTAGTTTGTTTCAAAATATTCCCTCAAAAGATATATCTGATAGGAGTTTGTGTTGAATCAAAAGATTGTGTTCATCTCAATGTTGTCGTTCGATTCGTGCCATTGAGAAAAAAATCTCCGATATTGTTTTGAGGATTAGTTACTCGATCATAACTCATACTCATAGATCATGTATCTATTTGGCCTACGCTTCGTGATGATATGGGTGTAGTAGATCATAGATGTAATAGAGATGATGAGAGTATATAATCAGTAGTATTGTTGAATAGTTGTAATGTTCCATAATAGTCTATATATCATGAATATTCCAATTTTAGTCATGTTGTATTATTATATAGCGATACATTATTGAATATTCATGTGATAGTTTGTCATTCAAATCATAGCATATTATCCAAAAAAACACTATTATTGATGGTTAAATAAGATACATCAGAAGCTATTCCATAGGTATTATTAAAAAATTGAGAATTATTACTACTTACTGTCGCATTATGTACAAGTAATCCATAATTATTATTATAAAATAGTGAATTATTTATGGTCATATTAGAAGCATCAAGATATCATCCATTCTGATTGTTGAATGATTTAGCGTTATACAAAGAGATATTGGTAGATCAATTAAATCAATGTATTCAAAGATCATTATTATAAAAATCCATAGTATTGAGTGTCACATTAGTATCGCTATCTATATCAATTCCATTAGTTGAAAAATTTTGTCCATCAACTTTGATATTATCGATGATAATATTGTTTTTCCCTGAAAATGATATAATTGGTGTAATGGTAGAATTAGCTGCTTTGATATATACATCACCTCTACCAATGATAGCGGTACAATCGCCATCTATAGTTATGGGATTTGTGATAATGTAATTCCCAGAATTGATAACATATATAGTATTTCATGGAAATGGTCATCCAGCTCATGCGGAAAGCGTCACTACATTTGTAGGTACACAACTAGTATTCCATAGTTTAGTATAGGCCGTAGACCCAGGTGTTCAATCTCCAAACAGTGCATACATGATATTTGCATCACTAGGATTTTGACCCCAGAAATCTGAAGTTATAAATCATCATCACTGCCGACTTGCAGAGGTAGAAGTTAAAATATTTGAAGCACCCCAAAGCATTCCTACTATTGCCAATCCAAAAATCACAAAAGCATGATGAATTTTATTATGAAAATATTCAAAGAGTCATTCAGGATGTTTAAGATGATGTAATGGTGATTTCATACTCATGTACCCATAATGGTTAAATTCGATTATTGTTTTGGATTGTTGGTATTGATATGACTCTTGAGTGATGAAAGTGTTGTATAATATACTACTTTCATAAGTTTATAGGACATGTATCATCTGTCAGTTTTATAGATTTTATACTCTTTACCATTTGGTGCTACATACACTATTGGGGTAAATGATGTATCTATATTATGTTTCCAAATATCTTTTGGTGGATTCCTAAGATCTATGTACATACCTATACTTGCCAAAGAATCGAAATATTTAGTACTCATAAACTCGGTTGCAGAAAAACCACCATATTGGCCTACAAGATGATAAATTTTACCATTAGGCGCAATGTGTTTCATAGAATCAGAAGTATCTGGTGTCCAGAAGTTATTTCCATAAGTATTGATATGACAATCACCTGGATTGTAATAATCGAGATGTCTGATAAGTGATTCACGATTGATAAAGTAATATCTATTTGCCATTTCAGGAGCATAATATGCTTGTTGAGTAGTATCATATCCTATACTATATTCTTTACAATTTGGGGTAATATGGTTGCTTGTATCTATACCACCGTCATCAGATCAAAAATCATTCTGAATCAATGAAAGAAGATAATCCAAATTACAGCTCTTGGTAAGATCTGATTCATCTTGTACCATACTCTGGAACGTATTTAAGAAGTCAGAATATTTAGAAAGGTCATTGTTGTATTGGCCCTTGAGTGTGGCATAAATATTTTGTATAGAAAGTTTTTCTGTAGCACTCAAAAGACAACTGTTCTTTTTAGTAGTCACAGAAAACGTACCATTTAATCCAAGAACAGAAATGTTTGAGGTTACCGTGCTATCATAAGTATTACTAGAAACCACTTCTATATATAATTTATCGGATGATGTTACTATGCCAGTTGTTCAAATACCTGTACCATTGTTGATAAAGAGCATTCCCTTATCTATGCTAACCAAAGTAGGACCAGTGAGTCCAAGAATAAGAATAGGATCAGATCTATAAACAGTATCAAGATCTACGTTTCTCAACCAGATAGTTGGGGTAACAATCATAATACCTGTTCCTAGTGTCCCACAATATTGTTGTGAAGTGGTAAAGCTTATGATATTTGAAGGTGATGCATTACCGACATTATCCACACTTTGTATTCTTATATAGTATGTTCACAAAGGTAATAAAGATATATTGAGCGATGCAGAGGTGATAGTGCCAGATACAGTTCCATTTAATAAAATTCATGTCATAGCACTATTAGTAGATATTTCATAGGTATAGTATCCAAGTCATGCTCCAGTATCGATAGAAGAAGCACTTCGAGATACATTGAGTGGTAATGATGGACATACACTAGTTGTATTGAGTGCGAGGACAGGTGCAGGAGTAGGTGCTATCGTATCGACATATATTCTTTTAGCGGCATCAGTATAATTACATCAAGATAATAGTGATCCTGTTGTATAGATGCTTGAGAAATTATTGAAAGCGTTGACGTTTTGAAGTACGATAGTAGAATTGAATATAGGATTATATATTGAATTGCCATTATATGTACCTATTCGTGGAGTTGTGGTAAATTGTCCAGAAACCACGAAGTTTGTAGGTTCTGTAGCTGCCAATTGCATAGTGACACCTGTTCTATTAGTATAGAAGGTTCCAAGTCATACGTTTACTACATTACTTCCACCAAGTGATGAGAAAGAAATTTCTCCTTGGAAGTTTGGAGAACATCCTGTGCCTGCAGGTGGAGGAGGTGGAGGAGTTGTTCAGGTGATTCCGACATGGAATGGTATTTGAGTTCCACATTGTGGTCCTATAGCAGTTGGTCATAAAACTGTACAGGTAGCTAAGTAATCTCCTGTAGCTAGAGTTGATCATACGTTATATCGTGTATTTGAACTGTTATTAGTTATTACTTGACCAGTATAGAAAGGAGTAGTGCTTCATGAATAGGCTATACCCAAAATGTATCCAGTTATATTGGTTCCATAACAGGTAAATGTCATACCACTACCTTGTGCAATGATGATAGGTTGTATAGATGGTGTTGAGGTGAAATTTTGACACCATGGTATATTCATACTGAGTTCTCAAATACCGCCATTAGTATCAAATATAAATCCAGTATTTCATCAAGGAGACATGGTTAGTGTATGTGCAAATGATGAACCACTATAGGTATTACCAGTAAAATTATAATCTATACCCGCAATGAGACGAAATCCTGTTTGTCCTCATATCGTATGATCTATTTGGCCGTATACATCATTAGAAAATGGTGTATATGTTCATGCTACTTGAGTACAATTAGTAAACAATCCATTGGTCATAGTCATAGTTTGATATCATGATCATTGTGCGCTGAGAAGGGCAAGATTACCAGTATCTAAAGGCCAGACTCTTCGTCCTCTTTGATTGTTATAATAGATTCCTCTAAGTTGTTTGGTACAACTGATGGTTTGTTGATTGAATCATCAACTATTGATGGTAATTACTTGTGGTGTGGAAAGTGTTAGTCCTGTTTGCCAAAACATTACTCCTACGAAATTATTTCCTCCAAAATGGAATCGTGCATTGGAAGAGTATCAGGTATTGAACCATGAGGAAAATATAGTGGGAAGAGTGTCCTGAAAAGGAATAGTATATGCATAGAGAAATTTGAAACTACTTATGAATATCCCCAAGAAAAATGCTATACCAAAAAGGCGTTTTGCCAGTTTAGGCATTTTGTGAGAATAACGTGGAGATGGTGTAATCATGATGATAATCATAAAGAATAAATAATGAACTATTGAAATGAAGTGTTTAGGTAGTTGGTCATTTCATTAATTTAAGTATATCCCGGCTAGATAAATAATCAAAAAAATACTGTCTTTGCGTACACATTAGATTGACAGTATTAATAAAAAATATTTAATATGGTTGTTTGTGGGGTTTGAGAAAAACTATGGAGAGCAAAAAAATATATCCTCCCATCTTATAGAGAAAGAATGTTTTGGAATATTTTTGGAATATTGGTCTCTTCGGTATACAGCATAAAGAGTTTTTTTTCAAGTATAAGAAGGTCGTTCGAGGATAATGTAGGCAATATTTCATTCTTGAAAAGTTCCATAATCGGAGGAATCTGAGAAATATGTTTGATTTTTTTATATTGCAAATACATCGCATACGTCACTTCTTCATTCGTTCCAACACATTCAAATGGTTTGATTCACTGGATACCCAGTAGCTCTTTGTAGAGTGGAATAAGGTCTTCATTATTATATAGTTCCTGGCCAAAAATAATTTGAGCATCGTCATCACTGATAAATGGTCTCAATGTCGTATAAACGAAGGCGCATTTAGGACAGACACCACATCGGCGATGATCAGTAGTTTTGTTATTCTCGATGATTTTGAAATTATTATTGCAGCTACTAAAAATACCGAAATATTGTTGATATTGAGCAAATATTTTAGCTATATTGATTTCGTACATTTCTCTCAATAAACTGAAATACTGTAGGTCATGAGATATATATTTTCAAACATAGAGATTAAAATCTGATTCAAATTGATAACTTTTGGATCGTTGATGGTTGATTTCACTTCCGTCCAAAATGGTATTTCCTTCATTGGCACTTTTTTCATTGGACATAACGATATACTTATAATCGTAGAGATAAGCTGCAGTTACCAAAACAAATGCGATAACTCCACTGATAGGCACATGACCATTATACCATCATTGTTGATTCATCTCAAAGAGTTTTGGATCCATCGTTCTGTTCATCACTAATCTTGGTGCTCAAATGGTATCACCGACGACTTTGTGAAGATAATAATCCTTGCCAAAGGTAGAGGTGTAAAATGGTATATTGAGTTTTTTAATTGCTTCTACACTGACTAAGCTATCTTTTCCTCATCCAAGGGCGACCATAGGAGTAGTTGAGTTTGTCGAAAATAATGTCTGAGGAGTTTTTTGGGTACCATTAAGGAAGTTTATGAGTCCATGGGGAGATATTTTGTTGGTATAGAAAAACTCACCCAGTCCTTGCGTATAAAAAGTTTTCCAAAACGATTGTTGATCTTGATTGAGTGTTCCAGTTTCCACGACCAAATCTTTTGTAGGATAGAGTTTATAATAACTTATTCAAACAGCCAAAGAGAGATGAAAGAGGAGGGTATTCATGACTTCAGTATCTATAGTGTTTATAATTTTCAATGCACTACTAGCGAAATCGATAATTTCCGTAAAATAGACCTCATGGTCAAAAGAATAAGAAAAAGTTGCTTTGAGTGTCTTGGGGTCAAAAGTATATCAGGTAAAATAGAAGTTTTGGAAGGTTTTCATACACTATAAAGAGCAGAATAAATCACATACTACGATAGTTATTGAAGCAGAAAAATCAAGCAAAGCGTATTTTCTGGCAAAAAAACAGAGAGATATTAGTATATGTCTGTGATTTTGGAAAATATACGGTGATGAAGCATATGTTATTGCAATTATTTCCCAAAACACTATGATTTTGGTCAGTAAAAGTCTTATATCTTATCTTTGGTATATGATGAGTTTTGAAAATTTTCAAAATAAAAAAATAGCAATTTTGTGATATGGGAGAGAAGGAAAATCTTCTCTTCAGTTTTTATTGAAAATTGGCATTTCACCAAAAAATATTACTATTTTGGACGGAGCAAAAAAAATAGAAGGATTGGCAGAGAGCTTTGAACGTCTCAATAAAACGATTGGTATAGATCCAGAATTTAATTTAATGTTTGGTGATACCTATCTCGATAAACTCAAAACATTTGATCTGATTATCAAAACACCAGGAATATCGCTCTATCACGACAAAATTTATCCATATAAACATAAAATTACCTCTCAGGCGCAGATTTTTTTTGACTATTATCAAGGAAAGATTATTGCGATTTCTGGTACAAAAGGAAAATCCACGACAGCTACACTTATATATGAGACACTAGACCATGCCAACAAAAATGTGCAGTTAGTCGGAAATATAGGAAATCCTGTGCTCGATTATCTTGATATAAAGAATCTAAAATCACAGAAAGATGACTATGCAGTATTTGAGGTTTCCAGCTATATGCTCGAGTGACTCAAAAAAAATAATTATATCAGTGTGTTGCTCAATATTTATTCTGACCATATTGATTGGCATCATGGCTTCGATAATTATAAATTCGCAAAACTCAATCTTCTCAATGGTAGTAGATATAATCTCTTGAGAGATGAAATTCTAGAAAAAGAAGATTTCATTAAACAAGAAACCAAAGAATTACACATTCGTACGTTTGGACATAAATGAAGGTATAGCTATCAAGAGGGAAAATTTTATACAAAAAAGATATCAGTATTTTCTGATGACACACTATTGCTCAAATGAGAACATAATATGATGAACATCTCTGCAGTACTCGGAATTTGTGATATTATGAAGATAGATTACAAAATACTGGAAGAAACATTAGCAACATTCAAGGGACTTCCCCATAGGATGGAAAACATATGAACGTACGGTGGAATTGTATGGATTGATGATGCAATTTCTACAACACCAGAAAGTACTATCCAAGCTATCCAAACGTTTGGCAAACGTATCGATACGATTTTCTTATGATGAACCGATAGGTGATATGTATTCGATGAATTGGTAAAAACTATTATACTTTACAATATTAGAAATGTGGTAGTGTTTCCTGATTCAGGCAAAAGAATCTTTGAAGTAATCAAAAAAAAAGACGCATGAGAGATAAAAATTTTTCAAACTGATGATATGAAGCAAGCAGTAAAGTTTGCGTACAAAAGCACACAAGATGGAAAGATATGTTTACTTTCCACGGCATCACCAAGTTATAGTTTACGAAAAAATTTTGAAGAAAAATGACATATGTTTAAACAGTATATCAAAGAATTAGCATAATTTTTATTTGCTTATTTTTTTTATGAAAAAGTTATTTCTCGTGGTTTTTGTAGGAGTAAATCTTGGATTCACTTTTGCTCACCAGCCAAGATTAGTTTTTAATCAACCGATAGGGCAGGTGGTGAATATCAAAAACCCCGAGGTATCACAAGCATTTTACGGAATCCTTTCAGGACAAGAAGATGTTTATCAAATTGTATCGAACACAGGATTTCTGTTGTATATAGATATCGTCGTACCAAAACTTTCATGAAGTAGAACTGATTTTACGGTAGATCTTATAGAAGGGAATGCTGCAGTATATACAAGACTAGATGGGAAATGATTTGTTTGGACAGATTTTTTCGAACCATTTGCTGGAGATACATATCTGCAGTGACCGAGTATTGAAAAACAAGTGGGATCTGGAACCTATATCATCAAAGTGAGTAATGCAGACAATCAGGGAAAATATTCGCTCGCTATCGGAAAAATCGAGAGTTTCCCGCTCAATGAAACAATTCACACCTATAAAGTATTACCAGAACTCAAAATGGTATTTTTCGACAAACCATGGTATACTGCGTATCGAAATATCGTGGGTTTGGCATTATTATCAGTAATTATACTAAGTATTCTGGTTATTCGGGGAATTATAAAACTTGTAAAATATATCAAACACAGATAGAAATACTTGACTTTATGAGTCAAATAACTAACGATAATTGGCCAATTTTTTGGCAAAAAAACAAAAACTAAATAAAATTAGAAAAACAAAAACAAACATGAAACGGTATGATAGAAAGAAGTAGTAATGAGGTTTTTCAAACTATGGAGAGAAGAAGTGCTATGGGATTCGTGATGGATGTCCTTGCTACTACAGGATCCATTGAGAGGAAAGAAAAGAATGTTTTGATGATAAGAGAAAAACTTCTCATTATTCCTGAAGGAATAATTGAAAAAGAGGTGATCTGTAAACATCTGGAAGATGTTTTGCTGTATGAAGAGACTATAATGGTGATATTCAAAAAGCATAAACACAATGGAAAGGTCGGACATAAAAAAGAATTTTCCCGAGGATTCTTTTATTATATAGGCACAGATCAGAAGAACCTCACTAAGGTATATGCACATTGGAAGGAAGATAAACAATTCCTTTTGCAGAATATCTCTAGTCTCTCTGGTCAGTCATTTTGGGTGACGAAATATGTAATAGACTGCATTGATAATGTAGTGTGCATTAATTTTACCTTATCTCACACTGAGGATCAAGAATCTAAAGCTGAAGTATCCGTCTATATAGGATATAACACATAAGAGTATGTAACGTAAGAGCTGCGGTATTCCGCACTCTTTTTTTTGTTTTGAAAATCAGTACAAAATCAGTATGCTCAGACCACCTTTATATTACCGATATTATTATGTATATAAAAAAGATTTTTGTCTGAATACTATTTCTTCTATTGTGATCTTCTTGGATAAGCCTTGCTGACAACTACCTCAATCTTCAAGAGTTTTTACAGTCATATTTCAATGTGGTATTGCAAAATCAAACGATACCGGCATCATATATCTATATCACCGTACAATACAAAGATATTCCAAGTTTTAGTTTCAAAACATCATTACAAAAAGTAATTTATTTGGATATGTTTCCCAATGTTGCTAGTGTTTTACCGTTAAGTTCTTTGGTAACTCAAAAACAGGTACATGATATAATTCAAAGTAAGTTGCCTATAAATATAGGCTATACAGAAAATATGTATGTCACGACAGATCGATTATGAAACATACTTTCCCAGGTACAAAACATTGTACAAAAAAGCACATCTCAACAGATCATCATCAACCAATCAATGAATTATGGAGTATTGGAAAATATGTCTCAAACACTGAATACAGAATATATTGATACGAGTAAGCTTAGTGGCAATACCTTATTATATGGAGCAGCAAAATGATTAGCAAACAGTCTCAATGATCCATATACAACATTTATGCCTCCTACACAGGCGACGGATTTTACCGATGAAATACAATGAGAATTTGAATGAATAGGAGCATACATTGATATAAAAAAATCATGAGTAATAGTTATCACGGCACCTATCGACTGATCTCCTGCAGATAAAGCTGGATTGCTTCCTGGCGATCAAATTATCAAAGTTGATGACCATGAAGTCATAGAGAGTACAGAACTAACACAAGTCGTTTCCTGGATTAAGTGATTGCCATGAACATCAGTGACACTGACAATTTTGAGAAATAATACACCACATACGATAGCAGTAAAAAGAGATAAAATTGTTATAAAAAATATAACATCTAAAATATATAGCTGACACCTATGTTATATGAAGATCAATTTATTTGATTTTGGTATCCACGAAGATTTTGATTCGGTTATGGACAAAACATTTTCTCCTAGTATATGTACCAAATATATTTTTGATGTAAGAAACAATCCTGGTTGATCGCTTGATGAAGTCGTGCAGATGCTCAATTATATCGTACCCACAAAAAGCGCCTCAGTTATAGTCAAATGAAACGCATACAATCAAACATTGGTAGCTGAAGGATCTAGTTGAATAAAAATCACCGACAAAGATATTATTGTCCTGATAAATAAATGATCAGCATCAGCATCAGAAATTTTTGCTGGAGTTATTAAAGATTATTGAGCTCATGTAGCATTGATAGGAGAAAATACGTTTTGAAAATGATCAGTACAAACGATAACAGAATATCCAGATGGTTCATTATTTAAATATACAATAGCAAAATGGTATACAGGAAAATCTCAAAAGAATATAGATAAAATCTGATTCTTTCCTGACGAACGCATTTACAATGATCCTAAAACATCTTCTGACGAACAACTTGATTATGCACTTTCCTATACATTTAAATAATACTCTATACACGCATATTTATTTTTTTACTGGCAATTACATATGACAGAAACAGCGTTGGTACTAATAGATTTTCAACAAGAATGGACTAACACCCAAAGTGAATATTATGTAGGCGATATCCAAGAAGTGATCGCCAAAGTAAATTATCTTATCGATCATTGTAGGTCTAGAGGATATAAAATCATCTTCACTAAGCATAGAGAAATAGATTCATTAGAATCTTTTGGACCAGAAACAAAGATTATTTCTTCTCTCAAGATAAATAATGAAGATACTGTTATTATAAAAAACAAAATCAGTCCTTTCTACAATACGTCATTAGAAAAAGAATTACAGGGAATCAAACACGTCATTGTATGTTGAATACTCACCAATTTATGTGTAAGAAGCTTTATACAGGATGCATATGATAGAGAATTCAATATTACTGTTGTCCAAGACTGTTGTGTGGCACATAGCGAAGAGATGCAAGAATTTACTTTCTTTGATCTTAGTCAAACGAGAGAGGAGATAGATTTCACCAATCTCAAAGAATTCGTAGAATAGTATATTACTTGAATAAAATGATTAAAATATAAAAGATGGAAATCAGTTGCTCCATCTTTTTATGTTTCAAATTTTTTTTAAAAAGTTTAGTCTATAAAGCGCTTAAAATCTTTGAGATTATCAAATGATTTATAGACGGAGGCAAATCTCACATAGACAACAGGATCTACTTTTTTTAATGCTCTGAGAACATCATCACCTATTTCTTTAGAAGTAATTTCATTTTTATCTATAGACCATTCTGCTTCGAGATTATTGATAATATTTTCTATTTTTTCTCTATCTATTTCTCTTTTGGCAAAGGCCAACAAAAGCGCTTTTTTGAGCTTTTGTCTGTCATACATTTCTTTACTGCCATCTTTCTTTATGACCACCAATTCTGTAAACCCCTTTCTTTCAAAAGTAGTAAATCTATGTTCACAATATTCACATTCTCTTCTTCTTCTGATACTTTGACCATCTTCGATTACTCTTGAATCGATAACTTTAGTCTCCATACTCTGACATTTTGGGCACTTCATGACTTTATATATAATGATATAAACAGTGAATAATGAAAAGTGAAAAATGATGGTATATTTTTTTTGTTGATAATTAAATTCCAATATTTTTGGTTTTTCACTATTGGTTTTTCACTAAATTTTATTGTGGCATCAAAAATCTTTTATTATAATAACTAATATTTTTGAGGAATCACTTGAACCATATGATGTCTTCACTGATAATTTTCTTCTTGGTTTCTTCAAGCGTTTTATTTCCAGAAAATTTGATTCGATTATCATATCCTATTTTGAGATAGTCCTTGTTGTCATCAATTTCTATCCAATATTTAATGATTTCGTTAAAATCTGCTTGGAGACTATTGATACCATCGATTATGGCGTGATGATAATATTCATCAATATTCAAAATATCTTGGACATAGAGTTTGATAAGAAGTGATATATCGAGAGGAATATTTTTTGTATTGGTTTCATCTCTCAGATAGGTGAGGTAAATAAGGAATCCAGAAAATGTCTCCCTGATACTAGAAAAGATGCCCAGGATTGCTAAATCAGAATAATCTTTTTTAAGAAGGATTTTTTTCTCTGCTACCAACCTAAAAAACTTTTTACTAATCCAAAAATCTAGGTTATAGATATTTTCTTTGATATGATAAATATCTTGTTCGCTAAGCTCTTTTTTTAGTATTTTTATAAATTCTTTGTGGTCTAGATTTTTGGAAATATCTTTATAAGTCGATTCAATAAATTCACTGTCTGAAGTATGTACCATTTCCGAAACCTCCTGACCTATAAGTCATTTGAAGAGTTCGATTATTTTTTTATTTTTGATATATAGTCTGATATCTTTGGGATTGATATCTTGCAAAATAGTCGCGATAAAGGTCTCATCAAAAGACTTTAGAAGGCTGATATTAGAATAAATGTTCTTGATGTCAGTTTTATGAGGCAAAACAAATCTCTGTTTCCCCGCTCTTACGTTTTCTGCTGTATGTTTATAAAAAAACACATTTTTACCATACTGGTAGAGGAGTCATCCATAATATAATAAGGTATTGTTTTTCTCATTCAGTTGGTCGTCTATTTTGCTAATTTCTTGTATGATAGGTTTTCTAAATAGTCTAAGAAAAAATGTATCGCCTCTAGAAACCCATGATCATCAAACCAAGGTGATATAAAAATTTAATATTTTTTCCATCATTTTAGATTCTTTTTTTATCCTTTCAGGAATTTTGAAACTTTCGATATTTTCCACATCCTCTCAAATAGAGGACATGAGATCATCAAGATCTTCTTTAATGGGGTTTCATGGATTATCTTCATCTCTAAAAACGGTAACCATATATTTTTGTACTCCTCAGAAAAAGTTTTTCTTGAAGTTTCTATAATCCGTGATATAGAGTAAAAGATTTTCTAATTGACTATCGTCCTTACGGAAGCTTTTGATAAATTCATCAAGTATTTTTTTATCAAATATTTTGGAAATAACGGTATCTGTTATAAGAAACATATCTGCATCTATAAAGAGGTATCTGAGCAAAATATCAGCAGGGAGAACAGATTGCATAATTTTTGTTTCTATGGCAGAGAATGTTTTTTTATCTGTATATTCCTTATAGTTGGCTATAAATTCTGTATAAATTGTTTTGGTATCGCTTTTGAGCTCATCATAAAA
The DNA here is from genome assembly GCA_964613015.1 of uncultured Candidatus Peribacteria bacterium. Taxonomy (GTDB): domain Bacteria; phylum Patescibacteriota; class Gracilibacteria; order Absconditabacterales; family Absconditicoccaceae; genus CAJBLF01. The sequence continues at coordinate 15,849 of CAZTFP010000012.1, read as the reverse complement.
AAGCCAAGAATAAAGATCTTTATCACTGACTTGATCGTGAATAAATATGGTATTGAAATTTTGGTATACGGCAAAAAGGAGAAAAAATAATTCCACCTGGTTGAGTAACTCCTTTTTTAATGCCTTAATAATTACGGGATCTGCTTTTTTCCCTGTTTGATGAAAAACAAATTCATAAAATGAAAACATTGTTTCTACAAACCAGTTATAGTTTTGTTCTCTATCTGTATAAGGAAATATTTTGAGTCTTGAGAGAAACACAAAACTAAGAAGAAAAACCGTATAGAGAAAATTGAGATAGTATTCGGGTGGATATGATCTGAAAATGTCTTTAACATACAAGGCGACTACCAAGGATAAACTGTTGCCAATGTTTGCGGGAGAAAAAAATCTATAGCCATTCAAATTGGCGGTAGCACAATAACTATAGTAGGTATCTATGTCTTTGGGTTTGATAGTGATGTTTTCGCCAAATCCAATTTTAAATTCAAAGGGATCGAGAGTAACGTCAAAAAGGTTCAGTTTATAATTTTCCACAATCTTTCTATTAATTACAGAAAAAAATTCTTTCGTGGAAATAAACGAAATAAACATACTTGCAGGATTCATCGTCTGTGCAACTATTTCGTCAGGGAAAAGGGACAATAAAACTCTTTTGAATAACTGCATAGAGAATGTGGATAGTTTAAAAAATATTACGAGAAAATTATTTTATAATGCTTTCTATGATATTTCTAACTTTATTTTGTATACTATCTTGATTTGGTATGGTAGGTACTCGATAATCGTCTAAGTTAGCGGGTCTAGGTTGTTCTGATGTTAATGCAAATATTTCTATGTAGAAATATTCTCCTTTTTCTTTGAGTACGAATGATCCTTGTCCGTCAATCCCTTCCATTTGGATTAGTTTCTTATCTGGTTGGTTAACTAGGATTTCATCGTATCAATTTGGTCTATCTATAGCTTGTATATATTCTTGATGTCATTTTGTGGTTGTATCAAATTTCTCTATTTTCAAAAATGCATATACCATATATCATGAAGTGTCTTTTGCATCAGTTGTGATACGTATTCCCTCAATCGGACAATTTATTTCTCTACAAGGATTTGTAGTAGCTATTTTTGCTGTTCGTCAGGCAGGGATAGTAAACGAGAGTCATAATGGTTGATATATAAATACGTTGGTTTGCTGATGATTTGTCTGATCTATGAGTCATCATAAAGTTGTTGTTGTTCAGGTTGCTTGTACCGTTCCAGTAGATTCAAGTGCTCATGTTGTAGGACATTCTCCTCTGAAATATGCTCGTTCATCACAAATAGTTCCATTTGGTAAATGACATATTCATTCTTGATTTCAATTCAGATCAATAGTTATTTCAAGAGTTCAATTATTCTGCTTACAAAATACAGAAGCTGGGTTAGCTATTTCAGTTATTCTATTATTATTAGTAGTGAAATAGTAATAAGATAAACCACTTCCTAGGAGTATGACAATAATCAATAAAATCCGAAAAGATTTCTTCATTTGTGCAGTGAAGAGTATAAAATGTTATTTTTTTGTGATGAGTGTGATTGTATATTTCAACGTGTCTCGTGTCTGTCTAGGATTTATATCAAAGAGTACCAAAACATTACCACTTTCATCTTTTTCTGTTCCCTTAACAATTCATTCAATATTGCCTAGTTTTTGCATTGTTCAATTTGTTGGTGTAATGCTGAGTTTATCAAAAATAAGCTGAGATATTTTTTGGATGTTGTTTGGAGTATAGAGTTTACCATATCATTTATCAGGTGTTATATGTATTGTTTTTGTGTTTCCCACATTCATACCAATTACCCCCTCATCTATACCCTGAATAACTTGTCCTGAGCCGACAGTAAAGATCAGTGGATTCTGATTGGTATTTTGATCAAAGACTTGTCCATCGGGAAATGTAGCAACATAGGTGATAGAAACAGTATCTCATAGTTTGACACTATTTTTGTTTGTACATCATGCAATAACAAGGAAAGAACATAAAGCTATGCCCAAAAGACCAAAAATTTTTTTCATGGGAATCGATTAAAAAATTAAAAGACTAGTAAGATTAAAAAATGGTAGCATTTTATTTTTTAATTTTCCAATTTTTTTAATCTTTTAATATAGTTATATATTAAGTATCTAAGCAGTTAATTCAACTATTAGTTCTTGAGTTTGTCACCTATAAATTTTTTCCATGATTCTTGGGGACTACTTATAGTATTACCGTTTTGTACATTGGTATACGGCGTTGTTGTGCTTCAGGTATCGACTTGTTGTTTTTGGGACATTGCTTCAAATTTGATAATATATTCATCACTTAAAAGCATATTGTTTTCGTGTTCAAGAAAATATTTAGCATATTCAGATTTTTCGTAATTAATCAAAAAGTTTTGTGTAAATGCTAGTTCATCAGTCTGCTTTTGTTGGTCTATAGTTGCATTTTCGATAGCAGTTTCTATAGAAATATAATTGACATACGTTTTGATAGCAAACATCATCGCAAAAATATCCAGAATCAAAATTCCGTATTTAATACGATTGGGATATTTTCTTAAAATAGCGTATATCTGCTCCATTGTTTAGATAATGAACTGCTTAAATAGTAAAGTAAATTATTTTTTCTTTGGTACTAGAATTATATATTTATCAGGCACTTTTTACATATGATTCTTTATTTTTTGATCGAATATATCCTACATATTGTTCTAGCTGGACAAACGTGTAGGGTAAGAGCGTTTTGGGTTGAGAAAAAAGAATCACCGACGTATATTTTTTCTTTGAAATATTTGCTTTTGCAGCACATGCATCAAGATCTCCAGACAAAATAATTTTATTGTATTTTAGACAGGTGGTGAGTAAATTCTTATGAAATAGATCTATATTTTTTATAAAAATGATACGTTCATGGATATCGGGAAGCTCTTTAATTGTTGCCAAACACAATGTTTCGTCATCATCGTGAATAATAATTACTTGTTTGTTTTTGTTCTTTTTTACCTCTGCGAGGTTATGTACGACGACAGTCTTTTCTGTAATTGCTTGTGTGTTTCTATAAAACTGCTCTTTTGCTTCAGAATATCAGGTGAGCATAAGGACTTTTGCTCATTGTAGGACTAGATTTGCTATCAGTGTCATAGAATAGTGTGATCATCATTCCTTGGCTTTGTAGTGTATCAGGGTAGGAAGATCATGTTCATCAAAATGATGCTTTTTGTCTCCAGCCTTCAAAAAATTAATATGTGTATCCATAAGGTATATCAATACATAAAAAAATGATGTGTAGTGAGTCGAATATACAATATAAGTATTGTTATTCTTGGTTGAAAATTCAAGTCAAAATACTAAAAACCAATATACAACTCCCACAAAAGTGGTTTAATTTAAAATTTAAAATTATATTTGATATGGCTATACGCAAACTTCCAGAATATCTCATCAATAGACTCAAAGCAGGTGAGATAGTAGAAAGACCAGCATCTATTCTCAAAGAATTGGTAGAAAATAGCTTGGACGCAGGAGCGACGATGATCAAGATAGATATTCATGATGGAGGAAAATCGCTTATCAGTGTCGAAGATAATGGATCGTGAATAGAGTTGTCAGATATGGATTTATTATTTGAAAGATATGCGACATCAAAGATCCACGGAGAGCAAGATCTCTTCAATCTCAGTAGTTATGGATTTCGTTGAGAAGCTTTGGCAAGTATTGCAGAAGTAAGCAAAACAACAATCATTTCCAAAACTGCATATAGCGAAATAGGAAGTAAAATCAGTAAAGTAGGAATGGATCCGATTATTAAACATCAACCCGTAGGATTTGTCCACGGGACTTTGGTTACTATCCAGGATTTATTTTACAATGTACCAGCAAGATTAAAATTTCTCAAATCTTCACAGACTGAATTTTTTTATTGCTACAACTATATCGTAGATATTGCTATCATGCATCCTGATAAAACTTTTATTTTCAAAAAGAATGATAAGATAATTTTTGATCTTCAGCCGAGAGATGCCTTGATGGAGAGGATTATGGATATTTATAAAAAAGATCGATCACCACATATCAAAGAAATAAGGTATCAAAGTGAGGAATTATCTCTCTATGGTATCATAGGAAATGCACAATTACTTTTCTGATCTACAGAAAACATCAAAATATATGTTAACAAAAGACCAGTCCAGGATAAGGTTATTAGAAAGGCACTTATGGATGCATATTATAGACAAATAGCGCCAAGTGAGTATCCATTAGCTATTTTGATGATCGATGCAAAACCAAGTTTTGTAGATGTTAATGTACATCCCAGAAAGCTCGAGGTGAAATTTGCTGATTCGAGAAAAGTATACGATGCGGTATATACCAATGTCCAGAAGGCATTATGAGAAAATAGAATCTCTACGATAAGTCAGCAATTTTCTAGGATGGAAGTATCTTCGAGTATGCATCCAGAATCTTCATCTATGTTTGGTGCCCAAGATTTCTGAAATGTAACTCAAGTTACGCAAACCACTACGTTTGTACCAAGCGAGCAAGAACAATTACGAGATCAAGAAGTAGGGGACTATAAAGTAGTTGGTCAATTACGAAATTCATATATCGTTCTGGAATCTACCGAGGCTTTATATTATATTGATCAACATGCATTAGCAGAAAGAATATTGTTTGAAAAGATTAAAATTTGACTCAAAACAACGGACTGACCAGCATCAGAAATTCTTCTTCAACCGATTACCATCGAAGTTGCACGTATCCCAAATATCGATCAAAAACTTGATGAAATCAATGCACTTGGATTTGATATATCGATGATAGGAGAAAATAAAATTGCTATCTATTCTGTGCCACAGATATTTTCTAGATACAAAATAGATATGGAGAAAGTATTCAATCATATTTTATATTTAGATATCATTACCTTTGATTATATTCTAGACAATATTTTCGCTACGCATGCGTGCAAAGTTTCCATCAAAGCAGGGGATAGGCTTTCATTGCCTGAAATGACAAACTTGGTAAAAGACGGTTTTTCGGGTGTGCCATGACTTTTTGTTTGTCAGCACGGAAGACCATTTTTCATTAAAACAGAAAAATGAGATATAGATAAATTTTTTGATAGATAAAAAAATTCTATCAGAATTTTTTTTTATAATAAGTATTGTTAGAATATTTCATACTTAGAATGGCATATTCAAAGTAAGTGTACCTGTATAGAGACCGACAGCTTGAGAGGCAGGGATATGGACAGCTAGATTTACGGTATCAGATTTTACTGTACAGATATCTCAATGACCACTAGACTTCCAAAGAATGGTCCCAGGATTAGTTCCAATACTGATCCAAGAAGTATCATTAGTACCAGTTGTACAAGCACCATCACTAACATAGTTAGGTGAAGCTATAAGAGAGATATTATTTTTAGAAATAGATTGAGCACCATTAGAAAGATCGGTAGTAGCTTGCATAGTCATAGTCCAATCAGAGAGTCATTCGGTATCTATACAAGAGAAAGAAGAAGAAAAGTTGGAACCAGTCATATCATAGGCAGTATATTGAGACTGATGAGAACCGATATAGAGAGAAGTACCATAGGAACAAGATCAAGAAGTGGTAGTAATTTGTAATCGAAGATTTCATGTGCTACTACCATGAGAACCTCATGCTCATGGAGCAATATAGTTGATACTATCATTAGTAGTAATATCACTAATTCCATCACCATCAGCATCAAACTGAGCATAGACGATTTTAGTTCCATACGAGCCAGGAAGCGTTCGATATTTAGTAGTAGCATATGATTCTCGAGAAGGTCGAGAAGTTCAGTCATTGGAGAATCTCATTTGATTAGCAGGTGGAGTAGTAGAAATGTTAAGTGTTACGGCATTAGAAGTAGTAGAAGCAGCATCATTGTTGATGACAAAAGATCAGGTAAATAAACTTCATCAACCACTACCAGGAAGCGTGATTGTAAAATCGGTAAAATGGTTCGTAGTAAATTCTACATAGGGGTTTCATCATATCATCACTACTTTAGTGTTTTTATATAAATTCCATGTCGATCAATTATCAGTAGAATAATAAACACTTACAACATCACCACTAATATTTCATGGTGCGGGCATCCTAATAGTAACATATACTGGATTATTGTTTTGATCTTTAAATTGTATGCTTCATCCAGTAGATCATAGGTTAGTAGCATATATTACATTTTGTAAAGGTACCGAAATATTTGATATCGTTTCAGGTACGATTAGCACTCAAGTATAAGAATTATTATTAGCATTTTTTACTATCGTTCCAGCAGGAATCTGAACTTCTATCTTATTGGTCGGACTAGGTGATTGAATAATGAGTGCGGATAATATTTTTCCATTACTATCCCTAGTACTTATTTTTTTGTTTCAGACGAGAAAACCAGTAAGTTCAGTTCTGATGCTTGAAAGTCATGTTGAATTATATCAGCTAGCAATCAATGCTGTATCCATAGCTGATTTTGAAGTAACATTGGGAAGATAGATAGTATCAAATGCATCGATAGAAAATTGAGTTGAAACGGTAATATTATGTATAATATGCGTATCAGTTCTCGGATTTTGAGTCGAACCATCACTTCGTTGGACAAAGTGATATCATGGGTTAGGAAGAGCAGTAACGGTAGCACCATCTGCTCAAGAGACGATATTTTGATAGTCACTACCATAAATACCGCCATAATTGTCATGAGAATAACTAAGAGTAAATGTTTGTAAATCTTTAGCATATTGAGCAATAACAGAGATATCTCAGATCACATTGGTATCAATTCTTGGGTTTTGGGTAGAGCCATCACTTCGTTGGACGAAATGATATCAAGGATTAGGAAAGACGTTTATCAATGTACCATTTTGTCCAGACAAAATTAATTGTTGAGTGCTTCCATAGATTGATCAATATATTCATGCATCATACATCAGTGAATGGGTAGTATTGGTTTCATTAAATAATGCGTAAACAGATATATTTCAAATTACATTGTAATCAATTCTTGGATTTTGAGTTGAACCATCGCTTCGTTGAACAAAATGATATCATGGATTCGCATTAGCTAAAATTGTTGTCCCATTCATACCTCCAGACACTGTTTGAGATATACTGCCGGAGAGCATACCATTAGGTAGAGCAGTATATGTGAGTGTATATACGGGAACATTTTTATTAAATTGAATACTGACAACAATATCTCAGATTATATTGGTATCGATTCTTGGATTTTGAATTGAACCATCACTTCGTTGAACAAAATGATATCATGAATTTGGAATAGCAGTCACCATTGTCCCATTTGATCATGATTGTACTTCTTGAGAAGTATCACCACTGATACTTCCATTGGATCACGCAATATAGATGACAGAATGTTTTGTTATGATTTGACTAAATTGAGCAGTGACAGAAATATCCGTTCTTACATTTATATCCGTTCTAGGGTCATCAGTCGAACCATCGCTCCATTGGAGGAAACGATATCAATTATTAGGAATTGCCGTGACTTGTGTGCCATTTGTTCCTGAAATAATTATCTGATTAGCGTCTCCCAAAATTCATCCATTTGCTCATGCATTATACATCAATGAATGCGTAGTATCAGTTTTATTAAACAAAGGATAAACGGAAATATTTCAGTTTACATTAGTATCGATTCTTGGATTTTGAGTCGATCCATCGTTCCATTGAACGAAATGATATCATTGATTAGGGATTGCAGTGACTGCCGAACCATTTCCACCTTTATTTACTTGTTGAAAAAAAGTGCCGGTGATTGTTCAGTTGGGCATGCTAGTATATAATAGGGTATAGGCATTAGAAAGAATACGATTTCCATTTCCACTATTATAGAGTACTTGTATTTCTTGTGAAGAGAGTGGACGGTTCCAAATTGCTACCTCATCTATATTACCATTAAAATAACGATCATTTAAGTTTGATCTTTTACCTATACTGAGTGGGCTTGTTGATGTTATAAGTGGTCATGAAGCAGGTAGAGTATTTTCCAAAGTTCCATTGATATAGATTCTGAGCAGAATACCATCATATGTTCCTACAACATGATACCATGTATTTATTTGTGGTTGTGTTGTACTTCGTACTCGATATGATGTTTTTGATGTAGATACAGCAAATTCGAATGCACTATTATCTTGTTTATGTTGGAGACGATATTGTCCATCACCATCTTTGTTAACTAATGAAGATCGATTAAGACTAGAAGATGGAATTGATTTCCACTTCACCCATGCTTGTATAGTTAAGCCTGAAACAGGATTCAATGAAGTACTATCAGGAACGTTGATATAGTCACTTTGTCCATTAAAGGTATATGCACCAGACACTTTTCCTCATGTTTGCGTTGCTCCGTTTGCAATACCATCATTTATATTTGTACTATAATCATGGGTATCAGCATCTAATGGTCGATATCATAGTAATCACACAGCAAGTAACGGTGGATCTGCATAAAACATAGCGGAGACAGAAATATCTCAGATTATATTGGTATCGGTTCTCGGATTCTGCGTGGATCCATCACTTCGTTGGACAAAATGATATCATGGATCAGGAATTGCGCTAACCGATGTACCGTTTCCGTTTAGATTTATTTGTTGAAAAGAATTGCCAGAGATAGATCAGTTGGATGTAGCAGTATAAGAAAGTGTATAATTTTTTAGAAGTACACGATTTCCATACCCACTATTATAGAGCGTTTGTATTTCTTTTGTAGAGAGTGCACGATTCCAAAGTGCAACTTCATCTATATTCCCATCGAAATAACGCTCGCTATTCATTTTACCTATAGTAAGTTGACTTGTTGATGTTTGGATGGATCATGTTGTAGCCAATGTATTTTCCAAAACACCATTTACATAGATTTTGAGAAGAGCGCCATCATATGTTCCTATGACATGGTACCAAATATTTATTTGGGGATGTGTAGTACTTTGCACATATGCGTTTTTTGTTGTCTGGATAGCGAATTCGAAAGCACTATTGTATTGACTGTGTTGGAGACGATACTGCCCATTACCATTTTTATTTAGTATGTTAGCCCAATTTAGACCAGAAGATGGATTCGATTTCCACTTCACCCATGCTTGTATGGATAATCCGGTGGTAGGATTCAATGAAGTACTATTGGGTATTATGATAGAGTCAGTTCGGCCACTACCCCTAAACAAGTAAGCGCCATCCAATTTCCCTCATGTCTGAGTTGCTCCAGACGCAATTCCATTATTAATATAGGTGCTATAATCATATGTGTTAGTATCTAATGGTCGATAGGATAATAATCAATTAGTAAGTCATGAAAGAGTTTGTTGTGTCCCCGTATCTAATTGAGAATAATCAGCGGATATCAATGATTTTCAAAAGAATAATGCGAAAAATATTGCTCAAAGAATAATTAACATTCAAAAAATTTTATTAAGGTGTTTATTCATGCAGCCATAAAACAATATAAATGGCTTCTAAAATATAAACATTTGTTGAGATTTTAGCAAAATTTGTACTTAATTTATTTAATATAAGATTGACATTTTAAAAATAAAACAAAAAAATAAAAAAATTATCATAAAAGAACATCACATTATTTTCTATAGTAAAAAACACTAGAATATTTCATACTTAGAATGGCATATTCAAAGTAAGGGTACCTGTATAGAGACCAACTGCTTGAGAAGCGGGGATATGGACAGCTAAATTTACGGTATCACTAGTTATGGTACAGATATCTCATTGACCACTAAACTTCCAAAGAATAGTACCAGGAGTAGAACCGATACTTATCCAAGAATCTTGATTGGTACCAGTTGTACAAGCACCAGCACTTACATAGTTGGGAGAAGCAATAAGAGAGACATTATCTTTGGAAATAGTTTGAGCACCATCAGAAAGATCAGTAGTAGCTTCCATAGTCATAGTCCAACCAGAAAGTCCTTCAGTATCTATACAAGAGAAAGAAGAAGAGAAATTGGATCCAGTCATATCATAGGCAGCGAATTGAGAAGCATGAGAACCGATATAGAGAGAAGTACCATAGGAACAAGATCAAGACGAAGTAGTAATCTCTAATCGAAGATTTCATGTACTACTACCATGTGAACCTCATCAAGCTGGTCAGTGAGGGATATAGATAGCAGTTTGAGTGGAGATAGAGAATGCACCAGTTACACCAGCGATAGACATAGTGGCACTTACGAGAGTAGAATAAGAATTACTAGAAGTAAGTGCGAGAATGAATTGATCGGTATTCCCACCGGTTCAAGACTGGCCGATATTGACTCAATTTTTCAAGAGATATCAAGCGTTCACAGAAACACCAGTAGCAACACCAGGCGACATTCAAGTAAGGGAAACAATATTAGAGGTATAAAGGGTATTTACCGTAGCTCAAATAATAGGAGAAAAAGAGAATTGATTAGGGATATAGTTAGCAGTTTGAGTGGAGATAGAGAATGCACCAGTTACACCAGCGATAGACATAGT
>CAZTFP010000012.1:0-5206 GCA_964613015.1 uncultured Candidatus Peribacteria bacterium | reverse complement strand
GACTCAATTTTTCAAGAGATATCAAGCGTTCACAGAAACACCAGTAGCAACACCAAGCGACATTCAAGTAAGGGAAACAATATTAGAGGTATAGAGTGTATTTACCGTAGCTCAAATAATAGGAGAGAAAGAGAATTGATTAGGGATATAATTTGTGATTTGTTCCATGGTAGTAACAGTAAAATCCGCGATAGTTGTCCCTATGGCAAGACTTCCAGATCTCAGATAGTAATAGTTGTTACTAGAGGTTATTTGTATAGAGAATTGATCACCATTACTTCCGGTTCATGATTGTCCTATATTAGTTCAATTTTTTATAATACTTCCTCGTCAGGTAAGTGTTACATAATTAAACGTTCAAACATCCATTCCAGTAAGCGTGATAATATTTGAAGTATAGATTTGATTTAAAGAAGCTCAAGTGATATTAATAAATGAAAACCAATCAGGATTAGTATTGCTAAAGTCTATTTGTGCAATATATTTATTGCTATCATAATATAAATTTGATACGAGATAGTTAGATGTCCCATAACTTACAGAGCTTACTTGTTTCAATAATCAAGTACCGTAAGTAAAGCTCACAAATTCTATTTCTGTCCAAGTTTTATTTGATCTGTTAGTTGATGATCGATTAGATCAAGAAATCAAATCTCTTCCATCATTGGTTCTTGGATTAGTTATATAGGAATATCCGATAGTTCATCAAGTATCTACCATACCATCAGTTCGTCATAATCATGATACTAGAGTATCGCCAGAAGATCATGCAAGTATTCATCAAACTAAGGTGTTAGCACTTACACTACTTGCATTATTAAACAATTTAATAGTTCCATAATATTTATTTCCTATTCAACTAAATATATATACTCAAGTAGAACCATTATTGTAAAACCACGAATTGTTAATAATATTGTTTGATGAATTATTTTGGAAATACATTCAGTTAGTATAATTATTGTAGATCATTGAATTTGATAGACTACTATTTTTTGAATTATCTCGATTTATTCATCGTCACTTATTATTGTATACTTGGAGATTGTTAAATATTTGACCAGTACAGTTTTTGGTTGCCAATCATACATTATTATTATCAAAAATCTGGGTATTAATAACATAATTTGGAATAATACTAGCGTATATATAAATACCATAAATTCAATTATTATATATGATATTATTCGTAATTACTGTATTTTCATTCATATCTAATTCTATTCACTGTTTATTATTAAATGACGTAATTCTATTTATACTACTATTCTTTGTAGTGTAAAAATATACTCAATAGGAATTTCCAGAGGCAAAACTACCATCACTGCGATAATTGCCTAATCAATCTCACAATCAGTCGGTACTTAAATTCGATAGTATAATATTCTGTCTATTATACGATTTAAATATTGATGTGTCAGTTCACGAATTTAATACTACACTACTATAAAACTTTACTGTTCACTTTCCTATTACTGCAATACAATTTCAAAGATAGTTTATTTGACCAGTAGTAATATACGATCAAGAGTTTAATACATATATGGTATTCCCAGTTAGGGAATGGGGTAAACTATTCATTCCACTTACTGCATAGTTTTGTATATTTACAATGGAAATAGTTCATGTACTACAAGGATTTGAAGTTCGTCATTGGGTATAAGCAGTTCTATTGTTACTAGCATTGCCAAATATTGCTTCTTTGATTTCGTTGCTAGTAGGTCATCGCCTCCAAAAAGAATCATTTATAAAATTGCTATTATTTCGTGTTGGAAATTTAGAAATTACAAAATTATCATTCAAATAAAATGCAGTACATAAATTACTTGTATCACATACTTCTCATTTAAGGCCATATGTTCAATTACTTATAGTACCTTTATTTACTACATATCATGTATCAGACGTTCAAGTAATCAATGTTTGTATAATATCTCAGGTAGAATTCAAAAGATATAAATTATAGGTAAGTGCATCATTATTTGGATCTGTGCTAGGATTCCAAGAAATATGTATATCTCAAGTATACAATCAGCTAGGTGTAAGAAAAGACGTTGAGTTAGGCGCCATATTCGGTAAATTTGAAAAATAGAAATTACCGCTTGAAAGTGTCTGATAATTAACTCAAGATATTTGGTAGGTCATAGTAGAAAGTATATTTGTTCAGTCTAATCTTGTAAATGTTCTTGCTACATGTACATGGGCATCAGGGCATCATGATTGAGATACAGTACTTCGTCATGTGGGGTTTCATAAATATCGTCAATTGGTATTTTCACACAGAGGAGATGGTAAATAGTTCAGATATCGACCTCTACTAGGAGTTGTATTGGATGATAAGACAATCCGAAAATCATTATTAAGATTGAGATGCTTTGTTCATATCGTTCAATCTGCATTTGCTATTAGTGTCACTAGGTAATGAGATGAATTTACTGTATGTGTATGATTGCTTGTAGCGGTTCTAGAAAATGAGGTAATGAGCTCTGCTCAAGTATTATTTAACCAATTGTTTTGGAAAAAAGATATTGTTTTATTCTTTTGTACAAGATATACATTGAGATCCAAAGAATTCCCTGTAGATACTGGTGCTACGTTAAGTTCTATAAAAAAACTCATACCACTCTCCATGGTGAAAGGATTTTGTAAGTGTAATATTTCATAATTATTCAAACTTATGGTATTGCTTAAATGTGTATTATTCCATGCCATTTCATTGGGTGCAAAGAATATTTGTGGATATAAATCATCGGGCCTTACTCATGTTTCTTGTCGAATATTGTTGCCTATGTAGGTCAAAGGGTATGTGGAAATACCGCTAGAAAAACATGTACCAGAAGCATAGTATTGTTTACAGCTACCTCAATCACCATTTATACGAGTGAGATCTATGCTACCAGAAATAAAAGTACCTGAGGTAAGTACATTTATATTATAATCAGCGAAACGAGAAATATTTAAATTAGGTGAAAAATTTATATTTGTTATTTGAGGTATTGTATACGCAAAAACATTAATAGCGAAATAAAAAATAGCAAACAAAAATATTCCCAATACTGGTAAATATTGTGATGTAATTACTTTGATAAAAAAAGATTTACATATGCGCATTTCCTTATTTAAGGAATATAAATGCTGTCTAAGTATAATCCTAACTAGGTTTTTTATCAATTTTTATTCTGGTTTTTTCTTATTTTTTGGTTGACATTTAGATATATTTAAAAGATATATGATATGTCATTGGGGATTTAGTTTTATAACTAATAAACTCATTAGTGGTACTTATGAAAAACAATAACAAAAAAATACATTATTCTTAATGGCTATTAAAAATAATGTATTAAAAACGTAATAAAGTTATTTTAGAATGGCATATTCAAAGTAAGGGTACCTGTATAGAGACCAACTGCCTGAGAAGCGGGGATATGGACAGCTAAATTTACGGTATCACTAGTTATGGTACAGATATCTCATTGACCACTAAACTTCCAAAGAATAGTACCAGGAGTAGAACCGATACTTATCCAAGAATCTTGATTGGTACCAGTTGTACAAGCACCAGCACTTACATAGTTGGGAGAAGCAATAAGAGAGACATTATCTTTGGAAATAGTTTGAGCACCATCAGAAAGATCGGTAGTAGCTTGCATAGTCATAGTCCAATCAGAGAGTCATTCGGTATCTATACAAGAGAAAGAAGAAGAAAAGTTGGAACCAGTCATATCATAGGCAGTATATTGAGACTGATGAGAACCGATATAGAGAGAAGTACCATAGGAACAAGATCAAGAAGAGGTAATAATTTGTAACCGAAGATTTCAGGTGCTACTACCATGTGAACCTCATCATCATGGCGCAGTATAGTTGATACTGTCATTAGTAGTAATGTCGCCAGTTCAATCACCATCAATATCGAATTGAGCATAAACAGTTGTGGGTCAATACGTTCAAGGAAGCATCCATACTGTAGTAGTTACATAGGGTTCCCGATTACTTCGTGTCAAATTATCATTAGAAAATCTCATTTGATTTGCAGATGGAGTAGTAGAAATGTAAAGGGTTACGCCAGAAGAAGTTGTAGAAACAGCATCATTATTGATAACAAAACTTCACGTAAATGATCATCATCACTGTATTGGTGGAAGAGTAACAGCAAAATCAGTAAAGTGGTTCGTGGTAAATTGTGTATAGGGTTGTCAATTATAATTTATAACCGTAGCTACTGATTGAGGATATCGAGTCACGCCATTATCATCGGAGTAATATATTTGTACAGTATCTCATATGGTTTCTCCAGGAGCTGGCGCTAACAACGTTGCTTCTCATCAAACTAATTTAACTGATTCAGAACTACTACCAACTTTAAATGCTGATAATACTTGTTCATCATTTACACTGCTTATAGCTTTTGATGATGGTGCTGATATAATACCAGAATAATTAGTCACATTATCTGCTTTTTTGAATTGAGTATCTGCTGGTATGGCTAGGGTAATGTCATCATTTTTTATACTTAATGATTTAGGTATACTACCATTAGTATCTATTAAAGAAATAGCAGTAGATCAAATAAAATCACCATTTGATTGAGTATATCATTTACTGGTAAATTCATCATTTACTGTAGTTGTATTAGTAGAATTGGGAAGAATAACAATATTACTATCTCCATAAAGGGATGTGAGATATCAAGCAGGAACTCAGTTAAATGAAGTAAAATCACCCCCGACGATAATTTTTCCATTGTTTTGTATTGCCATAGTTTCTACAGGATTATTAAATCAATCTCAGATGTTAAATGAAGGGTCTTTGGATCAATCAGCATTGAGACGGATAATACTATTCAATCATAACCCTCCACCAACCAAGATTTTCCCATTATTTTGTACAGCAATACTAGTAACATAAATACCAAATCAACTTCATATATTAAAGGAAGAATCTCTGGATCAATCAGTATTGAGACGTATAACGCCAATCGATGCTCCGCCACCAATCAAAATCTTGCCATCATTTTGTAGTGTTATATTACTGATACCCTGATACAAAGAAATTGGTGAATTGAAAGAATCGTCTCTAGATCAATCAGTATTGAGACGTATAATGCGATTTGCTTGAACTCAATTATATGTATCAAACCGACCTCATAATATAATTTTTCCATCACTTTGTATTCCTATACTTTCTACAGAGTTATCAAATCAAC
>CAZTFP010000011.1:0-44509 GCA_964613015.1 uncultured Candidatus Peribacteria bacterium | reverse complement strand
ATAAAAGAGACACAAAATTTTGTTTCAAAAGTTTTGATGTCGAATTTATCCTGAGTGATAAAAGAGACACAAAACCCTGTAAAAATTCTAATGTCGATTATCTAGACACGCAATCCTGCAAAGTCTAAATAAAAACTTTTTTTGGCTCACAGCCAAATAGGCAGGTGTAGTAGCCGCGTTTATCAGAGCCTTTCTAGATATACGCGAAGATGTTCCGTGTCTCCACACGGTAACTTTCTTTTACATTAATAATTCAAGAGACAAATACAAGACAATATTGGACAGTCTACGCTAACAGCTAAAACATAATCCAAGACCACTTTTCTAGGAGCGGTTTTCCAAAAAATAGTATATTCTCCTTCAAAAATGATTTTCCATTTTTGATTGAAGAATATATAGTCACTACCTCAATAATTCCCAACAAAAGGGAACTATTCTGGTAGTAGACTATAAATCCTTCACCAGTACCATTTTACTATGAAGAATTTAACTTTTTTGGAAAGAAACACCCCTGCCCACTGCGAAGCAGGCTTGCCTTTCTCACTTACTAAAGACCACATCTTTCTAGTAACCTGTACGCACAAGTGTCTATTTTGTGACAACTTATTGTTAGCACCTAGAGGACACAATTCTGAGTAATGATAGGCATTGCCTACTATTATGTCCCCAACCCCTAGTCTCTAGTTTAACTACCGTTTTGACATAAAGTATGTGTAATATGTCTACTGAACCAACATAAAAATGTGAAAATATGGAAATGTTGCAATATGGAAACATTTAAAGAAATATATGGAAATATGGAAATGTTGCAGCATAAAAACATTTAAAGAAATTGTATGTCCATCTTTCCATCTTTCCATTTTTCAATCTTTCAACTCTTCTATTCTTCTATTCTTCCATCTTTCAATCGCATCATAGTTTTATTGTTTTTCTTGTAAATGTAATTTTGTTGTCTTTACAATCTTTATCAGAATTCCGAGCATTTCTTTTGTTTTCTCAACCAGCTCACTGTATCTAGTATATCATTCTAAATATCATCAGAACCTCAACAATTTGACCCAATACTGACATTCCCTTGCTTCTTTTAATGCAATACTCATTTTGTGAAGAAAATCTTTTTTACTTTGTCACTCTTGAGCTTCCATAATGTTTGCTCATATACTTGTTCATGATCTTATAAACTGTTTACTCAAAATATACTCCTTATGGGTTTTTATAATATATTGGTAACAATCTACAACCATCAAACTATACACCAAAGACTCTTTATGGATTTCATATTTTTTCTCCATTTTTTATATGATCACTAAATAAAACCCACATATTCCATCTTTCAATCTTTCAATTCTCCCATCTTTCCATCTTTCCACCTTTCTATTTTTCCACCCTTCCATCTTTCAATTCTCCCATCTTTCCATCTTTCCATTTTCTCATGTTTCCACTTTCCCATTGTTCTGTCGTTTCCATACTTTTTAACATTTTTTCACCATTTTTGATAGAAAAATGTTAAAAAACTATGCTTCTAGACTAGTCTATCTTGTCAATATCGCCATTTTTTGTCTAAACAAATAATGAAAATATATACCATTTTTTTATTCTCTTGATGATCTTTGACATCCCAGTCGTAGTACTTGTTATACAGAAATCATGATGTATTTTTTTTGAAAATTTTTTTATATATGTTTTTATTTTTTTATATACAATATTTTACTTCTATATATAGAAATATTGATTAGCATCTATATCTAGAAATATAGAACAAAGAATAAAATCAAGGGAGATTATTCTGATTTATTAATTCATCAGTATGTTTCTCAATTTTTTATCTCTTCTTTTTGGTCCCCTGATTTGATACGCCGATATACAAAAAAAACTACACAGAGTAATAAAACCACATATTTAAATCGTAATCATGAAACCATAAGATAAATTCCGTACTGAGCTACCAGATCAGAAATTGTATATATGTACTGTATACAAATTTTTTCAATCCAGAGCATCCAATCTCATCCCACATACTGATATAGCCAGACACTGACAAAGCCATAGATCATGACAAATGGTACGATAGGCAAGACAAACACATTTCCTAGAATCCCCAAAATATTGATCTTGCCCATAAAAAATATTATAACGGGGAAAATCCCTATACTCGCTCAGATACTAGGTGATAAATAGTTTTTATAGATATATCACAAAGCTTTTTGTAGTCAAAAAATAGGGCCCGTTGATATATCCTTTTCTCTTATTTCTCTTTCCTTGTCGCTGAAGTCGAAATAAAGTATTCCAATAATTGCACTGTATGACAATAAAAAACCCGTATCATATGCTAGAAAGTATGGGTTAATGATCAACATAATGATACAACTTATCGACAAAAGCCTTCGAATATTGACCTCTCTTCATCGAAACAATGCCAACATACTTATCCCTCCCATCAACACCGCACGAAATACACTAGAATCTAGTCCACAAATACACCCATATCCTATTATCGTGAGCAAAATAAGTCCAAGCCTGACATAAAAAGGTAAAAAGAACAAAATAAATTGTAAGAATACAACAATCATAAGGATATTTCATCCACTCACAGCAACCAAATGGACAAGTCATGAATTTATAAAACTCTGATATTCTGATTCTGGAATCTGAGATCTGTCCCCTATCACCATCCCTAATATCAATCCCGAGATTTTGTTTTTTCCATAAGATTCAATTATTTTTTCTTGTATGTTCTTTTTGGTTTGTTTAACCCATCAAACAACATTACCTCATTCCGGCGTCCCGGATTGCGGCCGAAATCAATTTTGCTGTGTAGATGTTCCAACCCTACCATGTATTATAAGAGAATTCGTCTCATAGATTGTCCCCCTCCACCCCTTCATTTTAATCCATTTTCCGTAGTCGAAACTTCAGGAAAATATCGGAATAGCAAACGTCTCTGGAGAAATGGTTCGGTAAGAAAATCAGCCTGTATGATTGTTTTCTTGCTTATTGCCAACCATCCACAATTGATCGCCAATAGCATATTCTTTGGTAGAATAAAGAATATATTCTGCATTTCTGTAGCTAAATATATATTTTCCCTGAGTAGAAATATCACTGATTATACCAGTTCCAACTAGTGTCCCCCTTAATAAAGGGGGAAACGAAGGGGGATTTGAATATCTATAATACCCCCATTCCTTCACTCCAAAACTCACTCCTGCCAACAAAAAAGATAATCAAACAAAGATAATTATTTTTTGTAAAACTATTTTTTTCTTTGACAAGTACTGGTATATGAGCAAAAAAACAAATACAAGTACTAGTGAAATACTTGCAATCAATATATTTTCAAACAAGGTAAAAATTAAGGTAAATACCAGAAAAAACAGTAAAAACATTAGTAGAATATTCAACTAAAAACTTATGTTTTAGCTTTGGGACTTATTATAAGTTTATTTATCTTATCTGCATAGGGGATTGCCACAATAGACTTATCATACAACTTCAATGGCAGGAGGAAATGGAGCCTTGCACCTATTCATCCCTCTGTATGAAAAAATAGTGATAAGGATTCTACCAATGAATGTTTACTCCAATCATACAGTTCAAGATCAGAAATATGTTTTTTTATAGTTGAAAAACAATGGGCGTCATCATTCATGTCACAGGGGAAAAATATTTTTTTATGATCCGTATATTTGGCACAGAAATCAATGATTTTTTGTATGTTTTCTGTGTCCACTGACTGTCTATTAATATTTATTAAAATATATTTTGTCTTTCAGCTTTGAGCTTTAGGCTTTATGCTTCAAATTATTTCTTGTGCAAAATCTTGGTAGAGAACAACATTATTGTCTAATGTTTTTTGTCCTTGGTCTTTTCATTTGGCATCTACCTCTTTAGCAATGGTATAGGAATCTCTATCTCTTACAATAATCTTTTCTGCTTTGGGAAGAAGGTAAGTATATAGTTTTTCTGTCCGTGACGTGCGAATTTTTCCTATCCCTCACAGGAGGACAAATTGTCATTTTTTGACACTATAATTGAAGAGCAAAGGAATATTTCGTCCATCATGAGGAAATGTTCTTTCATCAGAAAGCACTTCTCATCAGCCAAAAAACTTAAATACTTTTTTGTATTTACCTCGTCCCAGAATATTCATCAGATGGGTTATAATTTTATATTTATGTTGTTTGGCGTTGATGAATTTTATACTCTTAAGTTGTTTTTCTGTAAGTATTTCTTGATAGTTTTCTCGTACTCGATCTTCCATCCGGAGCGCATTACCCACTTCCACAAAGAGCTTAGTGAGAGGATATTTTGTAAATAATTGTCTTATTACACCAAAAAACAAGAGTTCATCTCCAAAATTTTTATATCCATAATACCCTCTCAGATATCCCTCCATACGTACATAATAAAATAAACATTGAAACATTGAAAGATTGAAACATTGAAAAATAAATCTTTCCATTCTTCCATACCTCCATTTTTCCATCATTTTTATTCCCCAGCCTTCTCTTCTCTCTTCTTCTCACTTTCGTTGATACTCTTTACAAACGCCATAAGCATCTTGGTAATATGCCACGTTATATCGTAGAATTCTTTAAATTCTTCTTGTGTGATACATCATAATTCTAGCAACATATAGAGCATAGATCTTATTTGACTGGTTCCTCATTTTGCTGTGAGAAATGCTACTTTGATATCTTTATTGTTCCTTTTTTCAAATCATTCTGCAATCTGATTCATTATCTGTATCCCTGTTTTTGTTATGATATCTTTGAGTCCATATTCCTTACAATTCTTACACACAGTATAGAGTTTAGTGGTTAATTCTTTGGCTTTCTGCCAAGCGATTAGATCTTCAAATTTTTCTATTTTCATAGTAAATAATTAAAAATAAAAGAGAGTATTTGGTGTATTACTGGAGAGTATTTTCTCATGCAAATACCCCGATTACTCAAGGTAATGTTGTTTGTAAAACATATATTTGTTGTTTTACATCAGTAATAGGAAGTGATTGTCCATAGATGTCTACCTGACCTATTCACTGACCAATCAATTTTTTATTCTGAGCGACTAAATCAAAATACTCTTTAAGCGGTGTTTCATAATATAAATTTTGCCAATTATCCATGAGATATTGTTTTATTAAACTTGCAAATCATTTGTAAAGTTTCTGTTCTTGTGTTGTCTTGATTTCTGCTTTGGAAGCTGGGATGTGTTTACATAGAAATGATTCTTCTTTATATCGGATACAGAGTTTGTTAGCTATTGGTTTGAGTTGAACAGCATTGAGTATATCTATATTTTCCTGTGAAATTTCTGCTATTCACGTATCAGATGCATAGATTTTTTCTCCTTCTTTGGGAGTTCTATAACAAAATTTTGTGAGCTCTTTCTCGTGGTAAAATAAACTAACACATGCTGCTTTATTAATTAACCCAAGACTTCATGACAAAATATTTTCCTGACCAATAATGAAGTTCCCCGTGATTTTCTTCTTACTTTTTCCTATTCTGAGTGTGAATCCCTGACTTAGATCTAACTCACCACTGTATGTACCTCATTCCGGCGTTAAGAAATTGTGGCCGGAATCTTCGTAATTCATAATCACTAATCAAAGTTCTTCAGATGTATCAGATTCTATTGGATTGGGAAGTACATAGGTGATGGTAAATTGGAGACCAGAAAGATTCAGTACGGTTCCTGTAGATTGGATATCACCCGTAATTGTTTTTTCTTGCTCTGGTATATTAGGATTGTATGTATAGGTATCAAATATGTAATCTCCGTACGTTAATTGAACAACAACGTCTTGTCAGTTATCTGTACTATTGGGGAATCCAAAGGTTTTGATGAAGGTGGTAGGGACATTTATAGGTAATATTCGGGGAAGTGTTTTATTGGTTCCGTTAACTTTGAGTCTGAATATTTTACTCAAATCCAATGGAGTTTGGTCTCCAGATAGGTTGGTAGCTAATAATGTTATTTTTTCATTATTTGTATCAGGACCAGGAGGATCGTAATCCACATTGAGAATACGAATAGAATATTGATTGGGTATTGATGAAATATTCGTAGTGATTGGGTTTTCTCAAGAAAATACGTCGCTTGGTCAGCTTAGTGGACAGCTTCACGTTTCTGATTGATATCCCGTAGTTACTTGAATATATTCAATTTTAGTTATGGTAGTACCTGAGAAGTACTTTAAAAATCTTTGTTCGAACCCTGGCGAAAAGTCGTCCAAATAGTCGAAAATCCTCGCACATTGGTAGGTTTTTGTGGCAAAATATGAGGACTTACCTATATTTTCTCCAGACATATAGGCAATGTCCAAAACTTGTCTATTTTGTCAAGAACCAATGGTTATCACCAATCGATTTCAGGTACTAAGTAAGAAAAAACCACTATTTCGTACGCTTTGCATTCCTTCATCTTTTCGGAATCCAGTAGATGAAAGCAACAAAAATGTATTCTTTTGTAAGGTAGTACCTGAAGTATCCAATATAAATTCTACACTTGTAGCTAGGCGATTTCCTGATATGGACAGATTGGTAGTAGTAACATCTGAATGGATTGCCAATTCAATATACGGAGGATATTTTTCATTTCATGGAAATATTTCATTGATTTTTATTAGGTCTCTTTGGTCTAAAGAAACACAAGAGACAGGTAATTGTAAATTATCTCAAGATTGTGCGGGAGGAAAAGAAATATCAATAACCGTTCCTGTTCTAAAGTATACACCAGGGTTTATCATATATCCACTCTGAGCATTCGCTACCCTATCTGATTGGATCCGGGTAGGAATTAACCCAACTTTTTCAAATGACGTTTTCTTATCATTGTAGAAGTTGACTCGATATTGATCTATTAAGAAACTATCAACTATCTGACCAGAAATGATCAATTGGATATTGATTGGCGATGTATCTGTCAAATTCAATGCTAGTCCCGTTTTCCCTATATATTGACTTCCTGAAACCTGACTAAGCATATCTCCAAATACTTTAGATTCTCCCGATAAAAGAGTGATGTTGCTCAACGTAACTGGTGTGCTTTTTGCTCATACGAGAGTAAAATTTCCTTGAAAGTTTCCATCGCCAATATTCGTGATTTCAATCCGTTCGTCAGTTCCATCATAATACACCTCGGAGAGAATGAGACGAGGAATGGGATCTGAAATTATCTGTCAGGTTCATAGTACAATATCTCAAGAATTTATGTCTCCAGTAGTATTTCATGAGCCCAAAATGGTGCCACTATTGCTTGATAACAATAAGCTATCTACCCCAAAATTTTCTAGTCATAAAGCACTAACTTTATCGCTGTCCAGTCCTGTCATGGTCTGTCCACTATCCACCAATATAACAAACAAGCCTGTTGAGATACCTCACCCATCTAAGTCTGAAATCATACTAGAATCTGTTGGTTCAAGTAACGATCATATTCATTCTCGTTGAGCTAAAGATAATCAAACAACACACAAAATAATTAGTGTTAATGATAGAAAAAATGTCTTTAAAGCCATTACTGGTTTTTGGAATAAAAGCGTTCCGCGCAGAACAGCCAAGACTATAAAAAACCAAAAAAAGAAAAAAACTGACAAAGTCAGAATAAAAAAATTAATAACATAAGTAAACTAAGAAAACGTACTATATGTTTCTATTTTTTTGTGGCTAATATAGCTTCTCGTATTGTCTTTTTTGCTTGAGCAACTATCGCTTTTTTGTCTTTTTGCTGACGGACTTTTTTAAATCATCTAAAGTGCTTGATTGCGTTTGTAAGCTGAAATTCAAAATCAGTATCTCTCTGATTGAGCATAATATCATTATAATATCTTACATACCATTTTGCATTATCGTGTTGATCATGAGTTCGTGGTATAGGGATAATGATTTGTTTCATATCATAAAGCTTCTGTTCAGCTAATGATGTTGTACCTCAACGAGTAATGGCAATGTCACAAATATTATACAATTCTCCCATTTCTTTTTGGCTTATAAAACCATAGGTATGTACGTAAGTAAATTTGTCAAAAAGTGTCGACATCTCTTGATTAACCAATCATAATACTATATGAAATTCATATTCTGAAGATAAATCTTGGGTAAACTCAAGAATATGAAGGAGACTTTGATATAATCTTTGGGATCATTGAGATCCTCATACCACAAGAATCATAGTTGTGGATTTGTTTTCAGGATATTTTTCTACGATAATAGTATCTGAAAGTATCTGTCCAATAGTTTCTCCATCTGACAGTGCTCATTCAAAACCAGTAAATGTCTTTTGAGCGAAATGACTAGCTATCTTGTTAACTAATCCAGGATGAGTATCTGACTCATGGACAATAATCTTTTTACGAAGAAGTGCTGCCGCCAAAACCACTGGTAATGCCACATATCATCACTTACAAAACACTACATCAATATGATAATAGAGGAGGAGATATATCGATTGTATAGACCCAACAAGAAACAAAAAGAAATCAGAAATATTTTTTACTTTGGATTTTCGATAACTTTCTCTGCGGTATTTTCATGAATACACAGAAACAAAGACGAGTGGGTTTGTCGGATTTTGTGCTTGAATTTCCTTGGATACTTGCTTTTCTAGACTGTTTTTTGCGCCAAATCGATACAACTTTTGAACATGGTCATGATACTCTTCGTTGGTCATGAAAAACTCTAATAGGCTTCTGATAGGTAATACGTGACCTCACGTTCCTCAGCCTGCCATAGCTATTCTAAGCTTCCTATTTTTATGTGCCATTTTCTAAAATCTATAATCTAAAATAATTATAATCTCCTATTTTCATTCATCATCCCTATTAATCACAAATTCTATATCTGTGAATGCAACTACCTTATGATATACATTAGAGCCTGTTTCTCGCATAATTGGAGCCTCTACCATCTGTACTTCATTGCCAATAGTCAGCTCTACCTTTCCTTTAACCAGATAAATCACTTCTACATCATTATGTACATGATCAGCACCAATACTTCCTTTTTTCCTAGAAACAAAACTACATTTGCCACAATTATAGATTATTCCCCTTTCATCAGATTTTATAATCGGTATCCCCATTAATTTCATGATACAAAGATTATAGTTTAAAAGTCCTCGAAGACCTCGTGTCCTTTGGTTTTCTTCTTTTTGGACATCACTTCTTTGATTTTTGATGTCATATTTAATTTTGCCACACTGTAATCAAAATTGTTTTGGACCTTGATCCATTTTTGTTCTTGATCATCAAAAACAATGGACAGCAGAATATCTCGTTGTACGGTTATATTTCTTTTTCATTTGATCAACTCATTGACCTCAGAAATTTTTTTTCCAATCATAGTCGCAAAAACTTTTTGCGTTAATCATCTTGCCGTGAGTTCTTGTTGAAGTAATTTTCCTGGATGTTGTGCTTCCATTTTTTTCTCTTAAATAAATAATTATATTATTCTATTAAATAGTGAATTATCATATTTATAATAAACAATAAAACAAAATCAAGTCTTTTCACCTATTCTATTAAATAGTGAATTTCTTTTTCAAATAATAACCAAACACACTTATTTTATTTTCTTTAAATAAACAAATAATTCACTAATTATATATATTAGTGAATTTACAAAACATTGGTTATTACATATAAAAATATATAATAATTCATTATTTATATGAAACAGTGAATATTTGAAATTTTTCTCTATATCTATCTTATATAGACATATAGACTACTATTTATAACATAACACACATATATAACCCCCCTAAAGAATATTATATGGAATCCATTGTGATTTCTTCTATAATTGACATTATCTTGTTTGTGTTAATTTATATATTTTTCATATAAATATCTATATAATTTATTTTTTTCTGGTTCTGGCATTTCTTTTATTTCTTGTGATTCAAAGACCTTCCATGCTTGATCAAAAAATTCTCTATCTTCCGAATCACTTGTTTGATTTCATAATCATTGGTTAAAAAAATAAGTATCTTTTAGACTTTGATATATCATACTGAATTGTTCATTTTTAATATTTGTTTCTAAAATATCACTAATTCTGGCTTCTACTTGGTTGAGATATTCTTGATACGTAGAATCTCTAAACACATTGAGCAATACACCCACAAGACTTTTTGTGATGCCAAATTGAAACGATGGATTTCTCATTTTGGGTGCTATTATTATTTTCATTGCGTACTGAAATGCACTCTCTTTTTCTTTATGAGAATCTTTTTCTCCTATCATTTCTTGATTATATTTCCACATGGTTTTTCTTAAATTATTGAACATACTACAAAATTCGTTCGCTGAAAAATATTCAGGAATAAGTTTATTTCGATATGATAAATAGTCCTTGTTTTCTGTCGATAATTTAAATTGTAAATATTCAACAGCTACCTTAGGAGTAAGTGGTTTGATATTTGTTTCTTCTATACTCATTACCAATCCAAAAATAAAGTATATTTATTATATACTTTATTTTGAAAAAATGCAAATTATTTAGTCATGTATTTGAAAACCAACACTCCAAAGACGAAGATTACCCGGTGTGATATCTTTACCATATAAAGTATCTCCTAGTACCGGATAGCCTATTCCTGCTAGATGTACTCTAATTTGGTGTCTTACTCCCTTATAAATACCTACAAGTAACGTACTAATATTGGTCTTTTTATCGGTATGTAATACTTTGATTATGGTTACTGAATTGTGGACTTTACTTCTTCACTTGAGTTCATCTTTGGGATTACGAATAAAAACCATCCTATCTTGCTTCTGTTTGTGATGCATAATTGGCATATCTATTTCAAATGCCGATTCTTTTGGTTCTCATACAATCTGGGCTATATACCATTTGTGGATTTTTCATTCTCATTGAAGGTGTCTATATCTGTCGAATGCTTCTTGGGTTTTTGCAAAATAGAGAAATCATGCGGTTTCATTATCAAGTCTATTGAGTAATCCAAGTTCTCCTTCTGTTCCGAAAACATTCAATTGGTGTTGAATTAATGGTTGAGTGAGTTTACAGGGAGTAAAATCGGGGAGGTCAATATAGGGGAGGAGTGATACCGGTAATGAAAAATCAGTTGTTGTTTTTGTATCTTTATCTAGTAACATATCCAAAAAACATTGCTCTTTACCGAATGTTGTCGGTAGTGTATTTGGTTTCCACATTACATAAAAATCGTGATTTTGATAACAAATAATCTTGGAAAGAAAATTCAAAGTATGATGTAAACAAATAAATGTAATTTTCCCGCTTTAAATTCATGTAGTTTAATTTCCGTATAATGGTTTATCGTGATAATTGCGGATAAGATCTAAGTTACATCAGGATATGGTGTTATTTTTGAGCGAGCATTTCTTTTCTTTCTTTACGATATTTACCCAAGAGGATATAGGTAAGTGGCGCTGAGATAAAGATTGATGAGTATGATCATGCGATAACTCAAATACCTATAGTAAAGGCAAATTCTTTAATAGTTCCTGATCATAAAAGATACATAGCAACAATAACCAAAAAGAGAGACAGTACTGTTCCAAAAGATCTTCTCATCGTTTGTCGTAAACTATCTTCAAATATTTTACCAATCAAAATTCACTTTTGTCCGGCTTTGAGTTTTATATTTTCTCTAATTCTATCAAAAATAATAATGGTATCACTAATACTGTATCCCATATTGGTAAGTACTGCAATAATAAATACGGTGTTTATTGCCATAGTATGATCTATCATCATCCAAACTCCATATGCTCATGCAGGAACTCATACATCAAAAATCATTGTAGCTACTACTACTGCTGCCAATATGCTTGGAGAAATTTCTTTTCTAATGCCGGCAAACGCAAATAACATATAGATTGCCATAAGTAATATTCCGACAATTAATGCGTTTTTTGCTGATTTTTGCATATATGCTCAGACACTTGGTCAAGTAATAGATTGTTCCATAACATCACTTGTGCTTTTGATATATCCCTTTTGAATGAGCGCTGATTGGATGTCTTTTGATAAAATATTTACTTGTTCGTCTTTGTCTACTTGTGTCTTTAGGGAAATTTTTGTAGTATCCTTTCCCACTTCAACCATTACATCACTATTTTTATATCATTTACTATTCATGTATTGGGTAACATCTTGAGTTAATGCTGTTTTATCTAGGGTTCCCGCAACAGTGATTTGGACTCATCCTGTAAATTCTTCTGAATATCTTGCGTTAGAAAAGAATAGAAATAGCGCAATAGCCAATAAGAGAGCTCAAAAACCCACTCGTACGTATGCTTTTTTCATAATAGAAAATGTTGGTTTCATTGTCAGATCAATTATATTTTAAAAAACGTTAAGAACTGTATGTATTTATGGTGTTTTTTCAAGAGTAAGACTAGATATTTACTTTGTTTATTGTTTCAAAGCATTTTTTCGCTGCTTCTTCCTGGGCTTTTTTTTTGTTGGAACCTAGTCACTCACTAATCTTTTTGCCTATAATATATATTTCTGATTTATATTCTGTAACATTTCATTTTTCATCAACTTTATGCTCGATGTCCTTATATTCTGGAACGACTTTGTGTGCTTTTTGTACTATTTCTTGGATCATTGTCTTATAACTTTTAACTGGATTCTTTTCTATTTGTTCTAATTTGGTATATATATGTGTTTTGATAAATTGTTCTGTCACATCAATTCCAAGATCTATATAGAGATATCAAATCAATGCTTCCAACGCGTCAGAAAGAATCGAATCTTTTTGTCTCCCTTGGGTTTTTTCTTCTCATTTACTTATGAATACCATTTCATTGAGTTTGATGTCTTTGGCAATCTCTGCAAGGATTTCTTCTCTAACTAACGCTATCTTATAAAGCGTTAAATCAGATTCTGCCATTTGTTGGTGGTTGATGAAGAGGAGTTTGTTGATTATCGCACCTAAAATACCATCACCCACAAATTCTAATCTTTCGTTGTGAGTAAATACATCTTTGTAGTCAGCAGCATATGATTTGTGGACAAATGCAAGCATCATAAGTTCCTCATCCTGTATCTGTTTTGTCGGTATTCATAATGTTGCTAAATAACCTATAATGTCTTTTTTCTTTTTGAGTACTTGGTCAAACATAGTAATTGAAACAGAATAAAACCAACTTATTTATAGTAATTAAATGGATTGCTTACTAGTTGGGTGATGTAACTGTTACCCATCACGAGCAACATATCTACTCCCGTATATTGTTGAACTAAAAGGGGATCTGGAGTGGTGACCACCTCATCAATGGGAATAAAGTTTTTGAGCATTTTAACTGTGTTTTTATATTCTCATGTGCCTAGAATATAGACTGTCGTACCAGAAAGTGTCTGAGAAAAGTTTTGCACATTAACAATGGTAAATGCATATTTTTTGAGCTTAATAGCAAGATTATTTGCAAATCATTCTGATTTTTTTAGTGTTGTTTTGGCAAATTTCTTGTCTATTCCATTGAGAAGTTCTATCTTCTGATTTTCTATCAAATATTCTTGATTGTGAGCAACAAAAAATGCAAAATTTTTGGTATAATCATAAAATGATACATTATTTGACTCTGATCCATCAGGAATAATAGCTGATGCTCAGTTGAATAAGTCTCTTGGTGGTGTATAAAGAAAACATCCAGGATAGGACAACCTATAGATAATATTTGAACATTCAGTAGTGTATCAAAAAGAAAATATATTTTTGAGGTTATACGCATACTTTACTATACCAAGCATTTCTTTGAGAGAAACATTTGTGGTTACCATTTTGGTATAATCACTATAGAGATTTTTTAATTTACTTATATTTCCTAGCCCATTCTCTGTGAGTTTATTCATTACCCCCTTAACAATCAATTGTTGTCTCAATGATCTAGAAAAATCTGAAGTAGAGTGTCTTGATCTAGCATATTCTAAAGCCCTTTCTCCGCTCATAACTTGTACTCCCGTATCGAAATGAACGGTCATAATTTGCATTTCGTTTTTTGGATATGTAGAATCTGTAAGCTCTTCAGGAACATCTATGTTTATACCACCCAATGTATCTATAATATTTTTGAATCATTCAAAATCTATCAGTGCATAGTATGGGGTTTTTATTCCCATAATTTCTTCTAGTTTGTCTGAGAGCGCTTTGGCTCCTGTACTAAAATCAAGTTTTCTTCCTAAACTGTGAGAAAATGTTGCATTAATTCTTCCTATAGTTTTCTCTTCTTTATTATACACATAAAGATCTCTGGGTACAGAAATCATAGTAACAGCTCATAATTTTGGATTGAATGATGCGACCATAATAGAATCTGCAAGATATGATCAGGCATGTCCCTGTCATCAAAATCAGACAATCATGACATTTATATTTCAGAATTCGTCTTTGATCATATCATCACCCATGGTACTTGATACCACACTTACCGTTGATTTACCGATATATCATCAAAGTATTTGTGCTCATTGTATCACGTATTTACCCACAAAAAATACCAAAAAAACACAAAAAAGGATAATAAAAAATTTAATCACTCCGGCAAATCATGAAAATGGTTTACGTGAATTATAATTATTTACCTCTCCTATGGTTTTGTTTCTGAATTTCTTTTTTTTCAAAAACATATTTTCTTCTGATAAAATAAAAAAATATTCCCAATATTTCTTCTTTGTTTGTTATTTATACGTATGAATCAGCACAAGTAGGGTATTTTACCTATAGATTGAATTTTGACATACTTACGTATATTTCTTTTCAAATTTACATTTTATGTATAGTATATTTTAGCTGAACATCAAGCTAAAATGACGTTTTTATTAGTTGTTATTCATTTGTGTAAAGTATTAAACAAAGTCAATTTAGAACCAAAGTAGCACATATTTATTCTGAGGTAGTAATCATAAAACAATAAAAAGTCAAACCTTTTTGTTTTTGGGTCTGTGAAAATTTGCAAAATTTATGTTTCTGGGTACAATTAGATTGGATATAAAATAAAATGTGCAAGATAAAAATCTGAATACTATCTTCGCTCTTTATGCTTTATTATTTATGTTGAGTATATTATGGCAAACTCATTTGATATAGAACAAATCCTCACCTTGATAGAAAAAAATCCAAATATTTCTGATCTTCATTTATCCTGATGAGAAAGTATCTCTTACAGAAGTAATGGAGAAATTATTAGGGAAGAAAGTGCGGGCAAATTAAGTAATGAATCTATGGAAATTGTCCTTAGACAGCTTTTCCAAGGAAATCCACAAAGATTTGATAAATTCCTCGGTGATAAAGAAGCTGATTTTGCTTTTGTATCAAAAAATGGTGTGCCCTATAGAGTAAATTCTTTTTTTAAGACAGGAAGAATTGGTGTTGTTATGAGAAAAATCAATGCTATGGCCAAAAATATTGAAGAACTCATCTTTTCCGATATCGCTGATAGTATCAAAAAAAACATTCTTTCTGCTAAAAAATGATTGTATTTGGTCACTGGTCCTACAGGATCTGGTAAATCAACTTCGCTTGTAGCTATGATTGATTATTTAAATCAAACAAGAAATGAAAACCTTATCACCATAGAAGATCCTATTGAATTTATTTTTGAACCGAAAAAGTGTATTGTCTCCCAAAGAGAAATTTGACATGATACACGATCATTTGGTAATGCACTAAGATCTGCTATGCGTGAAGATCCAAATATTATTTTTGTAGGAGAAATTCGTGATAGAGAAACTGCAGAATCAGTACTTAGTCTAGCAGAAACATGACATTTGGTATTTTCAACACTTCATACAAACTCTGCTGCTAATACTGTGAATAGATATATTTCATTTTTTCCTCCAGAAATACAGGGTAGTGTTAGTGATAGGTTGGCTGAATCATTAATAGGAATCCAGTCTCAATTTTTAGTCAAAACCAAGGATGGAAATTCTAGAGTTGGAATATTTGAGGTTATGATCAATACAACCTCTATTAAAAATAATATTAGAAAAAGAGCAATAGATCAAATAGACAGTATTATAGAGACATCTTCACTTATCGGTATGATTAATCTCAAAAAATATGCACAAAGACTTATAGATAAACAAATTATCGATCCAAAAGATGTTGAATGGTTATTTTGAACTACAGTACAATAAAAAAAAGGATGTATATATTATATTATCATTTACTTGTTTTATTCTTTTGTTTATGGATATACCAAGATCATATAGAGGAGGAACATATACACAACATATCTCTCGTAAAGAGATAGAAAATATGAAAAAAAATATGAAACAAGTCCCCGTTATCCAGTTAAAAACCGAAATATATCATACTAAGGAAATTAATGAAGCAGAAAAAATTTTATGAAATATATCTTCTTTACCATCAGAACAACCAATATCATCGTCTCAAATAAAAAAAACATCTACCTGATATATATCCAAACTTTATTCATTACGACATCGTTTTATCTCCCTTTTCTAAGTTGATTATGGCAAATATGGATCTTATAAAAACAAAACTACCTGAAGAGCTCTGGGAAAAGGCAGAAAAATTTACTATTCCTGATGAGTTTTTATCTAGTATGCCAGATATTATCATCTTGGTATTAAATTCTAAGTCTATGGATAATCCTGAAGAAAAACAATCATGGTTTAATCTTCTTCCTATGATGAATAAAGATCAGATAGATAAATTGAGAGATATTTTGACAAGAGAAAAACAAAAACTCAATGAAATTGAACAAAAATATGAACAAAAAAAAGATGAACTCAACACTAAATATACTCAAAAATGGGAAGATATGGTATATACAAAAAAAATGGAAGCAATAAAAGAGAAGGAAGCACAACATGAGGAAATAGAAAACAAACAAGCAGATGATTTACTTACTCAAATTTAATATTTATGAAAAAGATTCATCATCATTTTATATATCATCTGAGATCGTATAGAACGTTTTATTTTATGTTTTTTACTTTTCTATTACTTCTTACCTCTATAGTTATTTATATTTTGAGTGATAAAATTTATGCTGCGACTACTCAACCAGATCTTTTGGAACAAGCATTTCAACCAGCAATGACTAATGAAACCATTATTAATCTGTGAGCAGGAAAAAATGCTGTAGGGAATGAAATTTTGAGACAATGAGTGGGTGTAAATGTAAATTTAAATCTTGGTGGTGGTACATGTACCGTTAATGGGCAAAAAATAACTCAAAGTACCATTACGACACAAAAAAATTCTGTGTGATTTACCTGAAGTGACTCTATTTTTTGTTCAAATATTTTATGATGATCTTATAGTACTAGTATCATTCAAGGTTCTATTACTACAGAAGCACCATTGATTGTAAGAATAGCTAAATTTTTACTAAGAATAACTATGGTTCTTTCTGTAACTATGGTTATATTTAATGGAATAATGCGAATTATTGAATCTTCTAAATGAGCCGAAGTAAAAGATGCAAAAAAAAATATAACACTAATCGTGGTTTGAATACTAATATCTCTTATGAGTTTGGGTATTATTAATCTTATAAGTTCAATTACTGTAAGTTCTCTTGGTTGAAATTAATATTTAATTTTATATTTATATAGTATGGTTAAAAACTTTTTTCACGGAATATTATTTACTGTTTTTGGTTTGATGAGTCTTTTTTCTACATTTGCTATTGTGGTAGAAGTACCTTCTAGTCAATGACAGCAAGATGTAATAGTAACTGGTCCTACTCAAATTCAGTGAGATGAATCCACAGTTTTTAGTACTATCCAAACTATTAATAGTTATTTACGATTTTCTATATGAGCTATATGTATGGGAGTGTTAATTTATTGATGAATAAAACTTATTACCGCACAATGAGATCCAGCAAAAATGAAAGAAGCAAATAAGTTACTAATGTGAGCTTTGATTGGTATTTTGGTGGCAATATTTTCTTATGCAATAGTCAGAATTATTGTAAATTTATTATAGGTTAGAGTTTTTAACATTTTTTTGATACACCATTTTTATAAAAAACATACTAAACTCTTTATGGGGTATTTTTTTGTCTATATATAGTCTATTTGTTATATATTACATACTATAATGTATTTTTTTATTTTGTAAAATACTTCTTAACAATCTAACATTTTAATTTTTTATCTTATTTTATATAAAATAAGGTTCTTGTTTATTATTATGTGTATTTTGACGTATTGTTAATAAAATCTTATTATAATATATTATTAATATTATTTAAATTAATTTATAAATAAATAAATATTAATAAATAAGCGGATCTAAATTATCAATTGAATATATATTTTGAATATATATATCTTTGCTGTTTATTTTTTCTTTAATCAGATGAAAGATATAATTAAAAGAATTATTATAAGTATTATTTCTTGATGATTTATTGGGTATTTAGCATACTTATTTTTTCAAAATATTATAATAGTTCAATCTTGATTTATCGAGTTTAATGCCTTATATTATGTTATTTTGATAATTATTTGTTTGTTTTTGTTTATCCTTTTTGGTATTTATCCTGTACATTTTAGATTGACTAAAGCGACATTATTTGTCCTTGGTTTGGCTTTGATTGTTATTTGAGATACTGTTCTTTTGAATGATATTACTCATTATGTCTATGTTGGTGATATTTTTAAAGTATTATGAGTTATTTTGACGTTATTAGCATGGACAGATATTCTTGTCACTGATAAAGTAATAAAGAAAAAAAATGAAAAAAATATAGAAGTTATAGAAATATAAAAAATATACCTAATTTAAGCTTATTTATGAAATATATAATAAAAAAATAAAAAACATTAGATGCAGGCGTAGTTCAATTGGCTAGAACATTTCCTTGCCAAGGAAGAGGTTGCGGGTTCGAGTCCCGTCGCTTGCTCCATTTTATACATAAAAGAATAGATCTGATTTTTGGTCAGATTTTTGCTTTTTTTAAAAAAAAGAATATAATCAGAATAATTTATATTTTCTTTTTTTATGGCTAATAGTAAAGAAACATTACAAAATAATATAGAGACTAAAACCAAAGAATTGAATATTTTAAATTCCAAAATTTTGGCTGAAACAGAACAAATTAAAAAAGACACTCTTAGAGAACAACAAAAAAAATTGGAAGATGAAATAAAAAATTTAAAGAAACAATTAGATTTTATTCTTGTCGATGCAAAAAATAAAACAAAAAATCTTAAGGATGAAATAGATATTAATATTGATCAAACATATGAATTTATCAAATGAAGTGAGATGTATCATAAACTTATAGAAATATGATTAACCGATACAGAAATTAAAGAATTCGCTGAAAATATAGATAAAGTGGTTAGAAAATTTTTGGATCAAGAATTGGAATGATTCCCTAATAGTATCAAAAATAGTATGAGTGTAGGTATTCAGTTTGCTATGATAGAGACATTGACTCAACAATGAGCTGATTGATCAGCCGAATTTTTTACTGCATTTTCAGGTACTAAAACAGCTTCGTGAACTAGTGCATTTGAGTGATTATATAAAGCATTTGGAAAATTATGATCAGCTAATAAATTCTATACATTGGCTAATAAAGTCCAAAATATAACTTGGTATCTTTCTGATAAAAAAAGTATCATAAATAACTCAAAAAATATACCTGAACTAATGAATCCAGCCAAATTCAAAACACTTCTGGAAAAATCTGTTCGATCTAATCAAAAAGAAATAGATAAACTCGATATAAAGACTATTTTGAGTATCGATTCTACTATAGGCATAGATCTTTCTGATGATGAAAAAAAAGCATTAAAAGATATTGTGAATAATGATAAAATACCCATTACAGCCAAAACTATAGAATCTATTCAAAAATCACTCAAAACTGCTGATAAACTTCTCGATACTAGAGAAAAATTTCAAGATAAAGCTTCTGATTTGGTTACTACAATTTCTGGTGTTTTGGATATAAATATTCCTTTTTTCTGAAATCTTGGTGAAATGATGGGTATGAAATTTCCTACTGATATTTTTGGAGAACAAAAAGATTGATGAGTGCTTAATTTTGTCCTTTGAGTCCTTGGTTTTCGTGGTGGACTTACATGACTTCATAGAAAATACATTCAAGAAAAACTTGATGATTTACATATAGATAATACTTTTGTATCGGCTGCTTTTGCACTGTATAAAAAAAATATTGATTCCACTATTACTCATGATTCAGCTACCAGTGTATGGAAAATTTGTTGATTGAATGCTTCTGATACTACTATAGAAAACAATATGAAAACTAAAATACCTACTGATTATGTTGGGCTTAAAAAATCTCTTGTGGATAATTTAGATAAAGCAACACTAAATCCTATCATGGTTGCAAAATTTGCTCCTGAGGTTATAACTACAGAAAGTAATAAACCTGTGGTAGATATAACAAAAATAAAAGACAATAAAGATGCTTTTGTGGATAAATATCTAAAATATATTATCCCCATTCTCGCTGATCCCAATGATAAATTTATCAAATCTCAAAATGTACATCAGGATTCTTTTGTTTTGGCGGTTATGTGAGGTTTGGTCGGTGATAAATATTTCATAGAATGAGTAAATATTTGATTACTTTCTCCTATTGATTTTAGTTCTTCTATGGAAATACCATCAAATACACCATCACTAGCAGAAACCACTTACACAGAAATCAATGAAACCGATCCCGAACTTGTGAGATTGTCTACTTGACCAAAAGAAAACTATAGTACTAATCATAAATTTATTCAATTTCTCCATACTTTGGAACAAAAAAATAGTTTAGCTTATGGTGTTATGCTCAATCTTATGATAACAGAGAGTTGAGGCCAACTTTATAAGGCTGATGGAAAAACCATCATTTGATCTTCGGCTTGAGCAAAATGATTGTTTGCATTTATGCCTGATACCGCAAAAACATATATCAAAAAATTATGATATCCTGAGACTGACTATGAAAAAATCTATACTAATCCTATTATAGGAGCTAAGGCTTGTGCTCAGTTTCTTAAAGATCGTATCGACGCATGAGATAATACGGTAAATATACTTGCTCACTATAATGCTTGACCTTGAGTTATATGATGACAAAAAATCACCGAAAAAACACTTCATCAACTTCCCAAAGAAACACAAAAATATATTCTTAAAATATGATATGATATGATGAAATATTTTGGTAAACCTCCTGTTTTGACTGTTGCCCAAAAAGAAGATCCTTCTTTGTTGGTTAACAATGATGCTCTTTTGGCTCTATTTTTGACAGCAGTAAATACTATTCCTACTCCACAAGAAATAATCACCACCCCTGAAGTCGCTTCTACTATAAAGATTGAAGCTAAAACTATGGCTGATATGACCTGATTTGGTGATTCTGGTATGGAAGGTCTTTATGGTGCTGGTTTAAAAAATGCTATACACCATAGATGATATAACACTAAGACACTTTTAGCTGAACTTTCTAACCCCGATCAACTTAAACAATTACAGAAATATACTTCCTGTATTATTGTTACTTGATACAATGATATCGCTATGAAATATTCTAGTGATACAACAAAACAAGCATTAGAAGCTATTATTACGAAAATTAAACCTACACAAGCCGTTCTTTCTACATTATTGTATTGTCAGGATAAAAGTATTTTATCTGATACTGAAGTGGATAGAGTTAATGGTGTAATAAGGAAGGTAGCTTTAGAACAAAAATGTCCACTTATAGACAATTTCAAGGAAGTGAAATCAACAGAAATAGCTTATGCTTCTGATGGTATGCATTTAAAAAACTATACACCAATATTTACCAATATTACCTCTCATGTCACTTAACCTGCAAATACACCATCTGTTGCTTAATTTATCCTAAACTATATATGTATATAAAACACAAACTAAAATTATAGAAAGGACTACTTTATGAGAAAATGTAAGGCAGTGGCCAAAGCCAAGAAAACTATTAAAAATAGAATAAGAAAAAAATTGTCTAAATTAAAAAAACTACAAAAACAGAGGAGGTGGTAGTTATGTATTTAGATATAAATATCATTTATCGTTAAATCCGGACTTTGGTCTTCCAGTCTGGATTTTTTTAAATAAATTTTATATTCTTTATTTTGGTAATAATTGTTTGATTATTGTTGTCTCTCCTGCTCATTTTTTGACTTGAGACATGATATCATTTAAAATATTTTGAATATTTTCTCATGTTATTGTGGGTGTATTCGATCACGTAGTTATTCAAAAATATTTTTGAATGGTATTATAATTATCTAAGTTTTTTTGATAAGTTTGTGGACTAATATTGTAAAGTGTGTTGATGAAAAAACTAATTACTTTATTTATTGTTGGATTTAAAACCATACTACCCCCTATCTGATTGATAAAATATTCTGATTTTTTTTGTTTGAATTGATTTACCAAATTTCATCGAATATTGTTTTGGATATCCTGGATGCTTTTCCCTGTATATTTGCCTATAAGTTGAAATGCTCATGAAAATTCTGGAGGTATATAATATTCTATATTTCCTTGCAGAATTTGCATTACCACACTATTTCATGATTGTTCTAGAGTAATTGCTGATTGGGGATCAATATGTATAAAAGACCCATTTCCCATATCTATAAATATTTGTCCTGTATCTGTTTGTGTTTTGGTTGCAAAACTTATTTGTGTCGGTTGAGATAGATTTATATCGTTTTCTTTTAGTGTATTAACTGGTATTTGTTTACTTCCCAAAGCATTTTTTATAGTTATGATTCAATTATTCAACATTCATTGATTAATGATTTTTGCTTTTTGTGATGAAATAAAATCATGACTACTTGGCATAGTTTCGTAGAGCGGGAGTATTCCTGTCAATAAAACAAATACAATACCAATTCCCACAATACTCATAAAAATGTAACGTATCCAATGGGTTATGTATGTTATTGCTAATGCGAGTAATAGTAATCCAAATAATGTGAGAAATTGACCAGTATTTAATCCAATATTATTTTTAAAAAATACATATCATAAGATAAACAGATTAATAATTACAATTACAAACATCAAAAATCTATATATTTTGTTACCTCATTGAAGTGCATAGAGTAATACTAGAGAAACAAAAAATATAGCCGTATAGAGTTGATGTATTCATATTCGGTTTCGTAATATACTTGTGTCACCCATATACATAAAATAGAGATAGAGCCCGCAAAGCGCTAAAACTCCTATAAGAATACCAGTTACTATCTTCTTGATCATTATATAATGGTATGAAGTAAAATGTGGTAACTAAAAATGAGTATATTAAAAAAAATCCCCTTTGCAAAGCCTATTTTAAGGAATTTTTTACGTAAATTATTTTATTATTGTAAATTCTTTAATATCTAATTTTTTTAACATTGACTCTAGTTTTCCAACATTTTCTGGAATATATTCTATGATGATTGCCTTTTCTTCTATTTTTTTGATTTTGGTAGTGGTTTCGTCAAGCGTATACGATTGTGTATAATTGATTCTTCTGATTTTGCTAGCTGCTCATGATTTGAGTAGTCAGGTTATAATTTGTTTGAGTTTTCTTCCATCATTTTTATAAAAAAAAATAAGCATAGAATCTTTTTATACAATAAAAAAAACTTAGATTATTTCGTTTTTACTTTTGACTTATATCACCACTTGTTGTGTTGGTTGATTCATGCTTAGTATTGCTTCAATATCATTGGTTAAGTGTGTTGTTTATTGCTTTCACTATGTTTTGAAGACTTTCACTATATTTTGGTGGAAGACTATAGGTGTTATTTATTGTTGTTTCTAAGGTGTTGATGTTTCATTTTAATTCTTTCATTTTTTGCACAGGATCTCCTGATGTTTTATTGTATGCTATATTGAAAACTTGATATACTGTTTCTATTCTTTTTTCTATTTTAGCATAAGCAATATTGAATGTTTCATCATTTCCCGCTATAAATGTGTTTTCAAGTTCTTTGAGTTCTGGGGTATAAAAATCTATATATAGACTAGTGTTTACTTTTTCATCTTGGCTTGGGTCTAAAATTTGTTTTTCGTCGCCGAGTGTTGAAGAAATACTTTTGCTTATGTCTTCTTTACTGTCTGTAATTTGTGGTGTGTTTAATAAACTAAGTAACGTTGTTTCTTCTTTGTTACTTGTTCCTGAGTTTATTGTGTCTGTCAATGAAAATGTTTGAGAGACATTTTTTTCTTCGACTGCTTTGGTAAATTTGTCTATATTTGCGAAAATTTTGATATCGTTGTTTTGTATCGCTACTACTTGTTGTTTACTTATCGTTGTCCCTTTATTTTCTCCGTTGTTTTTGGTAACAACTATATTTGCTCCATTGTTTTGAAAAATTTGGTTTTTACCATTCTTTATAAATTTAAAATTGAGTGGTTGTGATTTATCTTGTTGTTTGACCGTGATGTCGTTGATTGCGAGTTCAATCGTTTGTGTCTTTTCTTGGTTTCCTTCCATCTGAATGAAGTCTCCATAAATCAGATTGAGTTTATAATCATTTGTGTCTGTCTTTTGTATAATTAATTTTGCTGGTCATATAATTTTGGACTGGGTACCACTATTGATCTCGAATACTAATTG
The DNA here is from genome assembly GCA_964613015.1 of uncultured Candidatus Peribacteria bacterium. Classification (GTDB taxonomy): domain Bacteria; phylum Patescibacteriota; class Gracilibacteria; order Absconditabacterales; family Absconditicoccaceae; genus CAJBLF01. Next base: position 19,914 of record CAZTFP010000011.1, on the reverse strand, counting down.
TGCATCTTGTTTGAGTAAGATAGTGTCGCCATTTTCTATATTATTTGTTGTGGCTAAAACGCCGTTATGTTCTATAAAGAAATTTCATTTTACATTTATCACTTGGGCGATATAATCTGCTTGTACCGTATTGGTTGTATTTGTTTTGATGGCAAACCAGTTGTAGTCTTTTAAATTATCATTATTTATAAAATATATTCCATATGTTCCTAGTATCAATACTGCGAATATCATAGTATATACAAAATATTTTGCATGTACAAATGATGATCTTCTTAATGATGTTTTTTTTGTTTTCTTATATAAAACATTCTGATAGAGATCTAACTTATCTATATCAGTAAGGTGTATGTCTTTTTGTGTGTCGAAGAATTCTTGGAGTTTCATAGAATGGTTATATTGTGAAATATAGCATTGTTACACTCATATATACGAATAAGTAGACAATTTGTGACAACAAAGTATATTGTCTAAACCAACTTAGATTGACATATTTCATAAAATATGTAATATATTTTTCTGTGGTGTGGAAACTACTGTTTTAGTCACAATTTTACCTTTTTTATTCTATCTTTTGTTTTCTCCTTATTTTGCTGTTTCTCTTGTTTTCTTGTCTTTTAAGTATATTATTTTATTTGGATATAGATGAGCCGAATTGCTTTTAAAATATAGAAAAATTTATGTTGTTTACTCATTAAGTCTTCTAAAATCGTAAGCATACCTTTGATGTTTGAAAACTTGTAGCTTCTTTGAATGTTTTCACAAAGTTTCAGTCATTTATCTATGCTAACAAACATTTCAACATGATGGATATTATCTTCAAGACATTGTCTGACAAGAATCGTAGAAGAATAATCCAACTTTTGAAGCAAAAAGAAATGACGGTTTCTGAACTATTGACCCATTTTGAAATTACTCAAGCATCATTATCCCATCATTTAGATGTTTTAAAAAGATCCAATCTGGTTTTGGATGAAAGAAGGGGTCAGTTTATCTTTTATTCGCTCAATCAACCAGTTTTGGAAGAAAGTGTGAATATGATACTTAATTTACTGGTGTAAATTTAAACCTAATGAAAAATTAAAAGTGAAAAATAAATACTTCCATTTGTTCTATTTAATCATAATTTTTTGTATATGTCCTTGAAAATATCTCTTTCCTGACCTGCTTGATCATGAAAATCTGCACTTATTGATGCTATAGTGAAAAAATATTGAATGCAAACCGTTGATGTCTGAAAGACCTTTTTCAGAGATAGGGCGGTAGCGAAATGACTAACGGTAGCCGAATATGATACAATAATCGAAGGTAGTCCACAAGAAGATAGAGAAATAGAGGAGGAGACAAAACAGTTTGTTGAAAGTTGTTCTTGAGATGTTATTGTCTGATGGAGGATGTGATTTTATATTCTTCCTAATATCACCTCGGTATGGTTGGATGTCTCTCCTGCACAATGAGCGGAAAGAGTATTTCTGGCCGATAGATGAAAACAAGAACCCAAATATGTCACTATACAAGAGGCTCTAGAGTCTAATCAAAATAGAATGTCTAAAGTGAGACAAAGACTTTTGAATGTATATGGTGTCGATTTTACTGATACATCTCACTATACAAAAATACTAGATACAACAAACAAACCCTTTGACCAGGTTTTGGAAGAGTTTGAGGATTTTATGAAGACACTAAAAAAATAACTTTACTTGTTTTTTTTGTGTGATGAAAATAACTCTAGAAAATTTTAAACAATCTGATTTTGAAAGGTGTCTAGAAATTAGAATACAAAACTATAAGGAGGTCAACAAGAAACCAGAAAATATACCTTGAGTAAGAGAACACTTTCTTGCTAATCTAAAAACGAGAACATATTTTGTAGCAAAGGATTGAGATTTGGTCGTGGGAATTTGATGATATTATGAAAATCATCTGTCTACGTTTTTTGTAGATCCCAAATATCAGTGACAATGAATCTGAAAGATTCTTATTCGAAAGGTTTTATGAGAAATACAAAAATTATGATATACAGATGCTAATCTCAATTCTAGTGAATATGCAAAAAATTTCTATGAACACTTTTGATTTGTTGTTATAGAGCATAAAAAAGAGGGTGGATATGTTATGAAAAAGATATTATAAATTATTATTTCTCTTTATTTAAAACGCTCCGCTTGGGTCACTTTTTGCCATTGCCACAAAAAGTAACAAAAAAAATCTATTCTGATACAAATCCAATGAACTGTCGTTTCACTATACAATATCTATTCATCTTACTTTCTTCCCATACATACGTGTGACTCACTTCAGTTCAAATATATTGATTGCTTCCAATATGGAGAGAGACTATTCATGCATCAAATATTTATACTATGGTTATTTTTTATTTTTCATTTTTCATATATAAAAAATTAATAAATATATCACTTTTCTATCCATATTTTCTCTATTTTAGTTATACATAATTCTATTATACTTATTTATAAATTACTGATTATTGCTGTTTTAATCTTTTCTAGATTGATTGCGTTTGTGACGGAAATTCGAACATTTTCTTTGTCTGGGAAATGTTTTTTCAATTCTGCGAGTTGGGTTTTGTCTAAGAGATCTATTTTGTTGAATACCATAATTCTCTTCTGTTTAGCTCAGATTTCGTCTAAAATATGGTTTACTATTGATATTCTTTCGTCTATAAATGGATCGGAAGCATCGATGACGTGTAAAAGCAAATCAGATTCAATACTATCTTCTAGGGTAGAGGAGAATGATTTGATAAGTTTGGGAGGCAAATCGCGGATGAATCCAATGGTGTCATTGAGAAGTATTTCCTTTCATTGTCCTGTTTCAGAATCTGTCATTATATAGAGTTTTCCTACATGAGTACCTAAGGTCGCGAATAATTTATCTTCAGCTAAAATTCATTTCTTTGTCATAGCATTCAATAATGATGACTTTCCGGTATTGGTATATCCTACGATTCAAACGGTCGGCATTCATTTTCTGATTCTGGAATCTCTATGAAGTTTGCGCATCTGTTCATATTCTTTGAGCTCTTTTTCTATTTTCAAAATTTTGTATTTCAAATGTCTTTTCATGATTTCTGTATTGGTTTCTCCAATTCCTCTCATCGCTCATTTTCCTCCTCCTGCGTTACCTCACTGTTTGGAAAGTTCCATTCCCATACCAAAAATCCTAGGTCCCATATGTCTGATAGCTGCCAGTTCTACCTGTAATCTTGATTCCATGCTTGTTGCGTGTTTGTCAAATATTTTCAAAATCAAATCAACTCTGTCTCGTACGGTTGCACCTATGGGACGTAGTAATTCGTTGATGTGGTAAATCTGTGATGGTTTAAGAACATTACCCACAATCAATAAATTTAAATCAAATCTTACCATGTCTGCCATAATTTCTTCGAGCTTCCCCTTACCGATATAGGTCTGATAATCTGGTTGATCTTTTTTTTGAAATTTTTTCAAAACGACTAGACCACCATAGGTTGTTAAAAGGTTTTCTAGTTCGTTCATTCTGTCTCCTAAAAGTTCTGGAGTAATATCTTTGTTTACAATATCTACGAGAAACACTCTCAATGCTTGTTTGTTTTCTTCCATTTTTTTGCTGTTTTTTCTAAATATAGCTTGAATATACTGAAAAAGCACCCGGGTGCAAATCGTTTACCACCAACATACATATTTTTATATTTTTGGCAACTATCCTGGGCGCTTTTCGGTTGAAAGTTATAGAGTAAATAGTATACTCACACCCATACGTGATTTTTTTATCCTTTAAAATTGGGATAAAATCGATGTTACCCTGAACATATCCAGGGTTTGTATCTCTTTTATACTATTAATTATTTTATTATCATGAATATACTTGGTATTGTATTGATTATCCTGGCCCTGGGGGCTTGATGATTGGGTGGGTTCTATGGATATAAAAAAACACTGACCCAAAAAGCATTGGATTTCAAAAAAAGAATGGAAAAAGTAAAAGAAATTGAAGAGGAAATGTTGGATGCTGCTAAGAAAAAAGCTGAAAAATCGCTAGAAATAGCTGAAGAAAAAGCTCAAAAAATTGAAACACAAAGACTTGAAAAAATGGATGTCATTCAAAATAGACTTCTTGCTAGAGAAGAAAAAATGGATGAAAAACTGGAAAAATTAGAACAAGAAAAAGTTAAACTTACCGATAAACAGAAGGAGATGGATAGAATTATTCAAGAACAAATGAATAAAATCTCTGAAATTGCTAAGTTGACTAAAGAAGAGGCTAAACAACAACTTTTCTCTAATGTAGAAAAAGAATATCAAAAAGACATGATTATCTTTATAGAAAAACTTAAGACCATCAAAAAGGAAGAAGCAGATAAAGAGGCTGCGATTATTGTTGCTCAAGCATTACCAAGAGTTGCAGTCAATAGTGTAGATGAATTTACTACCAGAAGTATTGATCTTCCTAATGAAGACATAAAAGGAAAACTTATTGGAAGAGAAGGAAGAAATATCTGATATTTCGAAAAAATGACGTGAGTGGAACTTATTGTAGATGATACGCCATTGACGGTCAGAGTTTCCTCTTTTGATAGTGAAAAAAGATATATCGCTGCAACTATGCTTCAAAAACTCATCAAAGATGGAAGAATTAATCCATTTTACATAGAAAAGACGTATAATGAAGTAGTAGCTGATCTTCAAAACTTACTTACAGAAAAGGGTAAGGAAGCACTTGCTATGCTCAACATTCCTATGATGAAACCTGAACTAGTAAAGATGATTGGACAATATTCTCTGAGATATAGTTATGGACAAAACCTTTGGACTCATAGTATTGAGGTAGCTAAAATCTCTGAAGCTATTGCTACTGAACTTGGTCTTGATCCTATTCTAGCTAAAAAAGCTGGACTTTTTCATGATATCGGAAAAATCATAGCTACTACTGGACAATCTCATGCCGCTATTGGAGCTGAAGTGTTGAAAAAACTTGGTATGGATCCTGTGATTATCAATGCTGCAGAATCACATCATTACGATGTACCTATTAGTAATCCTATTTCTTGGATTGTCGCTGCAGCTGATGCTATATCTGCATCTAGACCTGGTGCAAGATTCAATACCAAAGACCTCTTTATCGAAAAGATGGGAGAACTTGAAAAACTTATCTATGAAATACCTGGTATTGATAAAGTACATATTATGCAAGCTGGTAGAGAAATTATGGTATATGTTAATCCAAAAGAAATATCTGATAGCGAGCTAGAAAAATTACTTAAAACTATCGGTGAAAAGATTGAAGAAAAACTTGATTATCCCGGTATCATTAGAGTAACGGGTATCAGAGAAACTAAGATTATAGAATTCCTTAGATAACAATTAATGAATAATGACTAGTGATAGTTGAACAACAAATAGTTAAGAAGTACAACGAAGAATTGTTGTTTGGTCAACAATATATCATTCAATCACAACAGAAAATATTTTTGAAGAATGATATGAAAATGAATAATGGAAGCTTTGTCTCATCGTAGACTATTGTAGATTACTGTAGTTGATAAAAAGGTATTTCACCTATTATTCATTATTAATTTTTAATTATTAATTAGTTGTATGTATCCCTATATTATCTTATGGTGATTCAAATTTTATATGACTGGAATAGGTATTATTGTTTCCTTTCTTGTTTTTGTTTTCGTTGCCCAGCATCTGACTAAAAGATATCATCAAAACTTCTGGAAATTTTTTTACTGGTTACCGTTCTTGATTGTATTAACTTATTTTCTCTGATCATATGTCAATTTTCTTTTTACCGTAGGAGTGTTTCCAACCAACTGGTCTGAATTTCTGACATTACTTTCTCCTTATGGATATAGATTTCATTTTACGTGAATTTTGATTGGTGTGTTTGTTTCGGTATCCGTATTTCTTAAGAAGATCACGAGGGTGGAAAATAGAAAAGTTTGGTCAGATATATTCTTTCTTTCTTTTACCATATCATTGGTTCCTTTATGATTGTTTCTTTTGATGGGAGATAATTTTATAGGTGCTAGTACTACTTCTTGGTTGGGTATAAAATCGCTTCATTCGGATAGTCAACGAAATAAATTTAATCTGGTCTATCCTATAGGTCTTTTTCTTTCCTTAGGGTCGCTCTTTGTTGTGCTTTATATCAAAATCCTCAAGAAAAAAAGGTTTGGATATGGAATGCTTGGGTTTTCACTTATTTTGATCCTTATAAGTCTCGTTTTGCTTCTACAACAATATCCTAGACATATGGTATTTTCCTTGGGAACTATTATGTTTGATATACAACAATATTCTGCTTGGGTTGTCGCACTTATTTGTTATTTTATCTATAAAAGACGACAAAAAATCACTGATTTACAATAAAACTTTATGATGAAAATAGACAAAAATAGATAAAAGCTTCGCGATAAAAAATGACTAAAAAATTTTTATAGCTTATTGGTTTTCATATATGAAGTTATTTTTTCTCAAAGAACATAGTTTGTATAAAATATTTAAGACGATAGAGAAAGTGCCTAGCGGTAGAACTATCTATATTTATATTGATCCTGAACATTCTTTTTTCGATAATGAATGGCGAGGAAAAGAAATCAAGGAACTCTTACAAAAGAAGAATCTGAATGCGCTATTTGTCACCAAAACAGATAAATCTAAGTATTTTTTTTCTAGCTTGGGACTTACTGTTCTGCATCAAGAAAAACACAAGGTCATTAAATATTTAAGATTGGCATACGATTTTTTCTTTAATATTAAAAAATTCCATCTCCAAGTGTATACCAAAAAAAATTATATTTTTTATGTAGTGTTTGCTTTTGAAATTCTTTTTGTTCTCATTATCTTATTTCTGTTGTATTCGCTTATTCTCCCTAGTACTCGTGTAAATATTATCCCTACTAGTCAAATAGAGAGTGTAATTTATAATTTCCGCTATTATCCTTTTTCTGACACAGAATTTCAAAAAGATTCTAGATATCTTACTATACCTTATTATACTGGATATATTGATTACAAATATGATATGACCATAAGTACTGCAAATATAAAATATATCCAACAACCATCTCAGGGAACCATTGAGATTGTTAATAAGGTTCCCCAAGATTATTCGTTCGTCAGGGGTACTAGATTTGTAACTGATGATTGACGTCAGTTTGTGGCTGTCAGAGATTTTACTGTCCTTCAGGGAACAGAAAACAATCCTTGAAAAACAGATGTTCTTATAAGAGCTATGGAACAAGACATTCAATGAGTACTTATGGGATCTAGAGGAAATATCACCAAATGAACACAGCTATTTATCAAAAATGTAGCAGATAGTTATTATACTCAAAATATCTATGGACAGGTACTTGAAGATTTTTCTTGAGGGAATCTTCAGTCTCAATGAGTAGTCTCCGCCAAAGATATTGGAATCCTTTCGGGAAAACTCATAGATGCTATATATAAGCAAAAAGCAAATATTGTATCTACCAATTTCCAAACACCCGAAACCATGGTTTTGGATTTTGATCCACTTATTTCTACTCAAATCATGGGAGTTCAGATTGCCGATGTCCCTGGTGAAAAAACACCACTTATCAAGTGAACGGTTATTGCTCGTTTTAGTTTCAATTATATTAAAAGAGCTGATTTACTTGCAGAGGTAGATGCCTATGTAAAACAGAGGTTATATGATAAAATGAAGGTGTTTAGTGTGGATACTTCGTCGATAGTGTTTTTCAATACTATGAAACAAGGTACGGGAAATGTCTTTATCATCCCAACAAAAGTCGATATTAAACAATATTATGATTTTTCAAAAGATATTAATAATATATTACCCGATATCAAAGAGCGTATTGTCTGAATGACTGAGGATAAGGCTAGAGAAGTTCTCTTTTCCTATCCAGAAATTTCTTCATTTACTATAACCATTAGACCACCTTGGTATACGACTGTTTCCAAGTTAAAATCTAGAATTAGTATGTCCGTAAATGGTAGTACGATAAGAAAATAATGGCATTCTGGCTATAAATATTCCTTGTAAGATAATTATATTTATATATTATTTGATTATTATTGTTTTTATTTTTTCACAAAAAAATTATGGGTGTTGCTCTACAAGCATCTGGTGTTTTGTTGACATGAAGTATCGATCCCGTAGCGCTCAAGGCTATGGCTTGAACTTTTTGAGTACTATTTGGCTGATTGGCTATATTATGGATGATTATCTATATAGCAGTCATTGTTCTTTTGATTGTAGCTTATTGGAAGGTCTTTGAGAAAGCAGGAAAACCATGATGGGGTATCTTTATCCCGTTTTATAATCTTTACCTTATGTTGAAGGTAGCAGGCAGACCAGGTGCATGGCTTCGATGGTTACTATTGCCCCCCGTATTTGGTATCCTTATGATTGTAGTGCTTTTTGACCGAGCAAAAAGATTCTGAAAACATCGAGCGTTTGGTATAGGACTTCTCTTACTTCCTTTCATATTTATTCCTCTGCTTGCTTTCGATAAATCTATCACTTATACACCAAAACAATAATTTCTAAAAAATAACAATGAAAAAATGGCCGATTATGGCCATTTTTTGTTTAACTGTTTTTTTAAATCCTCCATCCGCATCGGCGGATACCCTTTGACTTCGCCAAGGACAAGCCTCCTCCTTGATAAAGGAGGCCAATAGTTTATTTAGAACGGTAAATCATCATTATCTTCTTTTTTACTACTACCTTTGTTTTCGCTTCCAGCTCATGCTTCCAATCTCCATCCTGTGATACTATTGAAGTATCTTCCTGGTTGGGTTTTAGATTCGTTTACTCTTGTGTTGATGTACACAGTAATAAGATCTCCAACTTTTAGATTACTTACTAATTCTGTCTTTTCTTTGAAAAAATCAACTGCCAATCCACCTTTAAACTCTCTGTCAGTCTCTTCTTCCAAAACGATAGTCTGTTTTTCTAATGCATTTGCTCCAATAGTTTCTTTTGGTCAAATGAATTTTACGGTTCCTGTGTATTGCATGATATATGTATAAGGTATAAAACAAAGTAATTATTTACCAAAATGTTTGTTTGGTGGTGGGAGTGTAATTTTTTATTTCTTTTTTTCAAGCATAACTCTAGCAAATCGTATAACTACTCCAATACTCAGCATCATGTCTGCTAAGTTGAAGATGGGAAAATTGAAAAGTCTTATATTGATAAAATCTCTGACTCCTCCCAACAATACCCTGTCAATCATATTTCCTAGAGTTCCTGCAATCAACAATGTCGTAATAATCCGATTAATTTTTTTTGTCGTAAACAATCGTATAAATATCCCCATCCCTAGTATGCTTATTATCATAATAATTATAAATGGTACCGGCAATGATCGAGATATTCCCTTGTTCAATATTGGTAAAATATATAGTGTATGGTTCAGATATTGTCTATTATAAAAAAAATATTTTGATATCATATCACTTCCTGTAAAAATAATTATTCCTGCTCGTAGTTTTATGTCTTTCATAGATTACCTTACTATTATATATTAAATCTACTTTTTCTTTTCTTCCTTTTTTTTGGTTCTATGTCCGTATGCTTCTTGTTTTTTTTCTCCTTTTTCATCCTGATTTTCCTCTTTTTCTTCCTCTCTTTTTTCTAGTCTAGAATCTTGTCTCTCCTTAAATCTAATCACCAATGGTGTGCCCATAAATCCGAAATGGATTCTAATCGTGTTTTCTAACCATCTTTTGAAGGCAAAGTTTGCTCTTGTTTTGTGATTTACGAATGCAATAAATGTCGGTGCATTGATATCTATCTGTGTGATATATAAAATTTTACAGATTTTATTTTTGGGGAACCTTGGTGGTCTACTAATAAATTCTTTTCCTATAATATCATTTAATTCACTAGTATCTATTCTTCTTTCTGCTTCTTTTTTTATCTTGCTTAGTACTTCGAAGATCTCTTTGACTCCTTTTTTAGTTTTGGCTGAAATAGGAAATACTTGGATATATTTGGCGAAATCCATCATTGCTTTGGTTTTTGCGACCAGAAGTTTCTGATGTTTTGCATCTAATAAGTCTACTTTGTTTACACAAAGAATCATGGGTAATGCAAGATTGTTGATCTCTTGGATTAGTGTCATATCTCTGTGAGAAATACCATCAACACCATCGACCATAAATAAAATGATTGGTCTTTTGTATTTTAACATATCTAGAGTTTTATCGAAGGCTATCTTTTCTATACCATGAATATCTCACTTTTTTCTTATGCCTGCAGTATCGTAGACGACATATTTCTTTTTATCCATAGTAAACTCTCCGATTATGTAATCGCGTGTAGTCCCTGGAATACTTTCTACTTTAGAAACAGTTTTTTTCATCAGCGCATTCAATAGTGTGGATTTTCCTGCGTTTGGTTTTCCAATAATAGCCATGTGAATTCTATTGTCTTGCACTTGTGTTTCGCTGGTAACTAGTGCTTCAGTTTCTGTGTTTTCTTTTAATACTTTAGCATTTATTATCTTGGTGATGAGATCTTTGACTTCTACTAAATTTTTCTGCTTTTTTGCACTGATACCCAAAACATGATCAAACCCTAAGCTATAATATTCGTTGACCGCAAGGTCATAATCCTTTTCTTTGTGCTTGATATCTATCTTGTTTACAATTAGTATTGTCTTGTTTTTTTTGTGTTTTTCGATGATATAAGAATAGATATGTTGTTCTTTTGCGGTTATCCCAATACTGTCGTCGATTATAAAAAGAATAAGATCAGAATGATTGATTATTTGTTTGATAAGCACTTCTTCTTCGGTGAAATCATGTAATCCTGGACTATCAAGAAAAGTTACTTTGCCGATGTCGTCGATCAAGGTTTCATGTTCTATAATATCTCTGGTGGTCCCTGGAATGTCTGTAACTATAGCTCTAAACTGTCCAATAAGCCTATTGAAGAGCGTAGATTTTCCGACATTGGTCGAACCTACTAATCAAATGTTCATATTAATTTTGAAGTTTAAATTTTGAATTTTGAATTCGAAAATGGTTGTATAGAAAAGGGTTTCGAAATCAATGTAATAAAAAAAGAAGCTCGAAAACCGAACCTCTCTGTTGATATACTTTTTTTGCATTTTTTATACTTCCTGTAATTTTTTGTATTGTTGCATTTTTCTATTAAACCACCAGTTTGTAACGACATATCCCAAATAAGCTCCAATACTAGTAGACAATAGATATGATATTATCATACTGGTCGATATATTTAGCTCTATCATTATTACTATAATAATGCATAGCCATAATACACAGCAAGTTGCCTTGAGTATCGCAGCACCGATAATAATTATCAATACATCATAATAAATCTCCTTCGCTTCTTTTATTATTTTTTTGAATCTTACTGCGGATTGGTGTGTTGAAGCGAAGAAAAATGATATTATACCACTTACGATAATGGTAATGATAGTGGTGACTATTTTTGTTTCCATATTATTTATTTATACTTTCTTATATATTTTTTATATTAAATGTCAATCCTTACTCTTTGCTATTGTTTTGCTATTTTTCTGAGTTTACTTATAGTGATTTCACTTTATTCTTTGCTAAGATATGATACTTCATACCCCAGTTTTACTCCAAGAAGTTTGTTCGTTTTTGGATCCGAAAAGTAAACTTATTGTAGATTGCACACTTGGTCATGGCTGACATGCTATGGTACTTTTGGCTTTAGCAAAGAATGCTAGATTGTTGGGATTTGATGTCGATGCATTGATGATGAAAAAAGCGAAAATGAGAATCAGAGAATCAGATATAGATATTGCCAATAGAATAGAGTATATCCATGATAATTATACGAATATTCAATCAGTCTTATGATGAAGAAAAGCAGATTTTATTTTGAATGATTTGGGAGTCAATCTTGAGCACTTCAAAGCCGTAGAACGTGGATTTAGTATAAGGGGAGTCGCACCGTTGGATATGAGATTCGATACGTCACAAGGTCAGACTGCAGCTGATATCCTTGCCAAATATACGGTAGACCAACTTACACATATTTTTGAAACTTATGCAGACTTTTCTTCTCCAAAAGCTCTTGAACTCGCGCAACATATTATTACTACGAGAAAACAAAAACAGATTATCACTACTCAGGATTTTAAACTGATTTTGAATGCGTGTGGGCTCGGAGATAAGGCATGTACTGTTATTTTTCAATCGTTAAGAATCGAAACCAATAGAGAACTTGATAATCTGAAATCTTTTTTGTCGGTCTTTCCAGAAGCTTTGAATTCGGCTTGAAGATGTTTGATAATTACCTATCATAGCATCGAAGATAGATTGGTGAAACAAGCATTTATTACATTAGTTGCCACGTGAAATTACAAGCTGGTAACTAAAAAACCCGTCATGCCGAACTATAAAGAAGTTGCAGTGAATAGAGCTGCAAGAAGTGCTAAAATGAGAATTATAGAAAAACTAGTGAAAAGTGAATAGTGAACAGTGTAGGTATTGCTTGAATGAACTATTGTAAATTACGATAATCTATATAAGAACAAATCATACGTTTTTAGTTATTCATTTTTAGTTAATTTAGAAGTATGAGAACTTTTGCTTTTATTCCAGGCCAAGTAAATAAGGTCTATACATGAATCGTTAGCAAATATAAACGTTATGATAGTATCGTTGAGCTTTTTAAGGTTGGAACATTATCTTTTTTTCTTGTGCTTTGTCTTTTTTTCTATCTCTATTTTGTAAATCTTTCTTCTACGCGTGGATATTTTCTCAAACAAGCAAACCAAAATATGACTACAATTACCTTCAGATATGAAATTCTCAAAACCAAACTTCTTGATTATAAACAACAGAATCGGGATGCTGTCCAATCTACTAATTTCAAAAGAGATGTGGTGAATGTGAGTGCGGAAATCGTCAAAATCCCTACCGCTATCCAACTTGGATTCTTGTCAGCTAAAGATTTGATTAATTAATATTTACCTCTTATATATCCTGCTTTAGCTGGATTTTGCTATAAGCTCGATGAGCTTATTTTTTATTTTCATTTTATTATGCTCAACAAAAAAATTCAACAAAATATAGAACTTCTGCAGTGATTTTATAGATTTCTCTATCTGTGAAAATTTTTGGAAAAACATATCAAATCTCATGATATTTCTTCTGATGTTGTGGATTTTCCTATTCATACCTGAGAAAAAAAGAATTTTGTCATGAAGTGAGTGATTGTCAAAAAAATACTCTCTGATATCTATGCACATCCTGATAAAAAAAATATATTTGGATATATGGTCGAGATAAATTCTTTTAGGGGAATATTTTCTGTGATGAGAGAGATGATAGAGACTCAACAGACTTTTCAAAAGTTTTTGAGCGAAAAGCTACAAGATAAATACGTCGCGTTTGAGCATGTCATCAGGTTTATTAGAAATGTTCTCAATCATATCGAAACTGCTGATGTAAAAATTAAGTTGGATGATTATCTCAAACAAAAAGATTATCTTTCTAAGGGACAACATATCTCTAAACTCTCATTTGCTATAAAATATGCTGATTATTTTGTGGAATGGAAATGAAGTAAAGACTATGGCTTGAATATAGAAATAGACTTTTATACGCTCAAAGAATGACAAAAAATATTTGATATTATCCCTCTACATCAGGTATATCTCCTCGCAGAGTTTTGTTTCAATCTCTCAGAGATTTTCAGGAGCACAATAAATGTTGCTCCCAAAAAAGTGAATAGGAAATTTTACAAGAAAAAATAGGAGTATATGTTGCTACTATATATAGTATAAAAAAAATCCCATTTTGGTGGGATTTTTTTATATGAACAGTTTATATTTTTTGGGGACTCAATTCTTCGAGCTGTTTTTGTGAGTATATTCCTATCCCCCTTAATCTCTTATTTTCTCTAGTACTTGTTGTATATAGTGTTATATGTGGTAGTGGTTCATCAAATCATTCTCACAACAAAACGTTTAATTGCCTATAAAAATTCTTTAATCCATTGATTTCTGCCATTTGAATTATAGATTTACGTTTTTCGTATATAAGACTTCCTTGGTTATTTGGATCTTCTTCAGCATATTCTTTCTCAATATAGAAAAAATTGTTTTGCAGTGTGATATTCCATTTTATGGATTCGGATAGTACATATATTTTGTTTAGTATCTTTTCTCTTTCGCTCTTTTCTAAGAGAGAAATACTTTTTTTTATTTTTTCTCATGTATTACTACCAATGATAGTAAGATGAAATTCAGATTTGCTGTTTAATTTAAATTCTTCTGCTTGGACTCTTTTTGCTTCCATGTTTGGGAACCTATTATCAATATCTAACAACAGTGTTATCTTTTCTGGATTAAAATTGATTATAATGGGTATAATCTTCTTTACTGTATCATCAAATTCTATTGATTCTTTCATTTTTTTAATTGTATAAAATAAACCATTATATCACTGTCAGTGGTTTACAAATAAAAAATGAGTCGTTATTTTTTCTTTTCTACCTTTTTGCTTGGTTTGGTCGGTAGGATTTTGTCCATAAATAAAACTCCATCGAGATGATCTATTTCATGTTGGATAATTACAGAATTGAATTCTTTATATTTTTTGGTTTGTTTCTTGCCTTTCAAATCCAAAAATTCTACGGTAATGGTATGGTGTCTTCTTACCATGCCTGTGCAATTTGGTAGTGAAATACATGCCTCTTCTCGAAGTATCATTTCTTTTGATTTCTCTGTAATCTTTGGGTTGATCATAATCGTTTCTCCCAAAAATTTATCTTTGGTTTTCTTTTTGTCTCGTTGACTGGTTGCAATGACTCTAATATTTTCACCCACTTGTGGAGCAGCTAGTCATACCCCCTTATTCTGGTACATCAAAATCAAAAGTTTATGACAAAATAGTATCAAATCCTGATCAATTTCTTCTATTTCTTCTGAAATATTTCTAAGAATTGGATTGTTTATTCCTGTTTGAATGCGTTTGACTGGATAGCCCATATTCTATTATAGAGTATAAATGGTATATTTTATTGATACTTAATAGTACTATAAATTCAATCTTTTTTGCTTGTATATGGTAAAAAATACGCTTAAAATGCCGATTGTATTTATTCCTTGAAAAAGCCTGGCAAATACTTACTATTTTTTACTGCAAGTATTCAATCACGTAATAAACCCCTTAGTTGATCTGTGGAGAGATGGCAGAGTGGTTGAATGCAGCTGCCTTGAAAGCAGCCGTCCGGGCAACCGGACCGTGGGTTCAAATCCCACTCTCTCCGCCATTTATCACTCTTATATTGTATGATAAAGTTTAATCGTGTAAACTACTTCAAGCTTGTTTTATCGTTATGTTTTATTGTGTTCTTTATTTTTGTTATTGCAAATGCAGATCTATTTGAAAACAAACAAGAACAATTAGCTATTAACTCAGGTTTTATACAAAGTGATGATTGAGCTTCTTCCGAAATTAATTTGGACAATATTAATGCCAATATAGATGCAAATAATAATGTCGAATATACTGTCCAAGATTGAGATACTTTACTAAAAATAGCAGGCGTTTTCTGAACGACTGTTTCTAGTATTATACAAGAAAATAATCTTAAAAAAAATGATTTAGCATCGTGACAAGTATTGAAGGTTTCTAATCAAGTAGATGGTATAGTGTATACTATTAAGGATAAAACCAATGTTGTTGTATTTGCCAATAAATATACACTCAATCTTCAAGATTTGATGACGCTAAACTACGTCCAGGATGAAACGGAAATTTTCTCTCCAGGACAAGAAGTATTTATCAATATTACTAAAGAAAAAGCATATGAAGTATGATTGCTAGAAAGACCAAAACCAGAAATTATCCCAGAATCTACTATCACATATAGACCTACTATCAATAAGGCTGGTAAACCTACCAAAAATTCTCCTAAACTTTCAACCAAAGCTACTACTGTTATTTATGATACTAGTGACTGATGAGATACTACAAATAAGAGTACTATTATATCAAAATCTATCTTTACACAAAAGATTCAAAACGGATTTGCTGTAGGATACTGTACTTGGTATGCTGCTATTTTGAGACCAGATATCTTTCATTTTAATGAAGCAAAGACTGTTCAAGATAGACCATTTGGTGGTGATGCTAAAAATCGGTGTGCTAATGCAAGAGCTGCTGGACTTAGTGTAGGTAGTAAACCTGCTGCTGGTGCCTTGATTGTTTATAGTAGATTAAATTCAAGTGCTGGTCATGTAGGAAAGGTTATTAGTAATCGTTCAGATATTGGTAAAATGATTGTAAGAGATATGAACTATTTAGGTAAGTTTATAGTCACTGAGCGTTGGGAAGATGTCAATAATAGCAAAATTAGTTGTTATATTTATTAAATATTCTATTCACGAAAAATAAATTTTCAGAAGGTCTTATATGAGAATATTAGTATTAGTGGTTGATTTTTTTATCAAATTGACTACTAACGTTCTCATATCTAGATCTTTTTTATTTGTTTAAAAATATGTTGTCCTATGAATTATTTTAAACAGAAAAGACTGTATTCTCCAAATTTTTCTGGAAGATCACATACGTCTTCATCTTCACATTATCAACATGGTCAGCCAAACAAAAAGAAAAAAGTAGTGTTTTGGCTACTTGCTGCCTTTATTTTTTTTATTGTGGTGTTTGGTGTGTGGTTTACGAGAAATATATTAATCGGTCTTCCCGATGTAAGTAAAATCAATGATATGGTATTTAATGAGGCAACCCTAATCGAGGATAGAAATTGAGAGGTTCTGTATAAATTATTTGAAGAAAATAGAGAATATGTTCCTTATTCCTGAATATCTTTGAATATGATCAATGCCATCGTTGCACTTGAAGATCAACGTTATCGAGAACATAATGGACTAGATGCTATGGGAATGCTTAGGGCCGCAATTAGTGCTGTTATCAATCCTGGTTCGAGAGTTCAATGAGCATCAACAATTCCCCAACAGTTGGTTAGAAATCTTCTTTTGACTCAAGATAGAAAGATTACGAGAAAGATTAAAGAGATTCTTCTTACGAGTAAACTTAGTGGTGTTTTGGAAAATATTATCCGTAAATGAAATAGTAGTCTTTCTGATGCTGAGCTTCGTAAAGAAATGAAAGATAGAACACTTGAATTATATCTCAATTATATTTCATTTGGAAATAATGCATTTGGTGTGGAAGCTGCTGCAAAAACATATTTTGATAAATCTGCTAAAGATTTGACGGTGTTGGAATCATCTATCTTAGCCTCTATTCCCAAAGGTCCGTCGTTATATAATCCTTATAAAAATAAAGATTTGGTTGTCGGTGCCTTTGTTGTCAAAGATAATTATGGTAATCCTGTCCTTTTCTCTGGAGATGTCCAAAAAGCGGTCACAGATAAATTTACACAAATTCTTACCAATGCTGATTTATCAAACAAAAAAAACAACAATGATGTTGTAAAATTTATTGATGGAATATGATCGTTTACGATAAATATTTCAGGGACAAGTCTTACTGTTAAATATACTAATGGAAGAAAAGATTTGGCTCTGGATAAAATGTATGAAAATGGATATATCACTGAACAAGAACTTAAGGATGCTATTATCCAGGGTATCAATTATGTTTTCCGTACCAATACTTTTCCTATCAAAGCACCTCACTTTGTCCAATGGGTTATCGAAGAACTCGAAAAAACCTATGGATCTGGTACTTTGATGAAAGGAGGATTTGTTGTCAAAACAACGCTTGATAGTAAAATTCAACAGGTAGCTGAAGAAGCTATTTTAGCTAATAATGCTACCCTTCAAAGTCATGGTGCAAACAATAGTTCTATGATTTATTTAGATAGTAAAAATGGTGACGTATTGGCTTATGTATGATCTATTGATTATTTCAATACGACCATCCAATGACAAAATGATATGGTTAGAAGGCCGAGACAAACTGGTTCTGCTGTCAAACCATTTATTTATGCTTTGGGATTAGAAACTCTTTCTTTGACTATCGATACTCCTATCTTTGATATTCCATTTAAAATAGGAAAAGATCAGCCAAATGATGCTGATGATAAATTTGAATGAATGTTACCACTCAAAAAAGCACTTGGACATAGTAGAAATATTCCTGCAGCGAAAATGTTTACTGCAATTGGTGGTGAAGTGGTAGCAAAACCATTTCTCAAAAAACTTGGACTTACCTCATTGGATGATAATGTAGAATATTGATATCCATTGGCTTTGTGAGCTGGAGAAGTTACTATGTTAGAATTTGCTAATGCTTATGCTCATATGAGTACTGATACTCCAGCAGTCATTAATCCAATTTTGGAGGTTAGATCTAGAGATGGTTCTATTCTTTACCAAAAGACTTGATGAAATAATCAACTCGAGGTTATCAAACCAGGAATTCGTTCTCTCTTACGAAAAATACTTTCTGATACTGAAAATAGAATTACTGGTATTACCCATATGTTTGATGTTTCATGACTCACGTATGGTTTGAAAACATGAACTTCTGATGTAAAAACTGATAAATGAAATCGTCCTAGAGATTGATGGCTTGTAGGATATACTCCTAGCAAGGTTGCTATTATCTGGGCAGGAAATGCCGATGGATCACCTATGTATGTAAACGCATTTGGTGAAATCAATGCTGGTCCTATCAAAAAATTGTTTTGATGGCTTTTAAAAAACAACTATATTACTAATGAACAAATGCCAAATATTGATACCGTTTCTGTAAGTATTTCCAAAGTTTCTGGAAAGGCAGCTAGTTCTA
The DNA here is from genome assembly GCA_964613015.1 of uncultured Candidatus Peribacteria bacterium. Lineage (GTDB taxonomy): Bacteria > Patescibacteriota > Gracilibacteria > Absconditabacterales > Absconditicoccaceae > CAJBLF01. The sequence continues at coordinate 1,114 of CAZTFP010000011.1, read as the reverse complement.
CCACACCAGCTGATCTTACAGTAAGCACATTAAAGTACAAAAACTCTCCAGGATTGGCTTCAGATGATTGAGCAACACCTATTACTTTCGATGGTATGTGTAACTGACTTGTCAGTCCATATACTGTACCTGGTGATGTAAAAAATGGATACTTAATCGTCCCTAATACCTTTATGCCCAACGGTATGGATCTTGCGGAAGTTACTCAACGATGGAAAGACTCTACAGCATTTATGTCTGGTGGTGTTCCTGTGTGATGAATAACTACAGGCAGAGTTGCCTATACATTCAATAATGTGTTTGTCCAGATGCCTGTCCAAATGTGTCCAGGTAGAGATGAAAAACCTGATACCAATATCAAAATCAGTCTTGGTGTACCAACGACTAATAGTACTATTTGATCTCCATTCACTGTTTCTTATACTATCAATGGACCAAAGAATATTAGAAAAGTTCTTGTTCTTCTCAATAACCAACAGGTTGGACTTTTTGAATATCCTCAATGAGATACCAAAAATGTTACTGATACAAAACAAATAACTATCTCTACAACGGGATTTAAAAACTGATCATATGCCCTAGATCTTGTCGCTTTTGATTTTGCTTGATTCTCCAACAAAGCTAGTATACCTATCAAATTCGCTTTGGGTACATCATCTGTTCCTGGTGATACTACTGCACCCAAGATCATGCTGTCTGCTGTCAAAGTTACCAAAAATGCTTCTGGTACTTATGACGTAGTACTTCCGCTTGATGAGCAGTCTGGACTTGCACGAGGAAAGATCACGAGGAATTGAATTACCTTATATGAATATAAGGGTGGAAATACTGCAAATTTCACTATAGATTCACTTGGTCCTGTGGTAGTAAGTGCTGCAGATACTTTCAAAAATACCCTCAATCAGACCATTGATCTTAGTGTCTATCTTGCACAATAATATTTAAACTTTTCTTTATCAAAAATTGGGCTTTATGCCCTTTTTTTTGTTTATTGATTTATTTGTATATTTATTTATATCTATAGTGTTCGTATTTCGAATACCCCCCATTGATCTAGAGCGTGTTGGCTTGGAAGCAGCCATTCACCTAATGAGTGCGTAACAGCTCACTTTAG